>NZ_JALJES010000003.1:0-458215 GCF_023242525.1 Pseudomonas sp. MWU12-2319
TAAAGGTCAAAAACAGTGCGCGTCCCGGGTTTTGCGGTGTCTGTACTGACGCCTTCGCGGGCAAGCTCCGCTCCCACAGTGTCCAGGCCTGACCGATAGTTCGCGGTGTGACTCGATCCCGTGGGAGCGGAGCTTGCCCGCGAAGAGGCCCGCATAGGCGACACAAGACCTCATCGCCAGCAAGCCGGTCCCTACAAGGACCGAGTTGTTGTGGAGAGCGGCTTTCTTGCCACAAGACGGGGAATTCGACGCATCACTACCGGGATGCGCAATACCAATAGCAGCGCCCCTATAGAGGCATATACCGTCCACTCCTTCAGGTCAGCCCGCACGATCCACAACATATGCAGCAACCCCAACCCGAGAATCACATAGACCAGGCGGTGCAACTTCTTCCAGCCCTTCCCCAGGCGACGCTGACTGTAACGGTTCGACGTCACGGCAAGCGCCAGTAAACAGAGGAAACCCAGCGCACCGACAATGATGTAGGGCCGCTTGCGCAACTCGACCGCCAGTTGCGACCAGTCCAACCCGAGCACAAACACCAGGTAAGCCGCCAGATGCAGCACCACATAGGCAAAGCACCACAAACCCAATTGCCGGCGCACCGCGATCCAACCCGGCCAGCCACTGAGTTTCTGCAACGGCGTCATGCTCAAGGTCACCAACAACAGAATCAAGGTGCCCAAGCCCAACCGATCCACCATGACCTTTCCCGGATCCGGACCCAAGGCCAGGCTCCAGGCCTGATACAACCAGAGCAACGGCCAGATCGCCGCCGCAATAAAGACGCCCACACGCCAGAACGGATATCGCATCAGTAGTTCTTCCGCAGATCCAGGCCGGTATATAGGGAGGCGACTTCATCCGAGTAGCCATTGAACATCTGCGTCTCACGCACATTGGGACTGAACAGTCCGCTGGGCAAACGCCGCTCCCGGGCCTGGGTCCAACGCGGGTGGTCTACGGTAGGGTTCACATTGGCATAAAAGCCATACTCGTCCGAGGCAATGCTTTGCCAGGTGGTCTTGGGCTGCTCTTCCACCAGGCTGATGCGCACAATGGATTTCACGCTCTTGAACCCGTACTTCCACGGCACCACCAGACGCAACGGCGCACCGTTCTGATTCGGCAGTTCCCGCCCATACATACCCACTGCCAGAATGGCCAAAGGGTTCATCGCCTCGTCCAGCCGCAAACCCTCTACATAAGGCCAGTCGATCAGGGCGAAACCGGAACGCTGGCCCGGCATGCTCTTGGGATCCTGCAGGGTTTCGAAGCGAATGTACTTGGCCTTGGAGGTCGGCTCGACCTGCTTGAGCAGCGCCGAAATCGGAAAGCCGATCCAGGGAATCACCATGGACCAGGCCTCGACACAACGCAGGCGATAGATGCGCTCCTCCAACTGGTAAGGCTTCATAAAGTCCTCCAGGGCATAACGCCCCGGCTTGCCGACCTCACCGTCCACCACCACCGACCAGGGTTCGGTCTTCAGGGAGCCGGCGTTCTGCGCCGGATCGCCCTTGTCGGTGCCGAACTCATAGAAGTTGTTGTAGTGGGTCGCATCCTTGTAGGGGGTAATCGCCTCCCCCTTGACCGTCACCGCGCCCCATTTAGTCTCCGGCAGTTTCCCGGCAAACCAGGACGGCGCATTCCCCGCGTCCACATCGGCATAACGCGCCGCTTCGGCGGCACTGGCCCAACGCGGCAGACTGCCGATCGCCAGTGCGGCGACGGAAGCGCCCAGCAAGGTACGACGGGAAAGATAGAGGGATTCAGGCGTGACGTCCGATTCTTTGCAATCGGATCGCTTGGGAAGCTTGATAAACATGGCAACTCCGTAGCATTGGAGGACTGATGCACCAATAGACTACGGAGTCTGCGGGAAATTACATCACTCGCCGGCTTTGTGCCGACGAAGATGCAACAGGTACTGGATAGGACCCGAGGCCGCATAGGCGAGGAAGATCAGCAGCAGGATGCGCGGCGGATCGCTGAACACCACGGCGAACACCAGCACCACGGCGAGAATCGCGACAAACGGCACGCGCCCCTTGAGGTCCAGCTCCTTGAAACTGTTGTACTTGATGTTGCTGACCATCAGCATCCCGGCCGCCGCCACCAGCAAGGCCACCAGGAACGACATCTTCGAACCCTGGATCCCGTAGTCGCTGAACGCCCACACCGTCCCCGCCACCACGCCGGCCGCCGCCGGACTGGCCAGGCCGATAAAGTAGCGCTTGTCGGCGGTGCCGACCTGGGTATTGAAGCGCGCCAGACGCAATGCCGCGCCAGCTACATAGATAAAGGCAACCATCCAGCCGACCTTGCCCATATCCCCCAGCGCCCAGCCGAATGCCAGGAGTGCCGGGGCAACGCCGAAGGCGACCATATCGGACAACGAGTCATACTCGGCGCCGAAGGCGCTCTGGGTATTGGTCATGCGCGCCACGCGACCATCCAGGCCGTCGAGGACCATGGCGACAAAGATCGCGATGGCGGAAAACGCGAAATACTTGCTCGCCCCCGCCGGGTCCCCGGCACTCGCGGCGCTCTGCGCACTCATCGCGCTGATGATGGCGTAGAAACCGGCGAACAGGTTCGCGGTGGTGAACAGGTTCGGCAACAGATAGATACCGCGATGGCGGACTTTCTGGCCGTCGGCGTCATGCCCCTCTTCGACATGTTCGTCGATGGGGAGCAGGCTTTCGGCTTCGGAGCCCTGACCAGGCTCTTCGGGACGTTCAGTCATGATATTACCTTGCAGCTAAATGAAAGGTTTCAACAGCACTCGGCGACTACGATGGGAGCGCAAAAAGATCCCGCTTTATACCAGAAGCGCCCTGGCCTGCGGGAAAACCCGGGCCAGACAGGTCGATCAGCCCAGGACAACGTGAGGCAGGAATCGACTGCTGTCCTTGGTAATCAGGCTGTCGTCCTCACGAATGCCGATCCCGGCGGCCACATCCCCCACCACCCATGAACCGATCACGGTATAGCTGTCGCCGAACTTCGGCAAAGGGGAAAACGCCTGCAGGATATAGGGCGCATCCGTGTAAGGCCCATCCTCGGCCACCACCTGGTCATCGCCGGTACGAATCTCGATGTTCGCCCCCTCACGGGAAAAGAACGGTTTGCGCACCCAGCCCTTGGGCACGGGCCGCTGCGGGTTCTGGTCGACATAAGCGGGCAACAGGTTGGGATGCCCTTCATGAAACTTCCACAGCAGCGGCAAAATGCCTTTGTTACTGACAATGGCTTTCCAGGCGGGTTCGATAAATTGCGTGTCACAACCGGGCACTGCCTGACCGAACACCTCGTGGAAGATATGTTCCCAGGCATGTAGCTTGAACAGTCGCTCGATCCAACGGCCGTCCAGATCGACAAAGCGACCCTGGGCGGTGAGGCCGATGTCCTCGATATCGATATGCCGTGCCTCGATCCCCGCATGCGCGGCCATCTTGCGCAGAAAATCCGTAGTCCCGCGATCCTCCTCCGAGCCCGACATCGCCGAGAAGTAGAAAGCCCCACCGGCCGGAAAGGCCGCAAAGGCCCTGACCAGATCTTCGGCGATGGTGTTGAACTGACTCGCCTGCGTCGGCAGCACACCCCGGGCGATCTGCTCCTCGAGCCAGAGCAACTGCACGGAACCGGCTTCGAGCAGACTGGTGGGGGTGTCGTAATTGGCTTCCAGGCACTTGGCCGGACCGCTGCCGTCATACGCCAGGTCGAAGCGGCCGTACAGATGCGGATGCCCCTGCTTCCAGGAATCTCGGACCAGATCGAAAAACGCCGGCGGTATGGCCAGGCCCGTCAGCAGCTCTTCGCTGTCGACGACGCGCTCGACCACATCCAGGCACAGGTCATGCAGTGCCTTGGTCGGCGCTTCCAGGTCCCGCGTGACCTGCTCTTCGGTGAACAGGTAATAACCGCGCTCATCCCAGTAGCGCTCGCCACCGATGGTGTGGAAACCGAACCCTTCGCGCTCGACACTTTCGCGCCAGTGAGGGCGCTCTTCGATACCGATCTTTTTCACCCTGGCCGCTCCCCTCAACCGCCGGAACTGAAAATGCTGCTGCTCTTGCCGCCCCAACCACTGCGTGCGGTCGCCTGGCTGCCGAAGCCGCCACGCGAGACCGTCGAGGACACCGAGCCGGAACCGCTGCCCAGGCTCTTGCCGAGGGTGGCCGGCGTGTAGGTGTTGGTGGAACTGCTGCGGGCCTGGGTCGAACGGCTGAACGACTTGCCCTGCTCGATCTGCTGCGACAGCGTCGAACTGCCATAGCTACCGCGATTGTCGCGACTGTCGTAGATCGGCTGGGAATAGTAGCGCCCGCCGCCACCGCTGTTGCTGAGCAGATTGCCAAGCAACAAGCCGGTCAGCAGGCCGCCATTGCCACCGCCGCCCGACTGCACGGCCGCTTGTTGCTGGGCCTGTTCAAGGTCCTTGCGCGGCACATCACCGGACATCGCCAGTTCAAAGCCGCCCATCTTCGGCATGTACTTGCCGTCCGGGGTGATCTGGCAATAGCCGGGAACGAAGTCGCTGTCGCAGGAGGCCTGGTCGTCATAGGTCGGCGCGATACGCCGGTGATCGGCCAGCGCCTGCATGAAGGCGTCGGAACAGACCTCCACCGGCACTTTCGCCGCCACACACTCCTCGACCGACTTGAAGTTGCTCTTGGCGTTGAAGGCAACGGTGTCCTGGGATGCACCGCAGGCGGAAAGCGCCAGCGGAAAGGTGCCGGCCAGCACCAGTTTTACGGAGCTACGGGTTCTCATCGAATCATCCTTATCCTTGCCCTGGGCTCAGGTCGACGGCGTCATGCAGGCCGAGTTAAGCAAGCCAACACTGATGGCCACCGACGCCGAATAGATCGCCGCCGCCATCTCGCCGCGCACGATACGCCCGGACAGCCCCTTGAGCACCAGGCTGGTCACGACAAACGCCAGCAACTGCACCACGGCCGCGATCAACACCCAGACAACGACGTCGACGACACTGATGCTGTTGGCGATGATATTGCTGGCCGGCAGGGCAAAACCCACCAACGAACCACCCAGGGCCACCGCCGCGGCGGTATTGCCCTCACGGATCAGGGCGAACTCCTTGTGGGGAGTGATCAGGGTGTAGATGAACTGGAACAACACGAACAGAACAGCCGCCACCGCCATATAGATGATGAAGCCGAATACCGCGGTGGCGTTGAGCGACAGGCGCAGCGCTTCGAGCATGATGATTTCCTTGTCAGAGAACTTCGATATCGGTGATTTGCAGCGTCACGCCAACGGCGGTGGACAGGGTGATCACCCCCTCCTCGTCTTCCTCGACCGAAAAGAGCAGGAACTCCCGACGGTTGAGCAGGCCGATCTCGCGGGAATAGAGCATGCTCAGGTGCTTGATCGAGTAGGCACCGTCCGGGCTCTTGACGAACTCCTGCATGGGTGTGAGTTCGGTCTGCCCGTCCTCACCGCCCCATTGCCGCCCATACTCCTCGCCTTCGAGTTCGTAGAGCGGCATGCCGATCTTCGCATTCGGGCCGGTCAGTTGCAGCAACTGCTCCTTGCTGTTGATCGTGGTGACGTCGTGGTAGCCGAACAGGATAAGGTCCTGAATATCCTCGGCCGCGGGGCCGTCCATGACCACTTGCAGGAAATAATCCTCGTTATCGAGGTAAAACCGCTGCAAGCGCATCGACTGCCCGAGGTCGATATCGCCCACCGCCCAGACTTTCTCGTCATCGGGCACCACCACATGGGACTGCCCTTCAAGCATCAGCTTCAAGGAGCGATCCAGGCAGAGCATCCGCCCCGAGGCCAGCCCCAGGGGGTTGCCCGGCGCTACCGAGGTAGCCCCCGCGGCAGGCTTCGGCGCCTCGAAGCCCATGGCGCGCTTGATCCAACTCATCGTGTCTCTCCTTTCTGTCGCAACAACGCACCGGCCCGTTTTCCAGACGGCAAAAAGGGCAAAACGCTGACGCGCTTGCCCCAAGCCCCGAGCTTACTGACCCGAGCCGGGATTCTGCCTGGCCTTCAGACGCGCCAGCACATCACTGCCGCTGCCCGACTTGGCGCCGATACCGGCGTCCTGCAGACGACGCTCCAGATCACCGCCGTTGGACTCGTCGGCCAATTCCTGCGCCGCATCCAGCTTGGCGTCGCGCTCATCCTGGCGTTGCTTGATACGCGCCAGCGAACCGACCGCCGTTTCCAGCTTGCCATTCGCCCCGCCGGTGGCCGCGGCGGTAGCAACACGGGCCTGCTGGACCGTCTCGCGGGCCTTGGCCATTTCGACCTGCTGCTTCAACCCCTTGATCTGGTTTTCCGCCTTGATCACCTGGGCATGCAGCATCTCGACCTGGGCGCCGAACTGATCGGCCAGGATTTTCTCCTGGTCGCGCAGGGCCTCGATCTCGGCCACCTTGTTGGCGCACTCGCCGGCCAGGCTTTCCACGCCCTTGTCCAGCGCGGCCATGGCCTTGCCTTCCCAGTTGGCGATGTCGTTGTTCAGGCCGTCGAGGCGCTGTTGCGACAGCTTGTAGCGGGCCTTGATGTCCACCAGGCCGTTCTTGGCCTTGGCCACGGCATTTTCGGCGTCGCGCTGTTCCTGCTCGAGGATACGAATGGCGTTGGCGTCGACAATGGTCTCACCCACCTCGGAAACACCACCACGAATGGCCGTTATGACTTTCTTCCAGATACTCATCGAAAACTCCTTGGGGACTTCATTAAACGTGGATGTGGTCTTCGAACGCTTCCACCGCACGGATCACGTTCTCGGCCAGGGTGAAGATTTCCTGGACGATCACGGTGATGGTGGAAGCCGCGCTCAGCGCGCCGAACATGCAGTAGACCTCGGTACCGTCGCCGACCCGCTCGATGCCCACGGAGGACAGTGGGAACAGGTCGCGACTGCGCAGCACCAGGCCGTTGAAGACCGCTGGATCCTTGACCCGGCTCACTTCGACCAGGGTCGCGTCCACCAGGATCTGGTCACCGGACACCGCCAGGTAGAGCGGCAGGTCGCCGAATTCGGTCATGCTCAGCTTGATGCTCTGCTCGGCGTTTTCGGCGAGGGTCAGCACAATCTCGCCACTGGAGACGACCTCCAGCTCCGACAGCGCCTTGTGCAGCGAGTTGATCGTCCAGTTGATGTTCTCAGTCATGAAAGCCTCCAGTTTGATCCGTTCACCCAGGAAGGGCTGGCGTAGCGCCTTTTCGATACCCCGCAGGGCCGTCGCATTCTCGGGAAGAATCCAGAATTCCCGCTTCACCAGCCCGGCGTCGCGCAGCCGCGTGCGCATATCGCGAACGTAGTCGGCGGTAGTCTTGGTCTTGACCGGTGATGACGCTTTCTCACCCGTGAGGGGCTTGTCATCCGCTGTTTTTTTACGGGGCATCCGTCCTCCGAAAAATCTTACATGTAAGTAAATTACGTCCTTTGCCTGGAATGTTCAACATCTGACATGAAAGCTTTATGTGACAAAACAAAACGCCCCGACAAGTCGGGGCGTTTGGGTGCAGCCTGTACCGGCGCTCAGCCCCGAGGGGCCAGGCAGCCGGTTGAGCGTCGACTCAGTTCTTGGCTTTGTCGACGATCTTGTTCGCGCCGATCCACGGCATCATCGAGCGCAGTTGCTCGCCGATGATCTCGATGCCGTGAGCAGCGTTGTTACGACGCTTGGCGGTCATCGATGGGTAGCCGGTAGCACCTTCGCTGATGAACATCTTCGCGTATTCGCCGTCCTGGATGCGCTTCAGAGCGTTGCGCATGGCCTGGCGGGATTCGGCGTTGATGACTTCAGGGCCAGTCACGTACTCGCCGTATTCGGCGTTGTTGGAGATCGAGTAGTTCATGTTGGCGATACCGCCTTCGTACATGAGGTCAACGATCAGCTTCAGTTCGTGCAGGCATTCGAAGTAGGCCATTTCCGGCGCGTAGCCCGCTTCAACCAGGGTTTCGAAACCGGCTTTGACCAGCTCGACGGTACCGCCGCACAGAACGGCTTGTTCGCCGAACAGGTCGGTTTCGGTCTCGTCCTTGAAGGTGGTTTCGATGATACCGGTACGACCACCGCCAACGCCGGCGGCGTAGGACAGCGCAACGTTCTTGGCGTTGCCCGAGGCGTCCTGGTAGATCGCGATCAGGTCAGGGATACCGCCGCCTTTGACGAACTCGGAACGCACGGTGTGGCCTGGAGCCTTCGGCGCGATCATGATCACGTCGAGGTCGGCGCGTGGCACGACCTGGTTGTAGTGGATCGCGAAGCCGTGGGAGAAGGCCAGGGTGGCGCCTTTCTTGATGTTCGGCTCGATTTCGTTCTTGTACAGCGCGGACTGGAACTCGTCCGGGGTCAGGATCATGACCAGGTCGGCAGCGGCAACAGCGCTGGCAACGTCGGTCACTTTCAGGCCATGGGCTTCAGCCTTGGCAACAGTGGCCGAGCCTTTGCGCAGGCCGACAGTTACGTCAACGCCGGAGTCTTTCAGGTTGCAAGCTTGTGCGTGACCCTGGGAGCCGTAGCCGATGATGGCGACTTTCTTGCCCTGGATGATCGACAGGTCGCAATCTTTATCGTAGTAAACCTTCATGAAATTCCCCTTTATATCCAGGCCGTTCAGGCCGTTTGCAAGTTGGTTTAGATGCTGAGTACTTTGTCGCCGCGCGCAATACCGGTGACGCCACTACGGACGGTCTCCAGAATCGAGGCGGTGCCGATGGACTGAATGAAGCTGTCGAGCTTGTCGCTGGTACCGGTCAGTTGAACGGTATAGACGCTGGCGCTGACATCAACGATCTGACCCCGGTAAATATCGGTGGTGCGCTTGATCTCGGCGCGCTGGGCGCCAGTGGCCTTGACCTTGACCAGCATCAGTTCGCGCTCGATATGAGCACTTTCCGAGAGGTCCACCAGCTTGACCACTTCGATCAGCTTGTTCAGGTTCTTGGTGATCTGTTCGATGACTTCGTCATGCCCGACAGTGGTCAACGTCAGACGCGACAGGGTCGGGTCTTCGGTCGGGGCCACGGTCAGGCTTTCGATGTTGTAGTTGCGTTGCGAAAACAGGCCAACCACACGGGACAGAGCGCCAGGTTCGTTTTCCAGAAGCAGGGAAATGATGTGCCGCATATTAGGTACGCTCCGTCTTGCTCAGCCACATATCGCGCATGGAGCCGTCTTTGATCTGCATCGGGTAGACGTGCTCGCTGGTGTCGACCTGGATATCGAGGAATACCAGGCGATCCTTCATGGCGAACGCTTCTTCCATCTTCGGCTTCAAGTCTTTCAGATCCGTGATACGGATACCGACATGACCGTAGGCTTCGACCAGCTTGACGAAGTCAGGCAGCGATTCCATGTACGAGTGCGAGTGACGGCTGCCGTAGCTCATGTCCTGCCACTGGCGGACCATGCCGAGCACACCGTTGTTCAGGCTGACGATCTTCACCGGCAGGCCGTATTGCAGGCAGGTCGACAGCTCCTGGATGTTCATCTGGATGCTGCCCTCACCCGTGACGCACGCGACGTCGGAGTCAGGGAAACTCAGCTTCACACCCATGGCCGCAGGGAAACCGAAGCCCATGGTGCCCAGGCCGCCGGAGTTGATCCAGCGGTTGGGCTTGTTGAACTTGTAGTACTGCGCCGCGAACATCTGGTGCTGGCCCACGTCGGAGGTCACAAAGGCATCGCCCTTGGTCACTTCGCACAGGGTCTCGATCACGGTCTGTGGCTTGATGATGCTGCCGTCGCCCTTGTCATAAGGGAACAGGCCGCGGTCGCCGCGCCATTCGTCGATCTGCTTCCACCAGCTGGCCACCGACTCCTTGTTCGGAGTCTCGCCGATTTCCTTGAGGGTCGCGACCATCTCGGTCAGCACGCTCTCCACCGGCCCAACGATAGGCACGTCTGCCTTGATGGTCTTGGAGATCGATGCCGGGTCGATGTCGATATGGATGATCTTGGCGTTCGGGCAGAACTTCGACGGGCCGTTGATCACCCGGTCGTCGAAGCGCGCGCCCACGGCCAGGATCACATCGGCGTGGTGCATGGTCAGGTTGGCGGTGTAGCTGCCGTGCATGCCGAGCATGCCGACGAACTGCCGGTCGGTGCCAGGGTAGGCACCCAGGCCCATCAGGGTATTGGTGACGGGCAGGTTGAGCATTTTCGCCAGCTCGGTCAGCGGCGCGGAGCCACCCCCGAGGATCACGCCGCCGCCCGCATAGAGCACCGGACGCTTGGCCGCCAGGAGCATTTCCGCCGCCTTGCGGATCTGGCCGGAGTGGCCACGTACCGCCGGGCTGTAGGAACGCAGCTTGGCTTTTTTCGGGAAGACGTATTCGAATTTCTCGGCCGGGTTGGTCATGTCTTTCGGGATATCGACAACGACAGGACCAGGACGACCGGATTGCGCCAGGTAGAACGCCTTCTTCATGACTTCCGGGATTTCCGAAGCGTGCTTGATCATGAAGCTGTGCTTCACGATCGGCCGGGAGATACCGATCATGTCGGTTTCCTGGAACGCATCGGTGCCGACCAGGGTGCTTGGCACCTGACCGGAGATGATCACCATCGGAATGGAGTCCATGTACGCCGTGGCGATACCGGTGATGGCATTGGTTGCGCCAGGACCGGATGTCACCAGGACCACGCCGGCTTTACCGGTGGCACGGGCGTAGCCGTCGGCCATATGGGTCGCGGCCTGCTCATGACGAACCAGGATGTGGGTGACATCCGGCTCCTTGAACAGGGCATCGTAGACATGAAGGAGAGCACCACCCGGGTACCCGTAGATGTACTTGACGCCTTCGTCACGCAAAAAGCGGACGAGCATCTCACCGCCAGATAAAAGCTCCACGTTGTTCACCTCTAAAACGCCAGAATACCGTCCACGCACACTGGAGGACGGGTCTTAATAGGTTTACTTCTCAGCAGAGCATGAGCGACGGTGGTCGCCGACTACGTCAGCACTGACTGAGCAAGTATTGGGAGTGCCCCAAATGTTGCGGGGGTTTCCCACCCAGCGCGAGGTAACGCGTTGCGGGTGTAACAGGTCGGCGCGGATGTGCGCCTCATGATCTGCCGAGTGGGCCTGCTTCTGGCAGTCCCTCTACAGCGGACTTTGGATTGTTCTGATTCGTCCGGTCCAAGTCAAGTTATCTTGTGAGCTTTCTTCGAACTAAGCACATGACAACGCAGAAGAAAACCTTTCACGAGGGAATGTGCTACGTTGCTTATCGCATTGTCTGACAAGGAAACCTGATGCGTAGAAGCATTCTGATGGCGGGCCTGCTACTCGCCTTGAGCCCGCTATGCCAGGCCGGGCCGATCTACAAATGGGTCGATGCCCAGGGCCAGACGCACTTCGATGCGCAGCCGCCGGCCGGGCAAACGGCCACCGTGGTGACCCCGGCGATCGGCAACGTCCCGGCGCCGCCACCACGTCCCGCCGTGCCCGCGAGCACGGCGGTGGGCGACCAGCAGGCCGTGGACGCCAGGGTCAAGAAGCAGATTGCCGATCAGGAAGTGGTGCGCAAAGCCTATTGCGAGAAAGCGCGGACCAACCTGGCCCAGCTGGAAAACAATGCGCGAGTGCGTGAAGAGGTCAATGGCGAAGTGCGCCGCCTGACCGATGAAGAACGCCAGACACGCCTGCTGGAGACGCGCAAGACCATCGAGGAAAACTGCTCGTAAAACACCCTTCCCACAAACACCTCATCCCCTATGCAGGAGCTGGCTTGCCAGCGATGAGACCCGCAAGCCCTGCATCGATCTTCCGGCCGCCATCGCCGGCAAGCCGGCTCCCACAAGGACCGCGCAGGCCGGAACGATGAGTCAAGGGTAGCGACGGTTCTAATCGCGAGTCTGGGCAATCAGCTGGTCGAACTGCGCCAGCAACCGCTGCAAACCGCGCCCCTGCCCCGGCCGCTGGGCATAGACCATTTCGGCCATGGCCAGAATCCCGGACGCATTGGGCAGCGGCAGATCCGCCTCGAGGATCAGCTTCATCCTCGGCAGGAAAATCCATTGCAGCCACTGCTCGAACTCCAGGGTATCGACACTGAAGGGTTCGACACTGGCCAGGGCCTCGACGCTGGGCGGCTCCTCATCCCAGCAGCCCTGGGCCCGCAACTCCCGCTCGATCAGCAGGAGTTGCTCGGCAATCAACGGAAAACGTGCATCCATCAGTAACCAGCCTTGGCCTTCTGCTGTGCCTGGGCGGCACCCGCGGCATCACCCTGCTTGCTCCGCGCCTGGGCAATGATGCCCCAGAGGTTGGCTTGCAGATCCGGACGGCCGTTGGCGAAGCTCAGGCCGCGACGGGCCAGTTGCTCGGCTTGCGGCGCATCACCCTGGGCCATGCGCACCTGGGCCAGGCGATAAAGTACTTGCGGTTCACGCGGTGCCACGCGCTGGGCGCGCTCAAGGCTGGACGAGGCACCATTGAGGTCGCCACTGGATTGCTGCTGCTGGGCGGTGGTCAACAACGCCAGTACCGGACCGTCCAGTTGCTCGTCAGCGGACAAACCACCGCTGTTGTTGTTCGACGGAATACCGCTCGGCGCCACCGGGCTCGGCATGTTGTAAGCACCCTGATTGACCGGCGGGCTGTACGCGCCCTGGTTATAGGCACCCGAGTCACCCGGCACGGCCTGGATCGGCGCGTTGTTCGAAGGGCCTGGGGTAATCGGCCCAGGGGTGAACGGCTCGGTACTGATCGGTGCCGAGGTTGTCGCCCCACCACCCGGAATCATCACCACCACGCCGGAATCCTGCGGCACCGCCTGGGTCTGGCTTGGCACCGGCCCCTTGGTGATAGTCTTGCGGAAACCGCCAGTGGACGAGATCCGCTCGTTGTTGGAGACCGCGGTCCCCGAATCGACCACCGGGATCGAACCCCGTGGCACGCTGGAACAACCACCCAGCACGGTCAGTGCGGCAAAAGCTGGAATCCACCACTTGTTCACGTCAAACCCTCTTCGCTCAATTCAACCAGCCCTTGACCCAATCCATCACTTCAGTGGCCGGCGCAGGGGCCACGCCACCACACGACGCACCGGGTACCGGTTCACTGCCGCGAATATACGGCATCTGCACCGCGCCCGGGCAATTGGCATCGGAGCCTTGCCCGGTATGCGGATCGACCCAGGCCTGGACCACGTTATCCGGCTGCGGCATATCCAATGGCAGCGGATCGGCCTTGCGCATGAAACTGGTCCAGACCTGCAAGGCGCCACTGGCACCGGTGAACGGTGTCTTGCCGTTGTCATCGCGACCGAGCCAGACCACCGCCAGCAGGTCCTGGCCGAAACCGGCGAACCAGCTGTCCCGCGAATCGTTACTGGTACCGGTCTTGCCGGCCAGGGTCAGGGTCTTGGGCAGGACGTTGTAGACCCCGCTCCCGGTACCCTCGCGCATCACCCGCTGCATCGCCGCCTGGATCAGATAGATCGAGCCCGCATCGAAACGCTGCTGGATCTGGAACGGATAACGCTTGAGCGGCTGGCCCTCGGCCGTCAGGACACTGCGAATCCCCCGCATCGGCGTATTGAAGCCGCCGTTGGCCAGGGTCTGGTACATGGTCGCGATATCCATCGGCGTCATGCTCGCGGCACCCAGCAACATCGACGGAAAGGCCGGGAACTCACGGGTAACACCAAGGCGTCCGAGGGTCTTGAGGACATTCGGCACGCCAACCTCCAGGCCCAGTCGAGCGGTCGACAGGTTGTAGGAATGCGCCAGGCCCTGATAGAGGAAAATCGTGCCGTGGGAACGGCGGTCAAAGTTCTGCGGCTTCCAGATCTGACCGTCGGCGCCTTTCACCGAGAAGGCTTCGTCCGACAGCCAACTGGTCAGCGTGTACTGGCTGGGTTTCTCCAGCGCCGTCAGATACACCGCCGGCTTGATCAGAGAACCCACCGGCCGCACCGCATCCAGCGCCCGGTTGAACCCGGCAAAACTGGCCTGGCGACTGCCGATCATGGCCTGGACCTCACCGGTTTCCGGGTTGGTCACCACCATGGCCGCCTCGATATCGTCACTGCCCTTACGCCCGGCCAGGCGTTTGAAGGTGTCGTTGACCGAAGCCTCGGCCTTCATCTGCAGGATCGGGTCGAAGCTGGTGAAGATGCGCAAGCCTTCCTCGGTCAAGTCTTCGTCGCGGTAGTCTTCGCGCAGTTGCCGCTTGACCAGGTCGAGGAAGCCGGGGAACGAACTGTCCGCCAGGCTGCCACGGGCAGTCACCCCCAGCGGCATTTTCTTCGCCGCCGCGACTTGCTCGGCGCTGGCCACGCCCTGCTGCTCCAGCAGGTCGAGCACCAGGTTACGCCGTTCCAGCGCGCGATCAGGGTAGCGTCGCGGGTTGTAATAAGACGGCCCCTTGACCATGCCCACCAGCAACGCCACCTGATGCAACTTCAGCTCCGCCAGGGGCTGGCTGAAGAAGAACTGGCTGGCCAGGCCGAAGCCGTGCACCGCGCGCTGGCCGTCCTGGCCGATAAAGACCTCGTTGAGGTAGGCCTCGAGAATCTCTTTCTTGTCGTAATGCAGCTCCAGCAGCATGGCCATCATGGCCTCGGTGAGCTTGCGGCTCAGGCTGCGTTCGTTGGTCAGGAAGAAGTTCTTGACCAACTGCTGGGTCAGGGTACTGCCGCCCTGGCGCATCTGCCCGGCCGAGGTATTGACCCAGATAGCCCGGGCAATCGACTTGGGCGAGACACCGAAGTGATGATAGAAATCCCGGTCCTCGACCGTGACCAGGGTGTCGAGCAGGTACGGCGGCACCTGGTCGATCTTGATCAGGATGCGGTCTTCGAGGTTCTTCGGGTACAGGCCGCCGATCAGCAGCGGCTCAAGGCGCACCACCGAGAGCTTCGCGCCGTTGAGCGAGGACAGCTCGGCCACATAGTCGCCGGAGAAGCGCACCCGCACCGGCTGGGCCGACTCCATGCCTTCATAGAACTGGAAGCCACGGGTGTTCAGGTCCACGGTATTGCCGTTGACCGCCGCCGCCCCCGGGCCATTGGCCACGGGTTCGCGACGATAACCGAGGGCATCGAGTTCGGTAAGGAAGTCTTCCTTGCTCAATTTCTGGCCGGCGAACAGCTCCAGCGGCCGGGCATAGACCTTGGCCGGGATGGTCCAGCGCTTGCCGGAGAATTTCTCCTGCACGATGGCATCGAGGTAGACGGCAAAACCGGCCAGCACGACGAGGCCCACCAGGCTGAGCTTGATCGCCCAGCCAAGCCAGGGGCGCAGGCGGCCGGCGGGAGGTTTGGATTTGGCGCGGGAACGGGGGGATCGGGTACGAGTCATGGCGGCGGATTATACGCACTTTATTGATGATCAACATGTACGTCCGGCGGTTTGCACCTGAGCCCGCAGCAGCCATAATGACCGCTTTGAATTTACCGTCCCCTTGAAGGATCGCCAGTGAGCCAGTCCCTGATTACCGCCCTGCAAAACCCGGCCCTCTACCCGCATCCGGTGGAAAGCTTCCAGGTTATCGAAACCCACATTTCCTGGGTCCTGCTCACCGGGCCCTATGCCTACAAGATCAAGAAACCGGTCAACTTCGGCTTCCTCGACTTCACCGAACTGAGCGCTCGCGCACATTTCTGCGCGGAAGAACTGCGCCTGAACCAGCGCCTGACCCACGACCTGTACCTGGAAGTCCTGCCGATCACCGGCAGCGTCGAGGCCCCCGTTCTGGGCGGCAGCGGTCCGGCCATCGAATATGTGCTGAAAATGCGCCAGTTCCCGCAGAGCCAGTTGCTGAGCACACTGCAGGCCAACGGTGAACTGACCACCGTGCACATCGACGAAATGGCCCGACAGATCGCCGCGTTCCACCAGAGCGCCCCCGAAGTGCCGAAAGATCACTACCAGGGCACTCCAGAGGCGGTCATGGACCCGGTCCGGCAGAACTTCGAACAGATCCGCCCCTTCCTCAGCGAAAAGGCCGACCTGCTGCAACTCGACGCCCTGCAAGCCTGGGCCGAAACCAGTTTCGAGCGCCTCAAGCCGCTGCTGGCCCAGCGCAAGGCAGAAGGTTTCATTCGTGAATGCCACGGCGACATCCACCTGGGCAACGCCACCGTCATCGACGGCAAGGTGGTGATCTTCGACTGCATCGAGTTCAACGAACCCTTCCGCTTCACCGACGTCTACGCCGACACCGGCTTCCTCGCGATGGACCTCGAAGACCGTGGCCTCAAGAGCCTGGCCCGACGCTTTATCAGCCAGTACCTGGAGCTGACCGGCGACTACCAGGGCCTGGCCCTGCTGAACTTCTACAAGGCCTATCGTGCCCTGGTGCGCGCCAAGGTCGCGCTGTTCAGCATGCCGGCCGAAGATCCGGTGCAACGCGCCAGCAGCATGCGCCAGTACCGCAACTACGCCAATCTGGCGGAAAGCTACAGCACCATTCCGTCGCGCTTCCTGGCCATAACCAGCGGCGTCTCCGCCGTCGGCAAGAGCCACGTCGCCCTGCGCCTGGTGGAAGCCCTGGGCGCTGTACGCCTGCGCTCGGATGTCGAACGCAAACGCCTGTTCGGCGACCAGCAAGTCGAAAACAACGTCGGCGACGGCATCTATAGCCGCGACGCCAGCGTGAGCACCTACCAGCGCCTGCATGAAATCGCCGACACCGTCCTGCGCGCCGGCTTCCCGGTGGTGATCGACGCCACCTACCTCAAGCGCGAGCAACGCAACGCCGCCGCCCAGGTTGCCGAAGCCACTGGCGTACCGTGCCTGATCCTCGATTGCAACGCCCCACAGGCCGTGATCGAAAGCTGGCTGGCCCGGCGCCAGGCCGATGCCGTCGACCCATCCGACGCTACACTGGAAGTGATCGCCGCCCAGCAAGCCAGCCGCGAGGCCCTGAGCGCCGATGAAGTACTGCGCACCAAGCGTGTCGAAACCCATGAAAGCGGGAGCCTCGACGCCCTGGTCGAGCAGATTCGCCAGCGTCTGCCGGGTCTGTAAAAACTATTTCAGCCGTGGGGCCGCAAGTGCTTCACGGCTGAAACATAGTGGCATTATACTGGCGTCATAATTCCAACAGGAGACGTCTCATGAGCCATCCCAAGCTGCTCGACTCACCTTTGTTTGCCCTGCTGCACAAGGATGACATTGCCGGCTTCAACAAGGCCCGCCCCAAGGACGGTCCGATCGACATGCGCGGCGGTGACTTCCGTGGCCTGGACCTGCGCGAACTGAATGCCGAGGGGATCGACTTCACCGATGCCTACTTCCGCTCCGCCGATCTGCGTGGCGTAGATCTGCAGAAATCCATCCTGGTCGGTGCCAGCGTGGCCCATGCGCAGATTTCCGGCGCTTACTTCCCCGTGGAACTGACCCCGGCCGAGATTCTCATGTCGATGCAGTTCGGTACGCGTCTGCGCTACAGCGCCTAGCCCTCGCGGAGGGGCTCGAGGATGGCGGCAGCGCTTGCCGTCTGGTGCCTGCTCACGGCCTCGACAAGGCTCCTGCTGTACGATTTTTCCCTTTGCGCGCCATCCCTGTGCTGCCGGCCAGCGCTGGAGAAAGCCGCGGCTTAGAAGCATTTGCACCAACGCCGAGCAAAGAACCACGTTTTTCCTACTGACCGCCTACACTCCTTTTCAGGCTTGCCTACTCTCGTCCACGCAGCGTTCGGCCGTCGCAAGGAGGCTTGATGAACGATGAACTGCAACACCTGAAGAACCTTGGCAAGACGTCGGCGCAATGGCTGCACGCGGTGGGTATCCATAGCGCATCGGATTTGCGTCGACTGGGAGCGGTGGATGCCTACCGCGCGGTACGAACCCGCGGATTCCGGGCATCGAAAGTGCTGTTGTATGCGATCGAAGGCGCCTTGATGGACATTCATTGGAACGATATCCCTCAAGAACGCAAAGAAGCCTTGAATAAACAGTTGGACGCGATATCGTCGCGTCATAAAAACTGATTTCGCAGGTTTGGCATGTATCTACTCGGGGAGCAACCGGCCTACGCCGAAGAACTGATCAATCGTCTGCAGACGATTCCGGCACAGCTGCTCAAAGGTTTGCCCCCCTGCGCGGCCCCCCTGGAGCTTGAGCAAATCGCTGACCTCGGTGCCTTGCTGCCCGCCGATCAGGTGTTCCTGATCGACAGCGGCCTGCTGCATGCCCGGGTCGACGAGCGTGCATTGTTCTATTTGCATGAAGGCGACCTGGTCGGATTGCGCCAGGGCATCGACTGGCCGCGCTGCGTGCTGAGCAGCGACAACCCGCTGCGTCTGATTCCCTACCGGCGCGCCGACCTCTTCACCCATATCTACGCCGACGAAAGCCGCGCCGAAGCGCTGCTGCGTTACCTGATCGGCCAGACCGCCCTGCTCTCCGACGCCGTCACCCGCCTGAAACAGCCGGAATTTCGCAGCAGCAACGGCTTCCAGCAGGTGGCCAGTGGTGAAGTGATGATCCGCCAAGGTGACGATGCCGACCATGTCTTCATCATTACCGACGGACACGCCGAGGCCTTTGTCGACGGGCACAAGGTCGGCGATGTGCCCAAGGACGAGATTTTCGGCGCCATGGCGGTGTTCACCGGCGAGAAACGCAGCGCCAGCGTGATCGCCAGCCAGCCGTGCACGGTCATGCTGATCCCCAAGGAGCAATTCCTCAGCCTGACCCAGAGCAACCCGCGCATCGCCCACAGCCTGATCGAAAGCATGGCCCGACGCATCGATTTGCTGAACAAGGAAGTCACGCGTCTGAGCGCCATCGGCACAGCGCGCTGAACCATCGCGACCTCGATCACTCATCCGCCGTCGCACCCTGGACGAACGGTCGAGAAAAAGACATTGACTTAGAAATGAGAATCGTTATGATTATCACAACTGATCGCGAGATCGGTTGGATTTTCTGGAAGGCCCTGGTTCGGACTCTCAGATTATCTCCTCATCAGGCTAATCACGGTTATTGACCCGGCTTTTTGCCGGGTCTTTTTTTGCCTGTCCGAAAGCCAGCCGACAAAAATTCCCGCCCTCCTGGTGCGTCAGGCCTCCCCGGGCTCCGGCGCGACCGGAGATTCCAGTCGCGCCAGCAACTCATCCAGCAAGCCGGAAGCCCCGAGCCGCACGTGATCGGCGTTGACCCAGGCGGCGCCGAAACGCGCGCGCGCCAGTTCGATATAGGTCCGCGCATCATCGAAGGTGCGGATGCCGCCGGAAGCCTTCAGCCCCACCAGCCCGCCCCGCTCGGCAATGGCTTCAAGCATGATGCGCACGGCCTGTTCGGTCGCATTGACCAGGACCTTGCCGGTACTGGTCTTGAGAAAGTCGGCGCCGGCGGCAATCGCGCCCTGGCTGGCCTGGCGGATCATCTGCGGGTCGCGCAACTCACCGGTCTCCAGGATCACCTTGAGTTTGGCCCGCCCCTGGCAGGCATCACGACAGGCGGCGACCATGCTCAGGCCGGTCTGCGCATCGCCCATCAACAACGAGCGATAGGGATAGACCAGGTCCACCTCATTGGCGCCGGCGGCGATCGCCTCCAGGGTTTCAGCGACCACCGAGGCGACATTCGGTCCGCCATGGGGGAAGTTGACCACCGTGGCGACCCGGATCGCCTGCCCGCCCTGCGCATCGAGAGCCCGTCGCGCCAGGGCGACAAAACGTGGAAACACGCACACCGCCGCCACCGAACCGAATGGCGTCTGCGCCCGCTGGCAAAGCGAAAGGATGCGCTCGTCATCGTCATCGCCACTCAGCGAGGTCAAGTCGAGCAGGCCAATGGCCTGGCGTGCCAGTTGTTGATCGGCCTCATTCATCTGCTTCATCTTCACTCCCAATCCGGATCGTTGCATAAACCTGACAAGCGTCCGAGGCGCCTCCTCGGCGGTCCTGGCTGCCGGATGAGGCGAAATACGCTATGGGCAGCAGGATAAAGGACTCGTCCGCGCCAAGGCATGTGTCAACCAAAGACCGGGACTCGACCCACATCAGAACAAGATGCGTCCTACCCACTACTGG
Source organism: Pseudomonas sp. MWU12-2319 (assembly GCF_023242525.1). NCBI lineage: Bacteria > Pseudomonadati > Pseudomonadota > Gammaproteobacteria > Pseudomonadales > Pseudomonadaceae > Pseudomonas > Pseudomonas sp. MWU12-2319. The sequence goes on from NZ_JALJES010000003.1 coordinate 19,999, forward strand.
TAGCCGATACTCGGCAAGGCTTTCAGGGATTCAGGATGCTGGCTGGTGGTATCGACCCCGACCAATTTAGACTCCGCCCCCAGGACACTGACCCATTCCGACAACGCCCCGCCGGCGCTGACCCAGCGTAGCGGCAGTTCGGTCGCCAGGACGGCATGGCTGAGCGCCAGCCCGGCGACGAGGACAAACAGGTGCGAGGCTCCCTAAAGGATCAACATGAAATTTCTCTGCGACTCGAACACCCTCGCCGACAACAGCAGTCGTGGTTTTGATGTGGACGGGCGGCCGCTGTTGGCCGTGCGCCGCGAGGGCCGGGTCTATGTCTATCAGAATCGCTGCCCGCACCGCGGCATCCCCCTGGAATGGCGTCCCGACCAGTTTCTCGACCCCAGCGCCAGCCTGATCCAGTGCGCAACCCACGGCGCGCTGTTCCTGATTGAAAGCGGTGAGTGCGTGGCCGGACCTTGCGCCGGGCAGTCACTGCTGGCGATCCCTTGCACGGAAGACGCGCAGGGCATCTGGCTGACGCCGTGAGCCGCTAGAGCCGCACCGGCAACCGGCGATCGACGCGGATCTCCTCCGACGTCAGGCTCACCCCATAGGCCAGCACCTCGACCCCGGCCGCCACGGCTTCACGCAGGGCCGCGGCATAACCCGGATCAATCTCCTCGGCCGGCCGCACCGCCTCAATGCCGGTCAGGTTCACGCAATACAGCTGCACCGCCCGCACACCTGCGCGTGCCAGGGTGGCCAGCTCGCGCAGATGCTTGGCGCCGCGCTGGGTCACCGCATCCGGAAAGGCCGCCACCGCCGTACCGTCGAAGCCGAGGGTGACGCTTTTGACTTCGACAAACGCCGGCCCCGTCGGATAGTCGAGACGAAAGTCGATCCGGCTGTTCTCCTGACCGTAGGCCACTTCACGTTTCAAAGCGGTAAAACCGCTCAGTTCGCTGATGACCCCGGCACGCAGGGCCTCCTCGACCAAAGGGTTGGCCCGCGCGGTATTCACGCAGGCCAACCGCCCTTGGGGGGTTTCACCGATCTCCCAGGTGCCGGGCAACTTGCGCTTGGGGTCATTGGAGCGACTGAACCAGACCTGCCCGCCCGGGACCATGCAATTGAGCATCGAGCCGGTATTGGGACAGTGAATGGTCAGCAACTCGCCGGAGGCGGTTTCGATGTCCGCCAGGAAACGTTTGTAGCGCTGGATCAGACGACCTTCTTCGAGGGCAGGAGAAAAACGCATCAGCCTTGCCAGCTCCGCAGACCCCGGGCAATCCGCTCCACCGCCTGCTCAAGGCGCGGCAGGCTCTGGGTGTAGGCAAACCGCACATGGTGGCTGGCCAGGTGACGACCGAAGTCCAGCCCCGGGGTAAAGGCCACATGTTCGGTTTCGAGGAAGTGTCGGCAGAACGCGAAGGCATCACCGCCGAACGCGCTGATATCGGCGTACAAGTAGAAAGCGCCCTGGGGCTCCACGGCGATCCCGAAACCCAGCTCGCGCAACGCCGGCAAGAGGAAGTCGCGACGGCGCCCGAACTCGGCCCGCCGCTCTTCGAGAATGCTCAGGGTCGCCGGTTCGAAACAGGCCAGCGCCGCATGCTGGGCCATGCTCGGCGCACTGATGTAGAGGTTCTGCGCGAGTTTTTCCAGGTCCGCCACCGCATCCGGCGGCGCCACCAGCCAACCCAGCCGCCAGCCGGTCATGCCGAAATATTTGGAAAAGCTGTTGAGCACAAAGGCGCTGTCATCGACTTCCAGCACGCTGGCCGCATCGCAGCCGTAGGTCAGGCCGTGATAGATCTCGTCCACCACCAGATGGCCATGACGCTCCTTGACCGCCGCCGACAGCGCCCCCAGTTCGTCCCGCGTCAGCAGGGTCCCGGTGGGGTTGGCCGGCGATGCCACCAGGGCGCCGACACTGTCCTGGTCCCAATGCCGCGCCACCAGGTCGGTGGTGAGCTGATAACGCACCTCAGGCCCGACCGGCACCAGTTGTGCCGCGCCCTCGACCAGGCGCAGGAAATGCCGGTTGCACGGGTAGCCCGGATCGGCCAGCAGCCAGTGTTTACCGGGGTCCACCAGCAAACTGGTGGCCAACAGCAGCGCACCGGAACCACCCGGAGTGATCAAAATACGCTGCGGATCGATATCCAGCCCGTAACGCTGCTGATAAAAGCCTGCTATCGCCTCACGCAATTGCGGCAGCCCACGTGCCGCCGTATAACGGGTCTTACCCGTCTCCAGCGCGGCCTGGCCGGCGCGGATGATCGGCGCGGCGGTGGTGAAGTCCGGCTCACCGATCTCGAGGTGGATCACATCATGCCCGGCGGCCTGCAACTCATTGGCGCGCGCCAGCAGCGCCATCACATGAAAGGGTTCGATTGCGCGGCTGCGCGCGCTGTAGTGCTGAGTCATGGGCCTTCCTTGATTTGACGGGGAATGGGCGATAGACCGATTCTACCCAACCTCGATCACCCTGGAATGTTTAAAGCATCCTACGTTCCCCGGAAGATTGACTAAAATAAACAATTAACCATTGCTTCATGAAGCTGACGTCTTCCATCCGGCATATATTGGCCCGCTTCTTGTAGGAGGGGGACGTTCAGTCACGACGTTCGACTCGACAAGTCCAGCCTCGACAACCGGGAGTAGCGCACCCCGATTCGATCTGGTAAGTTCGCCCGCTTGCAGCCGCAGGGCCGGCAGGTGTCGGTGATGTTGAAATCCTGCGCAATGGATTAGAAGAGTAGAGGCGGTCCATTCATGCCCACCCAAGCAAAGCAGCAAAGCACTGAGCCAAAGATCGGCGGCTTCGAACCCTATGTTGAAAGCAAGGGCGAGGAGTACATGGGCGAGCCCATGCGCAAGCACTTCACCAAGATCCTGCAGAAATGGAAGCAGGAATTGATGCATGAAGTCGACCGTACCGTTGATCATATGAAGGACGAAGCGGCGAACTTCCCTGACCCGGCTGACCGTGCCAGCCAGGAAGAAGAGTTCAGCCTCGAACTGCGCGCCCGCGACCGCGAGCGCAAACTGATCAAGAAAATCGACAAGACCCTGCAGCTCATCGAAGACGAAGAGTATGGCTGGTGCGAGTCCTGTGGCGTCGAGATCGGCATCCGCCGGCTGGAAGCCCGACCGACCGCCGACATGTGCGTCGACTGCAAGACCCTGGCGGAAATCAAGGAAAAACAGGTCGGCAAGTAGTCCCTGCCGAAACCTGAGCAAACGGAGCGTGCGAACGCTCCGTTTTCATTTGTGTCGCCGACGCGGCTTATCGCCTACGGATTCTCCAGTAATATCCGAACCATGACTGCCACCCCCGCCTATATCGGACGCTTCGCCCCCACGCCCAGCGGCCACCTGCATTTCGGTTCACTGGTCGCCGCCCTGGCCTCGTACCTCGACGCCCGCTCGGTCGGCGGACGCTGGCTGCTGCGCATGGAAGACCTCGACCCGCCGCGCGAAGAACCCGGCGCCCAGGCCTCGATCCTCGATACCCTGCAACGCTACGGCTTCGAATGGGACGGCGAGCTGGTCCGCCAGAGCGAACGTCACGACGCCTATGCCCAGGTCCTCGAGCGCCTGTTCAGCCAGGGCCTGGCCTACGCCTGCACCTGTTCACGCAAGGAGCTGGAGCCCTACCACGGGATCTACCCCGGCTTGTGCCGCAATCTCGGCCACGGCATCGAGAATGCCGCCATTCGCCTGCGTGTGCCGGAGCTGAGCTATCGCTTTGAAGACCGGGTACAAGGTTCGTTCCAGCAGCATCTGGGCCGTGAGGCCGGCGATTTTGTAATCCGCCGCCGCGACGGGCTCTACGCCTACCAACTGGCGGTGGTGCTGGACGACGCCTGGCAAGGGGTGACCGATATCGTCCGCGGCGCCGACCTGCTGGACTCCACGCCACGCCAGCTCTACCTGCAGGAGCTGCTCGGACTGCCGCAGCCGCGTTACCTGCACGTGCCGCTGATCATCCAGCCGGATGGCCACAAACTCGGCAAGTCCTACCGCTCGCCGCCGCTGGCGGCCGACCAGGCAACCCCCTTGCTGATGCGCGCCCTGCGTACACTGGGGCAACACCCGCCCGCCGTACTGGAACAGGGCACGCCGCGGGAGGTGCTGGACTGGGGTATCGGCCATTGGGATGCCACACTGATTCCCAGGACAGCCACCCTGGCCGAAGCGCAATTGCACTGACGCCCCTTGCAGGTTGGCGCCCATCCGTTACCATCGCCGCACGTTTTCGGGCACGCACACAATAAAGAGAGGCCGGGATGTACATCTATCGCTTGGTCCTGCTGCTGGTGGTCGGGATCTACCTGTTCTCGCCGGCCATCATGGACTGGTGGATCGACGCCACCGGCGCCTGGTATCGCCCTTATCTGCTCTGGCTGATCCTGATCGTCGTGACCTTCATCCTGCAGAGCCAAAAAGATGCCGATGAGCTTTAGCCTGACCCAGATGCTGCTGATCAGCGCCGCGTACCTGCTGGCGTTGTTCGGCGTGGCCTGGATCAGTGAACGCGGGGTGATCCCACGCTCGATCATCCGCCACCCGCTGACCTACACCCTGTCCCTGGGCGTCTACGCCAGTGCCTGGGCGTTTTATGGCACGGTGGGCCTGGCCTACCAGTACGGCTATGGCTTTCTCTCCAGTTACCTCGGGGTTTCCGGCGCCTTCCTGCTGGCGCCGGTGCTGCTCTACCCGATCCTGAAGATCACCCGCACCTACCAGCTCTCGTCCCTGGCCGACCTGTTCGCCTTCCGCTTCCGCAGCACCTGGGCCGGCGCCCTGACCACGGTATTCATGCTGATCGGCGTGCTGCCGCTGCTGGCGTTGCAGATCCAGGCGGTGGCCGACTCCATCGGCATCCTCACCCGCGAACCGGTGCAGCACCGGGTAGCCCTGAGCTTCTGCGCGCTGATCAGCCTGTTCACCATCTTCTTCGGCTCGCGGCATATCGCCACCCGGGAAAAACACGAAGGCCTGGTGTTCGCCATTGCCTTCGAGTCGGTGATCAAGCTGATCGCCATCGGCGGGGTTGGCCTCTACGCCTTGTACGGAGTGTTCGACGGCCCGCAGCAGCTCGAGCTCTGGCTGCTGCAGAACCAGACCGCCCTGGCCGCGTTGCACACGCCGTTGCAGGAAGGTCCGTGGCGCACCCTGCTGCTGGTGTTCTTCGCCTCGGCCATTGTGATGCCGCACATGTATCACATGACCTTCACCGAGAACCTTAACCCGCGCTCCCTGGTGAGCGCCAGCTGGGGCCTGCCGCTGTTCCTGCTGCTGATGAGCCTGGCGGTGCCGCTGATTCTCTGGGCCGGACTCAAGCTCGGCGCCACCACCAACCCGGAATACTTCACCCTCGGCATCGGCATTGCCGCCAACAACGAGGCCCTGGCCCTGCTGGCCTACGTCGGCGGACTCTCGGCCGCCAGCGGGCTGATTATCGTCACCACCCTGGCACTGTCGGGCATGGCCCTGAACCACCTGGTGCTGCCGCTCTACCAGCCGCCGGCCGAAGGCAATATCTATCGCTGGCTGAAGTGGACGCGCCGTGCCCTGATCGTTGCCATCATCATGGCCGGCTATGGTTTCTACCTGCTGCTGGGCGCCGAGCAGGATCTCGCCAACCTCGGCATCGTCGCCTTCGTCGCGACCCTGCAATTCCTCCCTGGCGTGCTCTCGGTGCTGTACTGGCCGACCGCCAACCGGCGCGGTTTCATTGCCGGCCTGCTGGCGGGGATCCTGGTCTGGCTGGTGACCATGCTGCTGCCGTTGGTCGGCAACCTGCAGGGCTTCTATGTGCCGCTGCTGAACATGATCTATGTGCTCGACGACACCAGTTGGCATATGGCGGCCATCGCCTCCCTGGCGGCCAACGTGCTGATGTTCACCCTGATCTCGCTGTTCACCAGCGCCAGCCCCGAAGAGGCCAGCGCCGCCGAAGCCTGTGCGGTGGACAATGTGCGCCGGCCGCAACGCCGTGAACTGCACGCCGCCTCGCCACAGGAATTCGCCACCCAACTGGCCAAGCCGCTGGGGGCCAAGGCCGCGCAGAAAGAGGTCGAACAGGCCCTGCGCGATCTCTACCTGCCTTTCGACGAGCGCCGCCCCTACGCCCTGCGCCGCCTGCGCGACCGTATCGAGGCCAACCTGTCCGGGCTGATGGGCCCGAGCGTGGCCCAGGACATGGTGGAAACCTTCCTGCCCTACAAGGCCGGTGGCGAAAGCTATGTCACCGAAGACATCCACTTCATCGAAAGCCGCCTGGAAGACTACCACTCGCGTCTCACCGGCCTTGCCGCCGAACTCGACGCCCTGCGCCGCTACCACCGCCAGACCCTGCAGGAACTGCCGATGGGCGTCTGCTCGCTGGCCAAGGACCAGGAGATCCTGATGTGGAACAAGGCCATGGAAGAGCTCACCGGCGTGGCCGCGCAGCGCGTGGTCGGCTCGCGCCTGGGCACCCTCGGCGAGCCGTGGAAGGACTTGCTGCAAGGCTTTATCAACCTCCCCGACGAACACCTGCACAAACAGCACCTGGCCCTCGATGGCCAGACCCGCTGGCTGAACCTGCACAAGGCGGCGATCGACGAGCCGCTGGCGCCGGGCAACAGTGGCCTGGTGCTGCTGGTCGAGGACCTCACCGAAACCCAGATGCTCGAAGACAAGCTGGTGCACTCCGAGCGCCTGGCGAGCATCGGCCGGCTGGCGGCTGGCGTGGCCCACGAGATCGGCAACCCGATCACCGGCATCGCCTGCCTGGCGCAGAACCTGCGCGAAGAGCGCGAGGACGACAGCGAACTGACCGAAATCAGCGGGCAGATCCTCGAACAGACCAAGCGCGTCTCGCGCATCGTCCAGTCGCTGATGAGCTTCGCCCACGCCGGCAGTCACCAGCACAACGACGAAGCCGTCTGTCTGGCCGAGGTCGCCCAGGATGCCATTGGTCTGCTGGCCTTGAACCGGCGCAACTTCGAAGTACAGTTCTTCAACCTGTGCGATCCCGAGCACTGGGTCGACGGCGATTCCCAACGCCTGGCCCAGGTGCTCATCAACCTGCTCTCCAACGCCCGTGACGCCTCGCCTGCCGGCGCGGCGGTGCGGGTCAAGAGCGAAGCTTTCGAACACACCGTCGACCTGATCGTCGAGGACGAAGGCACGGGTATCCCGAAGAACATCATGGACCGATTGTTCGAACCCTTCTTCACCACCAAGGATCCAGGCGAGGGCACCGGTCTGGGCCTTGCTCTGGTCTATTCCATCGTTGAAGAGCATTATGGACAAATCACCATCGACAGCCCGGCTGACATCCAAAGCCAACGTGGCACCCGTATCCGGGTCACCCTGCCGCGTCATGTCGAAGCGACGTCCGCTGTGAACTGAGACCGTCGAGAGAACCGAATCAATGCCGCACATTCTGATCGTCGAAGACGAAACCATTATCCGCTCCGCCCTGCGTCGCCTGCTGGAACGTAATCAGTACCAGGTCAGCGAAGCCGGTTCGGTGCAGGAAGCCCAGGAACGTTTCAGTATCCCCTCGTTCGACCTGATCGTCAGCGACCTGCGCCTGCCCGGCGCTCCCGGCACCGAGCTGATCAAGCTCGGCCAGGGCACCCCCGTGCTGATCATGACCAGCTACGCCAGCCTGCGCTCGGCCGTGGACTCGATGAAGATGGGCGCGGTGGACTACATCGCCAAGCCGTTCGACCACGACGAGATGCTCCAGGCCGTGGCCCGCATCCTCCGTGATCGCCAGGGCAACCAAGGCGCGCCGGCCGAGAAAGTCGCCGGCAAGGGCAATGGCGCGGCGGAAAAAGCCGGTGCCAACAACACCAATGGCGAAATCGGCATCATCGGCTCCTGTCCGCCGATGCAGGACCTCTACAGCAAGATCCGCAAAGTCGCGCCCACCGACTCCAACGTCCTGGTCCAGGGCGAGTCGGGTACCGGCAAGGAGCTGGTGGCCCGCGCCCTGCACAACCTGTCCAAGCGCGCCAAGGCACCGATGATCTCGGTCAACTGCGCGGCGATTCCCGAAAGCCTGATCGAATCCGAACTGTTCGGCCACGAAAAAGGCGCCTTCACCGGGGCCAGCGCCGGTCGCGCCGGCCTGGTGGAAGCGGCGGACGGCGGCACGCTGTTCCTCGACGAAATCGGCGAGCTGCCCCTCGAAGCCCAGGCACGCCTGCTGCGGGTATTGCAGGAAGGCGAGATCCGCCGGGTCGGCTCGGTGCAGTCGCAGAAAGTCGATGTGCGCCTGATCGCCGCGACCCACCGCGACCTCAAGAGCCTGGCCAAGATCGGCCAGTTCCGCGAAGACCTTTACTACCGCCTGCACGTGATCGCCCTGAAGCTGCCGGCCTTGCGCGAGCGCGGCGCCGACGTCAACGAGATCGCCAATGCTTTCCTCGCCCGCCAGAGCGCACGGGTGGGTCGTACCGACCTGCGCTTCGCTCCCGACGCCGAGCAAGCCATTCGCCATTACTCCTGGCCGGGTAACGTCCGCGAACTGGAGAATGCGGTCGAGCGCGCGGTGATCCTGTGCGAAAGCCCGGAAATTTCCGCCGACCTGCTGGGCATCGACATCGAGCTCGGGGATCTGGAAGAGGAAGAATTCATCGGCCTGGTGCCGCAACAGGCCAGCGCCAGTAACGCCAGCCATGAGCCGACCGAGGACCTGTCACTGGAAGACTACTTCCAGCACTTCGTCCTCGAGCACCAGGACCATATGACCGAGACCGAGCTGGCACGCAAACTCGGGGTCAGCCGCAAGTGCCTGTGGGAACGGCGCCAGCGCCTGGGCATTCCACGGCGCAAGACCGGGGTGGCCAGCGAGAGCTGAGCCGGGGGCGCCTCCACAGGTAACACCGCACCTTGTGAAAAAACTGTTACCCCGGGATTTTCACGTAACAAAAGCCGGGTCTATCGGTAACGAAGATCCGGTTTTTTTTCGCCTGAAAAAAACCATTTTCTCGGGAAAACCCAATGTTTACGGGGTTTCGAAAAAGTTGGCACGGCACCTGCTATAGCTTTGGTACAAGAACAATAACAAGCACTGCACCAGACAATAAAAACAAGACGTATCGACTCACGCACAATAAAAACAACACGGCGAGAGGCGTAGCTAACTGATTCTTTTGGAGAAGTACTGTAATTGGGGCTTGCCCCGCGACCAGGCCGAGAACAACAAAAACTGCCCTCAAAGCAGCGCCTGAACTGGTTGGATCCTCTGGATCATTACACTGCAGCGATCAAAGCAATCCGTTTGCTCTTGGCTCCCGATTGGGAGAGCCCACTGGCTTGAAGCCTAGTGGCACAGGGCGATCAACAAAAACAAGAAGCCCGAAACCATAATAAAAATAGAGCACGCAACTACTTCTGGGGGAGCTTCGGCTCCCCTTGTAGTTTCCGCGATACAGACCCGCCCTGCTCAGCCCCACCGCCCCCGATTGATTGGCAGCCTTCACAACGCCCACGGCAGGCCCTCTATCACGGTCCCTGGCCGATACTGTGGCGGCTTCCTACACCATCCCTCGACTAAATGCTAGAATCCTCGCCCATCGTGCGGTCATTCTTTGAGGTGGCCGAATATTCCTTCAAACAGTGCCTCCCATGCTGAAGAAGCTGTTCCAGTCATTACGTTCTCCCTCGCGTCGAACGCAACATAAACGCAGCACCCCTGAAGTGCTCAACAGTGGCCAGCACTCGCTGCAAAAGGCCCAGTTCAGCCGGTATGCGGTCAATATCGTCGAACGCCTGCAGAATGCCGGCTACCAGGCCTATCTGGTCGGCGGTTGCGTGCGCGACATGCTGCTCAATATCACGCCCAAGGATTTCGACGTCGCCACCAGCGCCACGCCGGAGCAGATCCGCGCCGAATTCCGCAACGCCCGGATCATCGGTCGTCGCTTCAAGCTGGTGCATATCCACTTCGGTCGGGAAATCATCGAGGTCGCGACCTTTCGCGCCAACCACCCGCAGGACGAAGACGAGGACAGCAATCAGTCCTCGCGTAACGAAAGCGGGCGGATTCTGCGCGACAATGTCTACGGCACCCTCGAAGACGACGCCCAGCGCCGCGACTTCACCATCAACGCCCTGTATTACGATCCGGTCAGCGAACGCATCCTCGACTACGCCAACGGCGTGCACGATATCCGCAATCGCCTGATCCGCCTGATCGGCGACCCGACCCAGCGCTACCAGGAAGACCCGGTACGGATGCTGCGGGCCGTGCGTTTCGCCGCCAAGCTGGACTTCGGTATCGAGAAGCACACCGTCGCGCCGATTCGCAAGCTGGCACCGATGCTCCGCGAGATCCCGTCGGCGCGCCTGTTCGAAGAAGTGCTCAAGCTGTTCCTCTCGGGATATGCCGCCGACACCTTCGAAATGCTGGTCGACCTCAAGCTGTTCGAGCCGCTGTTCCCGGCCAGCTTCGAGGCCCTGGAACACAATCCGACCTACACCCACACCCTGATCAGCGAAGCCTTGGTCAACACCGACCTGCGCATCCAGCAGAACAAGCCGGTGACCCCGGCGTTCCTGTTTGCCGCGCTGCTCTGGCCGGCCTTGCCGGGCCGTGTGCTGCGACTGCAGGCGAAGGGCATGCCGCCGATTCCGGCGATGCAGGAAGCCGCCCACGAGTTGATCAGCGAACAGTGCCAGCGTATTGCGATTCCGAAGCGCTTCACCCTGCCGATCCGCGAGATCTGGGACATGCAGGAACGCCTGCCACGGCGTAGCGGCAAACGTGCCGACCTGCTGCTGGACAACCCGCGTTTCCGCGCCGGCTACGACTTCCTGCTGCTGCGCGAAACCGCCGGCGAAGAGACCGATGGCCTGGGCGAATGGTGGACGGACTACCAGGATGCCAATGACGCCGGTCGACGCGACATGATCCGTGACCTGGGCAGCAAGGACGACGGTACCGGCAGCGGTCCGCGCAAACGTCGACGCAGCACCGCCGGCAAGCGCAAGCGTGCCGCCGGTACGGACGAGTAAGTCGATGGAACACGTGTATATCGGGCTGGGCAGCAACCTGGCGGACCCGGCGGAGCAATTGCGCAACGCCGTCCAGGCCCTGGGGCAACTGCCCGACACCGTGCTGGCGGGCGTTTCCGCGTTCTACCAGAGCGATTCGCTGCTGCCCGGCCAACCGCGCTACACCAATGCCGTCGTCGCCCTCGACAGCGACCTGGCACCCCTGGCGCTGCTGGATGCGCTGCAAGCCATCGAAATCGACCAGGGCCGCGAACGGCATGAGCGCTGGGGGCCGCGTACCCTTGACCTGGATATCCTGTTATTCGGTGAGCGGCTGATCGACGAGCCGCGCCTGAAGGTCCCGCATTACCATATGCACGCCCGGGCGTTCGTGCTCTACCCCCTGGCGGAACTGGCTCCGGCAGATTTGCAGCTGGCCGATGGCCGCAGCCTCAAGGCGCTGCTGGCGGATTGCCCGTTCGTCGGCCTGGAACGCCTGCAGCCCTCCCACTGCTGAATCGCATCAGTTACGCCGGTAACACTCCCGGCGTAACATTGCGGTAACACACACGATTGACTTCCCCAGTTCTCCTCACGACTATAGGCGTCCCGTTGCCGCCTCTGCGGCGTTTGAAGGGCGCAATCCAGGCTTTGCAAGCACGACATCAGAACGTGCGCCTGTATACACGACGAATCACGCGCGTTACTCGCAGTCATTTGCACGGCGCCTAATGAGGACTTTTTCATGCCAGACATTACCCTGACCACCCTGCAAGGCCTCAAGCAAAAGGGTGAAAAAATCACCATGCTGACCTGCTACGACGCCACCTTCGCCCACGCCAGCTGCGCGGCCGGTGTCGAAGTGCTGCTGATCGGCGATTCGCTGGGCATGGTTACCCAAGGGCATGACAGCACGCTGCCCGTTACCGTCGCCGATATCTGCTATCACACGGCCAGTGTCAAACGCGGCAACCAGGGGGCCTTCATCATTGCCGACCTGCCGTTCATGGCCTACGCCACCCTCGAGCAGACCTTTCACAACAGCGGCCTGTTGATGCAGGCCGGTGCGCATATGGTCAAGGTCGAAGGCGCCGCCTGGCTCGCCGAATCCATCCGCCAGTTGGCCGAACGCGGCGTCCCGGTGTGCGTGCACATGGGCCTGACCCCACAGTCGGTGAACATCTTCGGCGGCTACAAGGTCCAGGGCCGCGGCGAAGCCCAGGCCCGGCAGATGCGCGCCGACGCCATCGCCCTGGAACAGGCCGGCGCGGCCATGATCCTGCTTGAATGCGTGCCGAGCGAACTGGCCGCGGAAATCACCCAGGCGGTTAAGGTCCCGGTGATCGGCATCGGTGCCGGCAGCGCCACCGACGGCCAGGTCCTGGTCCTGCACGACATGCTCGGCCTGTCCATCAGCGGTCGCGTGCCCAAGTTCGTGAAGAACTTCATGGCCGGCCAGGACAGCCTGCATGGCGCCCTGAGTGCCTACGTCAGTGAGGTCAAGGCCGTCACTTTCCCTGGGATCGAACACGGATTCAGTGCATGAACACAGTCAAGACCGTTCTCGAACTGCGCGCCGCCGTGGCGCGCGCCCGCGGCGAAGGCAAGCGCATCGGTTTCGTACCGACCATGGGCAACCTGCACAGCGGCCACGCGGCCCTGGTGACCAAGGCTGCGCAACGGGCGGACTTCGTGGTGGCGAGCATTTTCGTCAACCCGCTGCAATTCGGCGCCAACGAAGACCTAGACAAGTACCCACGGACCCTCGCCGCCGACCAGGAAAAACTGCTCCAGGCCGGCTGCCATCTGCTGTTCGCCCCCAGCGTCGAGGAAATGTACCCCGGCGGCATGGGCGGCCAGACCCGCGTCAGCGTCCCGCAGCTCTCCGAAGGCCTGTGCGGCGCCAGCCGTCCCGGGCATTTCGAAGGCGTGGCGACCGTGGTCAGCAAGCTGTTCAACATGGTCCAGCCGGACCTGGCGGTGTTCGGTCAGAAAGACTTCCAGCAACTGGCGGTGATCCGGCAGTTGGTGCATGACCTGAACATGCCGATCCAGATCATCGGCGAACCCACCGTGCGCGCCGCCGACGGCCTGGCGCTGTCCTCGCGCAACGGCTTTCTCGACGAACAACAGCGGGCCAAGGCACCCGCGCTGTATCGCAGCCTGAAGCAGATCGCCGAGGCCATCGAACAGGGCGAACGCGACTACCCCAAGCTACTGGCCGAACAGACCCGACAGATCGAAAGCGCCGGCTTCCGGCCCGACTACCTGGAAATCCGCCACGCCCTGAACCTGCGCCCGGCGACGCCCGAGGACCGTGACCTGGTGATCCTGGTCGCCGCCTTCCTCGGCACCACGCGCCTGATCGACAACCTGCACCTGAACCTCGACAGCCCGGCCTGACCGCCCGATTGCCCGGCCCCACGGCTTCGGGCAAACTGCCGCCGCCCGGCGCCACGCAGCACACATGCGTGGCGCCGCACGAGGATCCGACCGAGGAAACACCCCATGCACGCCATCATGCTCAAAGCCAAACTGCATCGCGCCGAAGTCACCCACGCGGTGCTCGATTACGAAGGTTCCTGCGCCATCGACGGCGAGTGGCTGGACCTGGCCGGGATCCGTGAATACGAACAGATCCAGATCTACAACGTCGACAACGGCGAGCGTTTCACCACCTACGCCATTCGCGGCGAGGAAGGCTCGCGGATCATCTCGGTCAACGGTGCCGCCGCCCACAAGGCCGGCGTCGGCGACCGGGTGATCATCTGCGCCTACGCCCATTACAGCGAAGCCGAACTGGTGGATTTCAAACCGCGCATGCTGTACATGGCCCCGGGCAACGAACTGAGCCACACCAGCCACTCGATTCCGGTGCAGGTCGCCTGATCACCATCCAAACGTATACGCGAAAACGCCTTTCGTCCCCGAGAGTGCGAAAAAGTACCGAGTAAAGGTCAGACAAAGCCAAGACAGATGCAGGCGCGAGCGGTACTGTAATCGCCCCTGCCTCATTCAACCGTGCTGATGCAGGTTGCCGGACACTGCCAGAGACAAAAGCAGGACGTTCCGGCGTTTCTGGTGTCCAAAAAGCCAAATGTCCAAAAGGCAGCTCTCGTAAAAGGAAACCCGCAGCGATGGCGTACTACCGCACTCCTCACGACGTGACCACCCTGCCCGCCTGGCAGGCGCTGAACCAACACCGCGACAACATGCACGATTTCAGCATGCGCGAAGCTTTCAATGCCGATCCGCAGCGCTTCAATCAGTTCACCCTCAGCAGCTGCGGGTTGTTCCTCGACTACTCCAAGAACCTGATCACCCAGGAAACCCGCAACCTGCTGGTGGGCCTGGCCAATGAAGTCGACCTGCAAGGCGCGATCAAGTCGCTGTTTGCCGGTGAACTGGTCAACGCCTCCGAAGGTCGCCCGGCCCTGCACACCGCCCTGCGCCGCCCGGTGGGCGACAAGCTCTCGGTCAACGGCGTCAACGTGATGCCCGACGTGCACAAAGTGCTGAACCAGATGACCGAGCTGGTCGGAAAAATCCACGACGGCCTGTGGCGCGGCTACAGCGAAAAACCGATCACCGACGTGGTGAACATCGGTATCGGTGGTTCGTTCCTGGGGCCGGAGCTGGTGTCCGAGGCGTTGCTGTCCTACGCCCATAAAGGTGTGCGCTGCCATTACCTGGCGAATATCGATGGCAGTGAATTCCATGAGCTGTCCGCCAAGATCCGCGCCGAGACCACCCTGTTCATCGTCTCGTCGAAAACCTTCACCACCCTTGAAACCCTGAAGAATGCCCGTGCCGCCCGTGATTGGTACCTGGCCCAGGGCGGCTCCGAAGCGGAGCTGTACAAGCACTTCATCGCGGTCTCGAGCAACAACGCCGCGGCCGTGGCCTTCGGCATCCGTGAAGAGAACATCTTCCCGATGTGGGACTGGGTCGGCGGGCGTTACTCGCTGTGGTCGGCCATCGGCTTGCCGATCGCCCTGGCCATCGGCATGTCGAACTTCAAGGAGCTGCTGTCCGGTGCCTACACCATGGACCAGCATTTCCAGACCGCGCCGTTCGAACAGAACATGCCGGTGCTGCTGGCCCTGCTGGGTGTCTGGTACGGCAACTTCTGGGGTGCGCAGAGCCATGCGATCCTGCCGTACGACCACTACCTGCGCAACATCACCAAGCACCTGCAGCAGCTGGACATGGAATCCAACGGCAAGAGCGTGCGCCAGGACGGCACGCCGGTGTCCACCGATACCGGTCCGGTGATCTGGGGCGGCGTCGGCTGCAACGGCCAGCATGCATACCACCAGTTGCTGCACCAGGGCACCCAGTTGATCCC
The DNA here is from genome assembly GCF_023242525.1 of Pseudomonas sp. MWU12-2319. Lineage (NCBI taxonomy): Bacteria > Pseudomonadati > Pseudomonadota > Gammaproteobacteria > Pseudomonadales > Pseudomonadaceae > Pseudomonas > Pseudomonas sp. MWU12-2319. The sequence continues at coordinate 35,342 of NZ_JALJES010000003.1, forward strand.
GGCCGACTTTATCGTGCCGATCGTCAGCTTCAACCCGGTTGCCGACCACCATCAGTGGCTGTACGCCAACTGCCTGTCCCAGAGCCAGGCGCTGATGCTCGGCAAGACCCGCGACGAAGCGGAACGCGAGCTGCGTGACAAGGGCCTGAGCGAAGCCGAGGTGCAGAAACTGGCACCGCACAAGGTGATCCCGGGCAACCGTCCGAGCAACACCCTGGTGGTCGAGCGTATCAGCCCGCGTCGTCTCGGCGCCCTGGTGGCGATGTACGAACACAAGGTCTTCGTGCAGAGCGTGATTTGGGGCATCAACGCCTTCGATCAGTGGGGCGTGGAGCTGGGCAAGGAACTGGGCAAGGGCGTCTACAACCGCCTGACCGGCAGCGAAGAGTCCTCGGCCGAAGATGCTTCGACCCAGGGCCTGATCAACTACTTCCGCGGTCGTCATCGCGGTTGATAGCAGCCTCCCGGGCAGGCCCATCTACCCGGGACACCACCGAACCTGTAGGAGCAGGGCTTGCCCGCGAAGCTTTTGGCGGCTTCGAAGGCCCCTTCGCGGGCAAGCCCTGCTCCTACAAGGACCGTGTTAAGACAGTGGCATCCCGGGCGTCTTGGCCCGGGATGCCAGTCGGTGCAGGTTCGACTCTTTATCCGCTTGAACCCCGCCACAACAGAGCGCACCCTTGAGACTTGTCGTAGACAAGAACAAGGAAACGCCATGTTCGATCTTCGCACCTTCCCCAAGGCCGACGCCGTGCGTCAGGCCGCGCAATTGAGTCAGGACGACTACCGGCGCCTCTACCGCCAGTCCATCGACCAACCCGATACCTTCTGGGCCGAACAGGCCAAACGTTTTCTCGACTGGTCCAGACCCTGGGACAGCGTCCAGCACTGGGACCTGCATACCGGCCAGGCCAGCTGGTTCGCCGGCGCGCAATTGAATGTCAGCTACAACTGCATCGACCGCCATCTCGACAGCCGTGGCGACCAGATCGCCCTGGTCTGGGAAGGCGACAACCCCAGCGAATCGGCGCAGATCACCTACCGCAAACTGCACCACAACGTCTGCCGCCTGGCCAATGTGCTCAAGGCCCGTGGCGTGAACAAAGGCGACCGGGTGTGCATCTACATGCCGATGATTCCCGAAGCCACCTACGCCATGCTCGCCTGCGCGCGCCTCGGCGCCATCCACTCGGTGGTCTTCGGCGGTTTTTCCCCCGACGCCCTGCGCGACCGCATCCTCGATGCCGACTGCCGCACGGTGATCACCGCCGATGAAGGCGTGCGCGGCGGCAAATACATACCCCTCAAACAGAATGTCGACCAGGCGCTGCTCAGTTGCCCGAATGTCAGCACCGTGCTGGTGGTGGAGCGCACCCAGGCCGAGGTGAACTGGGTCGCGGACCGCGACCTCTGGTACCACGAAGCCCTGCACGGTATCAGCGCCGACTGCCCCTGCGAACCGATGGACGCCGAAGACCCGCTGTTCATCCTCTACACCTCCGGCAGCACCGGCAAACCCAAAGGGGTATTGCACAGCACCGGCGGCTACCTGCTGCAGGTCGCCATGACCTTCCAGTACGTGTTCGACTATCGCCCCGGCGAAGTCTTCTGGTGCACCGCCGATGTCGGCTGGGTCACCGGCCACAGTTATATCGTCTACGGCCCGCTGGCCAACGGCGCGACCAGCCTGATCTACGAAGGCGTGCCGAACTATCCGGACTCCTCGCGTTTCTGGCAGGTCATCGACAAGCACCAGGTGAATATCTTCTACACCGCGCCCACCGCCCTGCGCGCCCTGATGCGCGAAGGCCCGGCACCGCTGGAAAACACCTCGCGGGCCAGCCTGCGCCTGCTCGGCAGTGTCGGCGAGCCGATCAACCCGGAAGCCTGGGAGTGGTATTTCAATGCCGTCGGCGAGCAACGCTGCCCCATCGTCGACACCTGGTGGCAGACCGAGACCGGCGGCATCATGCTCACCCCGCTGATCGCCAACAGCCGGATCAAACCCGGCTGCGCGACCCAGCCGATGTTCGGCGTACTGCCGGTCCTGTTGGATGAGCAAGGTCAGGAAATCAGTGGCGCCGGCAGCGGCGTGTTCGCCCTGAAAAGCAGTTGGCCGGGGCAGATCCGCAGCGTCTATGGCGACCCGCAGCGTATGCTTGAAACCTATTTCAAGCCCTACCCCGGTTACTACTTCACGGGCGACGGCGCCCGCCGCGACGAGGACGGCGACTACTGGATCACCGGTCGTATCGATGATGTGATCAACGTCTCCGGCCACCGTATCGGCACCGCCGAAGTGGAAAGCGCCCTGGTGCTGCATGACAGCGTCGCCGAAGCCGCCGTGGTCGGTTATCCCCACGACCTCAAGGGCCAGGGCCTGTATGCCTTCGTCACCCCGATGAAAGGCGTCGAGGCAGACGACACGCTGAAAAAAGCGCTGTTGGCCCTGGTCGGCAAGGAAATCGGCAGCTTTGCCAAGCCGGACCTGATCCAGTGGGCCCCGGCCTTGCCGAAAACCCGCTCGGGCAAGATCATGCGGCGTATCCTGCGCAAGATCGCCAGCAACGAGCTGGACAGCCTCGGCGACACCTCGACCCTGGCCGACCCGAGCGTGGTCGACGGCCTGATCGAGCAGCGCCTCAATCCCTGAACCCCGGGCGGTGGACGTTGTTAGCCGCCCTATTGACCGAGCCAGCATGGAATTCCTTCGCCGCCGCATCGAAACCCAGCTTATGAGCCTGACCGGCCTGTCCCTGGGCATGCTCGACCTGGAAAACCCCAAGGGCGACCCCGGCCTCTTCGGCCCGGACTCGGTGAGCTGGCAGGTGCATGGCGACTTCAGCAGCATGCTGATCGGCGGCATCAGCGCGCTGATGCTGCAAGCCCTGCACCCGCTGGCCCTGGCCGGGGTCTGGGACCATTCGAACTTTCGCCAGGACATGCTCGGGCGCTTGCGGCGCACCAGCCAGTTCATTGCCGGGACCACCTTCGGCTCGCGCAAGGACGCCGAGTGGTTGATCGACAAGGTCCGCACCATCCACCTGCAGGTGGTCGGCACCGCGCCGGATGGCCGGCCTTACGCCGCCAGCGACCCGGAGCTGTTGACCTGGGTGCATGTGGCCGAGGTCAGCAGCTTTCTCAAGGCCCATCTGCGCTACCGCAACCCGCAGCTGTCGCCGGCGGACCAGGACCGCTACTACGATGAAATCGCCGTGATCGCCGAACGCCTGGGCGCACAGGATGTACCCCGCTCACGCCAGGCCATCGCCGACTACCTGCAACGCATGCGCCCGCAACTGCTCTGTGATGCCCGCAGCCGCGAAGTGTTGCGCCTGCTGCTGGCCGCCCCCGCCCCGAGTCGCCTGGCCCAACCGTTCGGCAGCCTGATGATGCAGGCCGGTATCGACCTGCTGCCGGACTGGGCCGGCGAGATGCTCGGCCAGTCGCAAAACCCGCTGCAACGCCAGGTCATCCGGGCCGGCGTCAAGCGCAGCGCGCCGTTGTTGCGCTGGGCCATGCGCAACGGTTCCGCCCAGCGCGCCAAACGCCGCATGGGCCTGATCCCCTGAAGGCTGGTAAACTCCCGCGCCAAATCCGACCCCAAGGCGCCGAGCATGTCTTCCTTGAACCAGGCGCTGCGCGCCGCCCTCGATCATCGCCAGGCACTGCTCGCCGAGCTGCACGGCCAAGGCACCGATTGCTATCGCCTGTTCCACGGCAGCCAGGAAGGTGCCGGCGGCCTGACCATCGACCGCTACGGCCCGCAGTTGATGGTGCAGACCTTCCACCAGACCCTGGAACGCGAAGACCTGCTCGCCCTGCACGGGGCCATCAACCAGCATCTGGAACTGGACACCCTGCTGGTCTACAACGACCGCTCCCGGGGCAACTCGCGGATCGATCGTGAAGACCCGGTCTATCGCGCCGACGAAGCCGCCCTCGCCGACCTGGTCGGTCATGAGGGCGGCCTGAACTACCGCGTCCGTGGCCGTCACGCCGGCCAGGACCCGCTGCTGTTCCTCGACCTGCGCAACGCCCGCGCCTGGGTCCGCCAGCACAGCGCCGGCAAGAGCGTGCTGAACCTCTTCGCCTACACCTGTGGCGTCGGCCTCAGCGCCGCGGCCGGCGGTGCCCGGGAGGTCTGCAACCTGGACTTCGCCGAGGGCAACCTGGCGGTCGGCCGGGAGAACGGCCTGCTCAACCCGCACCTGCCGTCGATGGACTTCATCCAGTCCGACTACTTCCCCGCCATCCGCCAGCTCGCCGGCCTGCCCATCAGCCAGCGGCGCGGGCAGAAACTGCCCAGCTACCAGCGCCTGGAACAGCGCCAGTACGACCTGGTGCTGCTCGACCCGCCCGCCTGGGCCAAGAGCGCCTTCGGCACCGTCGACCTGCTGCGCGACTACCAGAGCCTGCTCAAGCCGGCCCTGCTGGCGACCGCCGACAACGGCGTGCTGATCTGCTGCAACAACCTGGCGAAAGTCAGCCTGGAAGACTGGCGCGAACAGGTCCTGCGTTGCGCGGAAAAAGCCGGGCGTCCGGTGCGTGAATGGCAAGTGCTGGCCCCTGCCGCCGACTTCCCTTCCCGCGACCTGCAACCGCCATTGAAGACCCTGGTTTTGCACCTGTAGGAACCACTCGCAAATACCCGCTTTTACGCAGCAACAAGGGGCTTGCTTCGGAACCGCAAACGCATGCCATACTCCAAGGCACCTCCACCAAGAGAGACGACGCCTCACATGCCCAAAGGATTGAAACGCGCCCTCGGCGCCTTGTTGACCGGCCTCGCGCTGTACACCGTGCTCGGGTTCCTGATCATCCCCGGTGTTGGCCTGCGTATCGCCAACCAGCAACTGGCGCACTACGCCACGGTACCCGCCAGCCTGCAGCGCCTGGAGTTCAATCCTTTCAGTCTCGAGCTGACCCTGTGGGGACTGAATATCGGTGAACCGGGCAAGGAACAGGTCGCGTTCGAGCGTCTCTACGTCAACCTGCAGATCGACAGTCTCTGGACCCACGCCCTGCACCTGGTCGACATCCAGCTGGACAAGCCCAACACCGAGGTGACATTCAGCAAGGACGGCACCCTGAACCTCGCCCAGCTGTTCAAGCTGCCGCCCAGCGAACCGACCCCGGCCGACCCCAATAGCAAGCCGTTCCCGGTGCGCATCGACCAGATCGAACTGGCCGGCGGGCGCCTGCATTTCCAGGACCTGCGCCCCAGCGAGCCGATCGAGTTCACCTACACCCCGATGGACCTGGCGCTGAAGAACCTCAGCACCCTGCCTGAAGACAACGCCGCCATGACCCTGGTGGCCATCGGTGGCGACAGCGGACGGATCGACTGGAAAGGCAACTTCAGCCTGGTGCCAGTGGCTTCCGAGGGCTCGCTGAAGATCAGCGACAGCCATATGAAAGGCTGGTGGCCCTATGTGCGCGATGCCCTGCCACTGGTACTCGAGGACGGTGTCATCAACCTCAGCACCGACTACAAGTTCAGCCTCGCCAAAGACACCGAGCTGCTGCTGAGCAACACCGCCGTCAGCGTCGCGCCCTTCGCCATGAAGGCGCCGGATGGGCGCCCGCTGGTACGCCTGGAGCGCCTGGACGTCAGCGAAACCAGCGTTGACCTGGCCAAGCAGCAGGTCGTGGTCGGCAAGATCCGCAGCAACAAGCTCGAAACCTGGGCCGCCCGCGAGAAGGACGGGCAACTCGATTGGCAGAAACTCTTCGCCTCACAACCGGCCAAACCGGCGCCCAAGGAAGCACCGGCGACTTCCGACACGGCCAAGACCGAACCGCCAGCGCCGAGCAAGCCCTGGCAGGTCCTGCTCAAGGATGTGCAACTGCGCGACTACCGCGTGCACCTGGCCGACCGCGCGCCGAAAACCCAGGTGGCCCTGGAGCTCGGTCCGCTGAACCTGGACCTGGAAAACTTCGACAGCCTCAACCAGTCACCCTTCACCCTCAAGCTCGACACCGGGCTGGGCAAGCAGGGCAAGATCCTCGCCAGCGGCGAAGTCAACCTGAACCCGATCAGCGCCAAGCTCAAGGTCAACACCCAGGACATCGACCTGCGGGTGGCCCAGGCCTATGTCGAGCCGTTCATTCGTCTGGAAGTGCGCAGCGGCATGCTCGGCAGCGACCTCGCGGTCAACCTGAAAAGCGTCGACCCGCTGGCCTTCAGCGTGACCGGCAAGGCCCAGGTCGACCAGTTGCACACCCTCGACACCCTCAAGAGCCGCGACTTCGTGAAGTGGCAGAAGCTGACGATCGATGGCCTGAGCTATCAGCACGGTGACAGCTTGTCGATCGACAAGGTCAACCTGCTGCAACCCTATGCCCGCTTCATGATCAACGATGATCGCACCACCAACATCGATGACCTGCTGATCCCGCAACCGCCGGCGAGCAAGTCGGCGGAAAAAGCCAAGGCGCAACCCACGGCATCCAGCAGCAAGCCGCTGGGTATCCACGTTGGCGGTATTGCCATCAATGACGGCTCGGCCAACTTTGCCGACTTCAGCCTGACCCCGCACTTCGCCACGGCGGTCCAGCAGCTCAACGGCCAGATCGGCACCATCGACAGCCGCCAGCCGAAACCGGCCGGCGTCGATATCAACGGCAAGGTCGATCGTTATGCGCCGGTCACCATCAAGGGCGCGGTGAACCCGTTCGACCCGATGGCCAGCCTGGATATCGCCACCAGCTTCAAGCGCGTCGAGCTGACCACGCTGACCCCCTACTCCGGCAAGTTCGCCGGCTACCGCATCCGCAAGGGCCGGCTCAATCTCGACGTGCACTACCTGATCACCAAGGGCCAGCTGAAAGCCGAAAACAAACTGGTGGTCGAACAACTGCAACTGGGTGAGAAGGTCGACAGCCCGGATGCCGTGGACCTGCCGATCAAGCTGGCGATTGCCCTGCTCAAGGACTCCGACGGCAACATCTCCATCGAACTGCCGGTGAGCGGCGACCTCAACAACCCGCAGTTCAGCGTGATGCCGATCATCTGGCAGACCCTGCGCAACCTGATCGTGCGGGCCGCCACCGCGCCCTTCAAGTTCATTGGCGGGCTGATCTCCGGGGGCGACGCCCAGGACCTCAGCAACGTGTCCTTTGCTCCCGGCTCCAGCGAGCTGAGCAGCGATGCCCAGTCGTCCCTGACCAAGCTGGCGGCGGCCCTGAAGGAGCGTCCCAACCTGCGCCTGGAAATCGAAGGCACCGCGGCCCAGAGCAGTGACGGCGCGTTGATCGCCCAGCAGCGCCTGGATCGCGAATACCAGGCCACCTACTACAAGATGCTCCAGCGTCGCGGCGACAAGGTGCCGGCCCAGGCCTCGATGCTCCAGGTGCCGGAAGGAGAGAAAGCGCCGATGCTCGAGGGCATCTACCGCACCCTGCTCAAGCAGCAACCGCCTGCCGAGTGGGCCAAGCTGGGTAACGACGAACGTAGCGCCAAACTGAAGGCCGGGGTGATCACAGCCTGGAGCGGCAATGAGCCGCTGCTGCGCAAGCTCGGCCAGGACCGCGCCAGCAGCATCAAGGACTTCCTGGTGGACAAGGGCCAACTGGCCGATGACCGCGTGTACCTTATCGACGCCAACCTCGGCGATGCGCAGAAAGATGGCAGTGTCGTGACCCCGTTGCATCTGGATAGCGAGTAAGCATGCTCAAGCCGCTGATGTTCGGCCTGGCGCTGGCGTTGCTCGCCGGCCAGGCCCAGGCCGACACCCTGCGTTGCGGCAGCCAGTTGATCAGCGTGGGGGATCGCAAGTCGGAAGTTCTCGGCAAATGCGGCGAGCCGCGCTCCCAGGACCTGGTGGGCTATCAGCGCAGCTTCGACCGGCGCACCGAGGTGCAGATCGAAGAGTGGGTCTATCCGCAGAGCGGTGGCATGGTCCAGTACCTGCGCTTTGTCGGTGGACGCCTGGAGCGTATCGACAGCAAGCGCGGTAACTGACAACCCATAATAAAACAGGCCCCGACACACTGCGTCGGGGCCTGTAGTTGGTCACTCCCTGTGACCCATCGCCTGAACCTCGAGGCTCGGCAAGCGTACTGCAACACTACTTGCTTCACCCTAAAGCGGGTTCAAGCGAGATCCTTGTGCGTTACTCGGTTTTCAAGCCAGCGGCCGAAACGTCTTTGACCCCTTTGATTTTCTTGGTGATGCTCACCGCGGTATCTTTCTGTGCGGAAGTCACCGGGGTCATGGACGACAGGGAAACCACACCTTTGTTGGTTTCAACCTTGATGTCGGTACCCGGGATGCCTTTTTCGGTGACCAGGTCAGCTTTGACCTTGGTGGTGATCCAGGTGTCGGAAGTCTCTTCCTTGGCCTTGGTGACTTCACCAGCCGCGACAACCATTGGAGCCTGAGAAGTCGGTTGAGCGGCAAATGCGGCATTGGCCAAGGTCAGGGTCAGAGCGGTGGCAGTGGCGGCAGCGATAGCGAACTTCTTCATACAAATAACTCCTGTTCTTCTGGAAAAGTCTGCGCCTGGATCCTGGCGGCAGGGTTATCTGTAAGGTTGCAGGTGCTGTGCCAATCCACGAAAACAAAATAAACTGATATAAATCAATAAGTTAATAAAAACCACAAAAATCAGAATCGTGCAGATTGCATGACCGGCCGCCAGACTGCATGCAAGTTGCGGCTTTTGGCCACGGACAACCCGCTGAAAAATCGAGCTTTTCCAGCGCCCATAAAAAAGCACCCCGAAGGGTGCCTTTTTCAGCGAGAAGCCAAAGCGCGATTAAACGCCCGACGCCTTGGCTGCTGCAACGTCCTTGATGGACAGCTTGATACGGCCGCGGTTGTCCACGTCCAGTACCAGCACTTCCACTTCCTGGCCTTCTTTCAGGATATCGGTCACTTTCTCTACGCGAGCGTCGCTCAGCATCGAGATGTGAACCAGACCGTCCTTGCCTGGCAGGATGTTGACGAATGCGCCGAAGTCGACGATGCGCTCAACCTTACCGACGTAGATCTTGCCGATTTCAGCTTCCGCGGTGATGCCCAGGACGCGCTGACGAGCCGCTTCAGCCGCTTCCTTGGTTTCGCCGAAGATCTTGATCGAGCCGTCGTCTTCGATGTCGATCGAAGCCTTGGTCTCTTCACAGATCGCACGAATGGTCGCGCCGCCTTTACCGATGACATCACGGATTTTGTCGGTGTCGATTTTCATCGCGATCATGGTCGGAGCATTTTCCGACAGCTCGGTGCGGGACTGACCAATGATCTGGTTCATCTGGCCGAGGATGTTCAGGCGCGCTTCCAGGGCTTGGCCCAGGGCGATCTCCATGATCTCTTCGGTGATGCCCTTGATCTTGATGTCCATCTGCAGCGCGGTGACGCCTTTGGCGGTACCGGCTACCTTGAAGTCCATGTCGCCGAGGTGGTCTTCGTCACCCAGGATGTCGGTCAGGATGGCGAATTTCTCGCCTTCTTTGACCAGACCCATGGCGATACCGGCAACCGGCGCCTTCATCGGCACACCGGCATCCATCAGGGCCAGGGAAGCGCCACAGACCGAAGCCATGGAGCTCGAACCGTTGGACTCGGTGATTTCCGAAACCACGCGGATGGTGTACGGGAATTCAGCAGCATCCGGCAGCATGGCCTGGACCGAACGACGGGCCAGACGACCGTGACCGATTTCACGACGACCCGCGCCGCCCATGCGACCACACTCACCGACCGAGAACGGCGGGAAGTTGTAGTGCAGCATGAAGGGGTCTTTTTTCTCGCCTTCCAGGGTATCCAGCAGCTGTGCATCACGGGCAGTACCCAATGTTGCAACAACCAGCGCCTGGGTTTCACCACGGGTGAACAGGGCCGAACCGTGGGTCTTGGGCAGAACACCGACTTCGATGTTCAGCGGACGTACGGTCTTGGTGTCGCGGCCGTCGATACGTGGCTTGCCGTTGACGATGTTTTCGCGAACGGTGCGGTATTCGATTTCGCCGAAAGCGGCTTTCACTTCGCTGGAGGAAGGCTGGCCTTCTTCACCGGACAGTTTGGCAACCACTTGGTCTTTCAGCTCGCCCAGACGCGCGTAACGGTCGGCCTTGACGGTGATGGTGTAGGCCTGGGAGATCGCGTCGCCGAACTCGGCACGGATCGCGCCCAGCAGGGCAGTGGCTTCTGGAGCGGCAGCCCAGGTCCAGGTTGGCTTGGCAGCTTCGGCGGCCAGTTCCTTGACAGCCTGGATAACCACTTGGAATTCGTCGTGGGCGAACAGCACGGCGCCCAGCATCTGGTCTTCGGTCAGCTCCTTGGCTTCCGATTCAACCATCAGTACCGCTTCCGAGGTACCGGCAACGACCATGTCCAGGCTCGAGGCTTTCTGTTGTTCGTAAGTCGGGTTCAGCAGGTAGCCGGTGCTTTCGTGGAAAGCCACGCGCGCGGCGCCGATCGGGCCATCGAAAGGAATACCGGAGATGGCCAGGGCCGCCGAGGTACCGATCATCGCAGCGATGTCCGGATCGGTCTTCTTGCTGGTGGAAACGACGGTGCAGACAACCTGCACTTCGTTCATGAAACCTTCAGGGAACAGCGGGCGGATCGGACGGTCGATCAGGCGCGAAGTCAGGGTTTCTTTTTCGGAAGGACGGCCTTCACGCTTGAAGAAGCCACCAGGGATCTTGCCGGCGGCGTAGGTTTTTTCCTGGTAGTGCACGGACAGCGGGAAGAAGCCTTTGCTTGGATCCGCTTGCTTGGCACCGACAACGGTCACCAATACGCTGACGTCGTCGTCAACGGTGACCAATACTGCGCCGGAAGCCTGACGGGCGATACGGCCTGTCTCGAGGGTGACGGTCGACTGACCGAACTGGAATTTTTTGATGACCGGGTTCACGGTGTCCTACCTTCTTTTGTGGCTCTTGGGGAACTTGTCTTCTTGCGAAATTCTTGGGCAACGCCGGGAATCGGCCCGACTGTCATTGTCCGGATGCTGTCTTCGGGTAAAGCAGGTGCTCAGATAAAACTTGAGGCTGGAAGCTTGCCATGCGCCGGCGGGAAACCCGCTGACGCACAGCAAACAACCAACCTCATAGCGCAATCGCTGATTAGCGACGCAGACCCAGGCGACCGATCAGAGCGCTGTAACGGCTCACGTCCTTGCCTTTCAGGTAGTCCAGCAGCTTACGACGCTGGTTAACCATGCGGATCAGACCACGACGGGAGTGGTGGTCTTTACCGTTGGCCTTGAAGTGACCTTGCAGTTTGTTGATGTTGGCGGTCAGCAGTGCAACTTGCACTTCTGGCGAACCAGTATCACCAACGGCTTGCTGGTAGTCGGTAACGATTTGAGCTTTTTCTTCAACGCTGAGAGCCATGAGGCAATCCTTTTATCAAGAAACTGTTTCAAAAAAACAGTTTCAACAGGCCAGGGACAAATCCCTGTATCTATAAATGAGTAGTGACCGTGCCTGTTGACAGCCACCCTCTCCAGCCTGCTTTGACACAGGCTGGTTTCCGGTCATTCTGACCGAATCAGCCGACGCGGCGCGATGCGCCCGTCTTCGCTCACTTCACCGATACCGATAAAGCGACCGTTATGATCCTGTACCCGCACCATGCCGAACTTCGGCGCGTCCGGGGCACGTACCGGTTGGCCGTTGAGCCAATAGAACGCACTGTGCTCGGAAAAGTGCAGCAGCGGCCAGTCTAGCAGACCGCTGTCCGAAGGCATGAGGAAGCGATCAACCGCTTCGTTGCCACCTTCGGCATGCACCGCCTCGAGCTCTTCCAGCGTGACGGTCTGGGCCAGGGTGAAAGGGCCGGCCTGGGTCCGTCGCAATTCAGCCACGTACGCGCCACAACCGAGCTTCTCACCGATATCCTCCACCAGGGTACGAATATAGGTGCCCTTGCTGCAGTCCACCGCCAGCCGCGCAGTATCGCCTTCGCAGGCGAGCAATTCCAAGCGCGCAATAGTAACAGAACGCGGTTCGCGCTCCACTACTTCACCGGCACGGGCGAGCTTGTACAACGGCTGCCCGTCCCGCTTGAGCGCCGAGTACATCGGCGGTATCTGACTGATTTGACCGCGAAATTCCGGCAACACCGCTTCGATATCGGCACGACCAACGGTCACCGGGCGCGTCTGCAAAACCTCGCCTTCGGCGTCCGCGGTGGTGGTGGTCTTGCCCAGTTGCGCGAGGGTTTCGTAACCCTTGTCGGAATCGAGCAGGTACTGCGAGAACTTGGTGGCTTCGCCGAAGCACAACGGCAGCACGCCGGTGGCCAACGGATCGAGGCTGCCGGTATGGCCGGCCTTCTCGGCGTTGAGCAACCAGCGGACCTTCTGCAAGGCAGCGTTGGAAGTGAACCCCAACGGCTTGTCCAGCAGAATGATGCCGCTGACATTACGACGGATACGCTTGACCTGAGCCACCGATTACTCCCGACCGTCTTCTGGAAGGGTGTCTTCTGGAGCCGCGCCGTCGACATGTTGATTGTCTTCGGCCACGGCGCGCTCGATCAGCGCCGACAGGTGGGCACCACGCACGACGCTTTCGTCGTAGTGGAAGTGCAACTGCGGCACGCTGCGCAGCTTCATCTCGCGAGCCAGTTGCATGCGCAGGAAACCCGCCGCCGCGTTGAGCACCTTGATGCTCTGGGCGATGTCTTCCGGGTTGTCCTGGCCCATCACGGTGATGAAGATCTTCGCGTGGCCGACGTCACGGCTGACGTCGACGGCGGTAATGGTGACCAGGCCGACGCGCGGGTCTTTGACTTCACGACGGATCAGTTGCGCGAGCTCACGCTGCATCTGGTCGCCGATACGTTGGGTACGGCTGTATTCTTTTGCCATGTCTTGTTACCTGTAGCTGCCCTGCGGTGAAACCCGCGGGTCTGAAAGCGGCAAACGCCCGGCCTGGCAGAAGCCGGACCGGGCGTTGCGTTTAGAGTCCTGCCACCGTGCCGCGCATTTCAATGCGACGGCTCGGCGTGGCCCTTGAAGTGCGCGAGTCAGAGGCTGCGAGCAACCTGGACCTTCTCGTAGACTTCGATCTTGTCACCGACCTTGACGTCGTTGTAGCTCTTCACGCCGATACCGCATTCCATGCCGGCACGCACTTCGGAAGCGTCATCCTTGAAGCGGCGCAGGGATTCCAGCTCGCCTTCGAAGATAACGATGTCTTCACGCAGTACACGGATTGGACGGTTACGGTGAACAACACCCTCGATCACCATACAACCGGCGATCGCGCCAAACTTCGGCGAGCGGAACACGTCACGCACTTCAGCGGTACCCAGGATGTTCTCGCGAACATCGCTGCCCAGCATACCGGTGAGGGCTTTCTTGACGTCTTCGATGATGTCGTAGATCACGTTGTAGTAACGCATATCCAGACCTTCCTGCTCGACGATCTTCCGTGCGCCAGCATCGGCACGCACGTTGAAGCCGAACAGTACAGCGTTGGAGGCCAGTGCCAGGTTGGCGTCGGACTCGGTGATACCACCGACACCGCCACCGACAACACGCACTTGCACTTCGTCGTTACCCAGGCCGTTCAAGGCGCCGTTCAACGCTTCCAGCGAACCACGGACGTCGGATTTGAGGACGATGTTAAGCGTCTTCTTCTCTTCCTGGCCCATGTTCTCGAAGATGTTCTCAAGCTTGCCGGCGTGTGCACGGGCCAGTTTGACTTCGCGGAACTTGCCTTGACGGAACAGAGCCACTTCACGGGCTTTCTTCTCGTCGGCAACCACGCTCATCTCGTCGCCAGCGTCCGGGGTACCGTCCAGGCCGAGGATCTCGACCGGGATGGAAGGACCGGCTTCCTTGATCGGCTTGCCGTTCTCGTCGAGCATGGCCCGTACACGGCCATAGTTCGAACCGACCAGGACCATGTCGCCTTGGCGCAGGGTACCGTCTTGAACCAGAACGGTAGCCACCGGGCCACGACCTTTGTCGAGACGCGATTCAACCACGACGCCACGGCCAGGAGCCGACGGAGTCGCTTTCAGTTCAAGCACTTCGGCTTGCAGCAGGACCGCTTCGAGCAACTCGTCCACGCCGGTACCGACTTTCGCCGAAACCGATACGAACGGGGTGTCGCCGCCCCACTCTTCCGAGGTCACGCCATGAACCGACAGTTCGCTACGGATGCGATCGAGATCGGCGCCCGGCTTGTCGATCTTGTTCACGGCAACCACCAGTGGAACACCGGCGGCCTTGGCGTGCTGGACAGCTTCAATGGTCTGCGGCATTACGCCGTCGTCCGCTGCAACCACCAGGATCACGATGTCAGTGGCCTTGGCACCACGGGCACGCATCGCGGTAAACGCGGCGTGGCCCGGGGTGTCGAGGAACGTGACCATGCCGCGATCGGTTTCAACGTGGTACGCACCGATGTGCTGGGTGATACCACCGGCTTCGCCGGCCGCTACCTTGGCACGACGGATGTAGTCGAGCAGCGAGGTCTTACCGTGGTCAACGTGGCCCATGACGGTCACGACCGGTGCACGGGAGAACGCTTCACCTTCGAACTTCAGGGACTCGGCCAGGGAATCTTCCAGGGCGGTGTCGCTGACCAGGGTCACTTTGTGGCCCAGTTCTTCAGCAACCAGCTGGGCAGTTTCCTGGTCCAGTACCTGGTTGATGGTGGCCGGGGTACCCAGCTTGAACATGAACTTGATGATTTCAGCAGCCTTGACCGACATCTGCTGGGCGAGATCGCCCACAGTGATGGTCTCGCCGATCTTCACTTCACGCACGATAGGGCCGGTTGGGCTCTGGAAACCGTGGGCGTTGCGTTTCTTCAGCTTGGCCTTGCCGCGACCGCCACGACGGAAACCGTCGCTTTCTTCGTCGGTAGTGCGCGGAGCCACACGTGGCGCCGGCGCCTTTTCCTTGACCGAAGCACGGTGCGGGGCGTTCTTGCGTTCGCCATCGCCACTGCCGCTACGACGATTGCTATCGTCGGCACGTGGCTTGTCCGGGCGACGCGGTTCTTCGCGCTTGCGCTCGACGGCTGGTGCAGGAGCGGCCGCCGCGACTTCACGGACAGGCTCGGCAGCGACAACAGGTGCCTGGGCAACGGCTTCGACCACCGCAGCGTTACCCGGAGCAGCAGCAGGCTGGCGGCGCGCTTCTTCTTCGGCGCGACGCTTGGCTTCTTCTTCAGCCTTTTGACGAGCCGCATTCTCTACGGCACGACGTTCTTCCAGCTCGCGCTTGCGCTCGGCTTCGATTTCTTCCGGGCTGCGTTGTACGAAGACTTTCTTCTTGCGTACTTCAACGCTGATGCTTTTGCTACCGGCAACACGCAGGGTGCTGGTGGTCTTGCGCTGCAAGGTAATCTTGCGCGGCTCTTCCACTTTAGCCTTGTGGCTGCTTTTCAGGTGAGTCAGCAGCGATTGCTTCTCACTGTCGGTCACATGTTCCTCGGCGGCGGTGTGTGGCAGACCTGCCTCACGCATCTGCTGCAACAGGCGCTCTACCGGTGTTTTGACCTCATCGGCCAGTTGTTTCACCGTGACTTGCGTCATGCACTTCTCTCCTCAGGCCGCGCCTAATTACTCGAACCAATGGGCTCGGGCGGCCATGATCAACTTGCCGGCACGATCATCGTCAATGCCGTCGATGTCGAGCAGGTCGTCAATAGACTGCTCGGCCAGGTCTTCGCGGGTAATTACGCCGCGCACCGCCAGTTCCATCGCCAAATCCTTGTCCATACCCTCAAGCGAGAGCAGGTCTTCGGCCGGATGGGCGTCTGCCAGCTTTTCCTCAGTAGCGATGGCTTTAGTCAACAAACGATCCTTGGCCCGAGCGCGAAGCTCGTTGACGGTGTCTTCGTCAAAGCCATCGATGTTGAGCATTTCTTCCAACGGTACGTAGGCAATCTCTTCCAGGCTGGTAAAGCCTTCATCAACCAGTACCTGCGCCAGATCTTCGTCGACTTCCAGCTCGTCGATGAAGTTGCGCAGAATGTCACCGGTCTCTGCTTGCTGCTTAGCCTGGATGTCCGATTCGGTCATCACATTCAGGGTCCAGCCGGTCAACTGGCTGGCCAGACGCACGTTCTGACCACCGCGACCGATGGCCTGAGCGAGATTGTCTGCGCCGACGGCGATGTCCATCGCGTGGGCATCCTCGTCAACGATAATTGCCGCGACTTCCGCCGGCGACATGGCGTTGATCACGAACTGCGCCGGGTTGTCGTCCCACAGGACAATGTCCACGCGCTCGCCGCCCAACTCGCCGGAGACGGCCTGGACGCGCGAGCCGCGCATACCAATGCACGCGCCTTGCGGGTCGATGCGTTTGTCCTTGGAGCGGACCGCGATCTTGGCGCGCGAACCCGGGTCACGGGACGCGGCCATCACTTCGATCAGGCCTTCGGCGATTTCCGGCACTTCGATACGGAACAGCTCGATCAGCATTTCCGGCGCGGTACGCGACAGGATCAACTGCGGGCCGCGGTTCTCGGTGCGGATTTCCTTGAGCAGGGCACGCACGCGCACGCCGACGCGGAAAGTCTCGCGGGAAATGATGTCTTCGCGGGCCAGCAGCGCTTCGGCGTTGTTGCCCAGGTCAACGATAACGTTGTCACGGGTAACTTTCTTCACGGTGCCGGAGATGATTTCCCCCAGGCGCTCGCGATAGGCGTCGACGACCTGTGCACGCTCGGCTTCGCGAACCTTCTGCACAATGACTTGCTTGGCGGTCTGAGCGGCGATGCGACCGAATTCGATGGACTCGATCTTGTCTTCGACGACGTCGCCAACCTTGGCGCCTGGGTGGGTTTCTGCGACTTTGCTCGGCCAGGTCTCGATCGCCGGATCATCAAGATCGGCTTCCTCGACGACTGTCCAGCGACGGAAAGTCTCATAGGCACCGGTGTGGCGGTTGATTTCCACACGCAGGTCAACTTCGTCTTCAAAGCGCTTCTTGGTAGCGGTCGCCAGAGCAATCTCCAGCGCCTCAAAAATCACGCTTGCCGGTACACCCTTTTCGTTGGATACCGACTCAACAACCAGCAATACTTCTTTGCTCATCGTACGCCTCGCCTTTCGCAAGCCATTGGATCCGCGGGATCCGCGTCTCAGTCAAAACTGGGAATAATGTTGGCCTTGTCGATCAAATCGATCGGCAACAGGAACTCATGGTCTTCCACCTGCACCACGATGTCCTGCTCTTCCACTCCACGCAGAAGGCCCTGAAAATTACGTCGACCTTCGAACGGCGAGCGCAACTTTATCTTCACTTGTTCGCCGGCATGCGAGGCAAACTGTTCAAGGGTGAACAGCGGGCGTTCCATGCCAGGAGAGGAAACCTCAAGGGTGTATTCATTGGTGATGGGGTCTTCGACGTCCAGGACACCACTGATCTGGCGGCTGACGATGGCACAGTCGTCCACCAGCACACCGCCTTCTTTATCGATATAAACGCGCAACACGGAATGGCGACCTTGAGCCGAATACTCAATACCCCAGCATTCATAGCCAAGGGCCACGACCACCGGGGCCAACAAGGCCTGCAACTGTTCTAGCTTGCTCGACACCTGAACCCCCTCGTGCATCTCTGTGCATGCAATAGAAATAAACAAAAAATGGGCGAATCGCCCATCCCTGAAACGCCGTCGAACAGCGGCGTCATGAAGTACCCAGCCAACAAAAAGCCCCTGAAAAGGGGCTCCGCTAAAACTGGTTGCGGGGGCCGGATTTGAACCGACGACCTTCGGGTTATGAGCCCGACGAGCTACCAGACTGCTCCACCCCGCGACAAAGCTGGGGCGGAAGTATACGACCGATCCCTTGCAGGGTCAATGTAACCTTCCACCTACAAGAAAGCCCGCAACAGCGGGCTCTCCTGATAATTGGTACCGAGAAGGGGACTCGAACCCCTACACCCTATGGGCACAACCACCTCAAGGTTGCGTGTCTACCAATTCCACCACCTCGGCAATACAACGTTTACAGCATGAAACCCATTTTACTTCTGCTCTGGAGCCTTGGGTACATCAGTCGGTGAGGCCGACTTGGGTTCCTGGAGCACCGGTACATCATCAGATGCCGGTTTCTGCTTTGGCACTTCCAACACCGCTGGGTTTGGCAAACCTACTTGAGTCAGCTCATGAGCTTTCTCTTTAGCAAAGTAACCTAACCCCAAGCTGGTTATGAAGAAACCTGCGGCAAGTATAGCAGTAAACTTACTAAGAAAGGTAGAGGAACCTTGGCTTCCGAACACAGTATTTGAAGCACCTGCCCCGAAAGACGCACCAGCGTCCGCACCTTTACCCTGTTGCAGCAATACCAGAGCGACAACGCCCAGGGCACCCAACAGATGAAGAACGACTACGACTGTTTCCAGCATTTTTTCAGTTTCCCGCGGCGCGACAGATCGCACCGAACTCATCTGCATTCAGGGAAGCCCCACCAATGAGCCCCCCATCGATATCCGGCATGCCGAACAGTTCGACCGCATTGGCCGCCTTCACGCTGCCGCCGTATAGAAGCCGCACACCTTGTGCGACCTCAGAATTCTTTGCCGCCAACTGCGCGCGAATGGCGGCGTGCACATCCTGCGCCTGTTGCGGCGAAGCTGTCAGCCCGGTGCCAATGGCCCAGACCGGTTCGTAAGCGATGACAGCCTTGGCAAAAGCGCCGACACCCAGCTCCTCGATAATACTGTCCAGCTGACGCGAAACCACTTCCAGCGTCTTGCCGGCCTCACGCTGCTCCAGGGTTTCCCCTACACAGAGCACCGGAATCAAACCACAGGCCTGCGCTGCCGCAAACTTGCGAATGAGGACCGCATCCGACTCACCCATGATCAGGCGACGTTCGGAATGCCCTACCAGCACCAGGGAACACCCTGCATCGAGCAACTGACTCGGTGCAACTTCACCGGTCAAGGCGCCCTGCTGGGGCTCCACCGCCGAGTTCTGCGCACCCACCAGAATCGATTTGCCTTCCAAGCCTTCAACCACTTGGCTGATATGCAGGCAAGACGGGAATACCGCCACATCGACACCGCTCGGCAAGGCCAGGTCACGCAGGCCGTTGATCAGCTCGACGACGCTGGCGCGGGTACCGTGCATCTTCCAGTTACCAGCTACCATTGGGCGACGCATGCTGTACCTCGCAGGTCAAAGTGGGCGCAGATGTTACCCAACCACATCCTCACTGGCAAGCCGAAATCAGGCGCAAACTTCAGTCACCAGTTTTGCCAGTGCATCGGCGTGACCACGGACCATCGCTTCGTCCTCGCCTTCGACCATTACCCGCACCAGCGGCTCGGTACCGGACTTGCGCAACAGCACCCGGCCACGACCGTTCATGGCCTGGGTGACCTGCTCGCAGGCCTGCATCACCTTCGGGTGCTTGACCGGGTCGACGCCGCCGGCAAAACGCACATTGACCAGCACCTGCGGGCACTTGCGCAGCGCCTGGCGCGCCTGGGCCAGACCTTCGCCACGGCGGCGCAGGGCCATCAGGGTTTGCAATGCCGCGATGATCGCATCACCGGTAGTGGTGTGATTCAGGCAGAGAATATGCCCGGAGTTTTCCCCCCCCACCAACCAGTTGCGCTCCAGCAACTCGGCAATCACATAACGGTCGCCGACATTGGCGCGCACGAACGGGATATCCAGCTCCTTGAAGGCCAGCTCGAGCCCCAGGTTGCTCATCAAGGTACCAACCACACCGCCGTTCAGCTTGCCGCGCTCGGCCATATCCCGGGCAATGATGAACACCAGTTCGTCACCATCCACCACGGCACCGGTGTGATCGACCATCAGCACCCGATCGCCGTCGCCGTCGAAGGCGATGCCCAGGTCCGCCTGCTCGGCCAACACCGCCGCCTGCAGCGACTTCATATGGGTCGAACCGCAGTTGTCGTTGATGTTCAGACCGTTGGGCGCCGCCGACAGGGCGACGACCTGCGCGCCCAGTTCGCGAAACACACTCGGCGCGACCTTGTAGGTGGCGCCGTGGGCACAGTCGATAACAATCTTCAGGCCCGCGAGATTGGTCCCCGACGGCACGCTGCTCTTGCAGAATTCGATATAGCGACCGGCCGCGTCATTGATCCGCGAGACCTTGCCGAGCTTTTCCGACTCGACCACGGTCATCGGCGCATCGAGCAATTCCTCGATCATCAGTTCGACATCATCCGGCAGCTTGGTGCCCGCGCCAGAGAAAAACTTGATGCCGTTGTCGTCATGGGGGTTGTGCGACGCGCTGATCACGATCCCCGCCTCGGCATGAAAGGTCCGGGTCAGGTAGGCGATGGCCGGCGTCGGCATCGGCCCCAACAGCATCACATCGGCGCCGGCAGCAGAAAGACCGGCTTCCAGGGCGGACTCGAACATATAGCCGGAGATCCGCGTGTCCTTGCCAACCAGCACCTTGCAGGCACCCAGCTTGCGGAACGCCATGCCGGCGGCCCAACCGAGCTTGAGCATGAAGTCCGGGGTGATCGGGTACTGCCCTACGCGCCCACGAATACCGTCGGTGCCGAAGTATTTTTTCTTCATCAGAACTCCATCGTTCTTATTGTGCAGCGTCAACGGCAGCGATCATGCGCACCACGTCGACCGTTTCGGCGACATCGTGCACGCGAAGAATCCGTGCGCCCTTGCTTATCGCCAATGCCGCCAGGGCCAGGCCGCCGTACAGGCGTTCACCGACCGGGCGACCGAGGGCCTGCCCTATCATGCTCTTGCGCGAGACGCCGACCAATAGCGGCCGCCTCAGGGCATGCAAGGCTTCCATATGCTTGAACAGACTCAGGTTATGCGCCAGGGTCTTGGCAAAGCCAAACCCCGGGTCGAGCACAATGCGCTCGGCGGCGATACCGGCTGCCGCACACTGCTCCATGCGCTCGGCGAGAAAAGCCACCACCTCGCCCGTGACATCATCGTAATGGGGGTTGTCCTGCATATTGCCCGGCTCGCCGAGCATATGCATCAGACAGACCGGCAAGCCGGTAGACGCAGCAGCCTGCAGGGCACCGTCACGCCGCAACGAGCGCACGTCATTGATCAGGCCCGCGCCCAAGCGAGCGCTCTCCAGCATGACCTGCGGCGTGGACGTATCGACCGAGATGATCACATCCAGTTCCCGATGGATACGCTCGACCACCGGCGCGACACGCTCCAGTTCCTCCAGAGGAGAAACCACGGGCGCACCGGGACGGGTCGACTCGCCACCGATATCGATCAGCGTCGCCCCCGCCTCGACCATGGCCTGCGCATGGCGCAAGGCGGCATCGAGGTGATTGAAACGACCACCATCGGAAAAGGAATCAGGGGTGACGTTGAGGATGCCCATGACATGCGTCCGGGCCAAATCAAGAACCCGGTTGCCGCAAGGCAACCGGGTCGAGGACTGAACAGAAGTCATTTCAAACCTTAATGATCAGCCGCGGGGCCGCCGATCGGCGTTTCTGGTCGTTCGTTCTGGACCACCGGCGGAGTACCCGAGGTGCCCGAACCGCCTTCCCAATCGCGTGGTTCACGCGGCGGGCGACCAGCCATGATGTCGTCGATCTGCTCGGCATCGATGGTTTCGTACTTCATCAGCGCGTCCGCCATGGCGTCGAGCTTGTCGCGGTTATCCGTCAGGATCTGCTTGGCCGTGCCGTAGCACTGGTCAATGATGCTGCGCACTTCCGAATCGATCAGCTTGGCCGTTTCGCCGGAGAAGCTGGCGTTCTGACCGCCGCCGCCACGACCCAGGAATACTTCCTGATCTTCCTCGGCGTACATCAGCGGACCCAGTTTCTCGGACAGGCCCCACTTGGTGACCATGTTCCGGGCAATCTGGCTGGCACGCATGATGTCGTTGGAGGCGCCGGTGGTGACACCGTCGAAACCCAGGGTCATCTCTTCAGCGATACGGCCGCCATACAGCGAGCAGATCTGGCTGATCAGCGCACGCTTGGACAGGCTGTAGCGATCTTCTTCCGGCAGGAACATGGTCACACCCAGCGCACGACCGCGCGGGATGATCGAGACCTTGTAGACCGGATCATGCTCGGGCACCACACGACCGACAATGGCGTGACCGGCCTCGTGATACGCGGTGTTCTGTTTTTCCTTCTCGGACATGACCATGGATTTGCGCTCGGCGCCCATCATGATCTTGTCTTTCGCCAGTTCGAACTCTTTCATCTCGACGATGCGCTTGCCGGCACGCGCGGCGAACAGGGAAGCCTCGTTCACCAGGTTGGCCAGGTCGGCACCGGAGAAGCCCGGCGTACCCCGCGCAATCACAGCCGGCGCGACGTCGTCGCCCATTGGCACTTTGCGCATATGCACTTTGAGAATCTGTTCGCGACCGCGGATATCCGGCAAGCCGACCACGACCTGGCGGTCGAAGCGACCAGGACGCAGCAGCGCCGGGTCGAGTACGTCAGGACGGTTGGTGGCGGCAATCACGATGATGCCGTCGTTCATCTCGAAACCGTCCATCTCCACCAGCAACTGGTTGAGGGTCTGTTCGCGCTCGTCATGACCACCGCCCATGCCGGCACCACGGTGACGACCGACCGCATCGATTTCATCGATGAAGATGATGCACGGCGCGTGTTTCTTCGCCTGCTCGAACATGTCACGGACACGGCTGGCACCGACGCCGACGAACATCTCGACGAAATCGGAACCGGAAATAGTGAAGAACGGCACCTTGGCTTCGCCGGCAATCGCCTTGGCCAGCAAGGTTTTACCGGTACCCGGGGGACCGACCATCAGCACGCCGCGAGGAATCCGGCCGCCTAGGCGCTGGAACTTGCCCGGATCGCGGAGGAACTCCACCAGCTCGCCAACTTCTTCCTTGGCTTCGTCGCAACCGGCGACGTCGGCCAGGGTGGTTTTCACCTGGTCTTCGGAAAGCAGGCGCGCCTTGCTCTTGCCGAAACTCATCGGCCCGCCCTTGCCGCCCGCACCGCCCTGCATCTGGCGCATGAAGAACATGAACACCGCGATGATCACCAGGATCGGGAAGCTGGCGACCAGCAATTGGGTCCAGATGCTCTGCTGCTCAGGCTGCTTGCCTTCGACCACGACGTGGTTGTCCACCAGGTCGCCGATCAGGCCGTTGTCCTGGATGGCCGGACGGATGGTCTTGAAGCTGTCGCCATCGTTGCGCTTGCCGGTGATCACGTAGCCGTCCACGGCAACGCGCTCGACTTTGCCATCCTTGACCTGCTGGATGAAGTCGGAGTAGTTGAGGGTCTGCGGCTCGTTAGGACTGGAGAAGTTGTTCATCACCGTCACCAGGACAGCCGCGATGATCAACCACAGGATCAGATTCTTTGCCATATCGTTCAATTAACTACCCTCATGAAGCGGGATCCGCTACTGGCGCGCGCTTCGCATGATATTCACCGGCATAACTTACTACATTACCTACAGATCCTGCAGGCGCCGTCTGTAACCCTTTGTGAAACAATCACTACACAATATGCGCTTATTCTCACGGGGCGAAATACGAAAAACCTATCGCCCCGGCCAAGAACCTCGTCTTACTCGATCCGTCCGCGGAAGCCACGACCCAGCAGATACTGCTCGCGGGACCGATCACGGGAAGACGACGGCTTGCGCGTCTGGACCTTGTCAAACAGTTTGCGGAAGTTCTTGTGGTACTCGTCGAAGCCTTCGCCCTGGAAAACCTTGATCAAAAAATCACCACCGGGGCGTAGGACGCGTCCGGCGAGATCGAGAGCCAGTTCACAAAGGAACATCGAACGCGGCATATCCACTTCGGGTGTACCACTCATATTGGGGGCCATATCGGAAATCACAAGGTCCACCTCGGAATTTCCCACTGCCGCGAGGATTTCAGCCAGGACGGAGTCCTCGGTGAAGTCGCCCTTGATGAAGGTCACATCGGGGATGCTGTCCATGTCCAGGATGTCGGACGCGATCAGACGGCCCTTGCCGCCAATCAGACGACTGGTCACCTGGGACCAGCCACCCGGCGCCGCGCCGAGGTCGATCACGGTCATGCCCGGGCGGATAATCCGGTCCTTCTCCTGGATCTCCAGC
The DNA here is from genome assembly GCF_023242525.1 of Pseudomonas sp. MWU12-2319. Lineage (NCBI taxonomy): Bacteria > Pseudomonadati > Pseudomonadota > Gammaproteobacteria > Pseudomonadales > Pseudomonadaceae > Pseudomonas > Pseudomonas sp. MWU12-2319. Next base: position 59,360 of record NZ_JALJES010000003.1, read on the forward strand.
AATTTGTAGCTGGCCCGGGAGCGGTAGCCGTCTTTTTGCGCCATTTTGACGTATGGATCGTTGAAATGTTCTTTCAGCCAGTTAAGGCTAGTCTTGGAACGGGCCACGGGCCACCTCAAAAAAATAGTCGAATCGCGATTAACTGGGCGGTCCCGGACGCGCTCGGGTAAACTGGCCGCCGCTTTTTACAAGATCAGACGCAGGGGTCAGATTATGCCGCTCACTCAAGAGCAGAAGAAACAGTACAAATCCATCGGCCACCATCTGAAACCAGTATTGACTGTGGCTGACAACGGTTTGACCGAAGGTGTGTTAGCCGAGCTTGAACGCGCATTGGGCGATCATGAGCTGATCAAGATCAAGCTCAATATCCTCGACCGCGAATCGCGCCTGGAGGCCATTGCGCAACTGTGCAAGGCCGGCAAGGCGGATCTGGTGCAAGTCATCGGCAAGATGGCGCTGCTGTATCGCAAGAACTTCAGCGTCAACAAGCAGTTGTCCAACGTCCATCGCTTCAAGTGACGTAGACGGGTCAAGGGTACGCCGTGCGTACCCTGCCACTCTCGCCCGGCACCGGTTGCAGCACCAGCACCAGGCCGCAAAGGCCGAGCACCAGGTAACTGAACAACTGCCAGCGCAATGCATCCGGCAGCCAGGTACGCACCGCGAAATACATCCCGCACGCATACAGCGACATCAGCAGCAATTGCCCGCGCGTATCGCGCCAGAGGCTTGCCCGGCCTTCGGCCTGGAGCAACACCAAGGTCTGCACGATCACACACACCGTGGCAAACCCTATCAATAAAGAGCCCAGCAGGCTATTGATCTCGTCGATCAGCAGCGGTGCCAGGCCGATTTTCGTCAACACCGGCAACAAGCCGATGTGCAGCAGCCACAGGCCGCCGACCCAGAGCATCTGGGTCAGCTGCCAGAGCATGGCGCCCGCACGTAGCGGGCGCCGGCGTTCAGATGTGGCGGACTTCAACAATCTCGTACTCGATAACGCCACTCGGCGTTTTGACAGCTACCACGTCACCCTCTTCCTTGGCAATCAAGGCGCGGGCCAGCGGTGAGCCGACGGAGATCTTGCCGAGTTTGAAGTCGGCTTCGTCTTCACCCACGATGTGGTAAACCACGCTTTCGTCGGTTTCGACGTTGGCGATTTCCACGGTGGTGCCAAAAATCACCTTGCCGGTGTGCGGGATGGTCGTGACGTCGATGATCACCGCGTTCTGCATGCGACCTTCGATGTCACGGATCCGCGCCTCGACCATACCCTGCTGCTCGCGAGCAGCGTGGTATTCGGCGTTTTCCTTCAAGTCACCCAGCTCGCGGGCCGTACCGATGTCCTGGCTCAGCTTCGGACGGACGACCTTGGTCAGGTGAGCATGCTCTTCTTCCAGGGCTTTCGCGCCCTGGACGGTCATGGGGTATTTGATCATGCCTTCAATCCTGCGTGTAGATCCTGCAAGCGACGCACGGTCTTCTCCGGACCGAACTTGAGCGCTTCGCAGATGGCTTCGCCAGCAGCAATGGTAGTGGTGCAGTAGATCTTGTGCTGCAGCGCGTTACGACGAATGGAGTACGAGTCAGCGATCGACTGACGGCCTTCGGTCGTGTTGATGATCAGGGTGACTTCGTCATTCTTGATCATGTCGACGACGTGCGGACGACCTTCCGTCACCTTGTTGACCCGGCGCACTTTCAGCCCGGCCGCTTCGATCAGCTTGGCCGTGCCGGCAGTTGCCACCACTTCGAAGCCCAAGTTGATCAGATCACGGGCCACGCCTGCAACCAGTGGCTTGTCGTCATCACGCACGCTGATAAAGGCGGTACCGCCGGTCGGCAGCACTTCGCTGGCACCCATCTGGGCCTTGGCGAAGGCTTCGCCGAAGGTGTCGCCGACGCCCATCACTTCACCGGTGGACTTCATCTCGGGGCCCAGGATCGGGTCCACGCCAGGGAATTTGGCGAAGGGGAACACCGCCTCTTTCACGCTGTAGAAGTTCGGAATGATTTCCTTGGTGAAGTTCAGTTCCTTCAGGGTCTTACCGGCCATCACGCGGGCGGCGATCATGGCCAGGGAGACACCGATGCACTTGGAGACGAACGGCACGGTCCGCGAGGCGCGCGGGTTGACTTCGATGACGTAGATATCTTCGCCTTGCAAGGCCAACTGCACGTTCATCAGGCCGACAACGCCCAATTCCAGGGCCATTTTCTTGACCTGGTCGCGCATCTCGTCCTGGATATGCGCCGGCAGCGAGTACGGCGGCAGCGAGCACGCGGAGTCACCGGAGTGAACGCCGGCCTGCTCGATGTGCTGCATGATCGCGCCGATCACCACGTCGGTGCCGTCGCAGACCGCATCCACGTCCATTTCGATGGCGCAGTTGAGGAAGTGGTCCAGCAGCACCGGGCTGTCGTTGGAGACTTTCACCGCATCACGCAGGTAACGCTTGAGCTCTTCTTCTTCGTAGACGATTTCCATCGCCCGACCGCCCAGTACGTAGGACGGACGCACCACCAGCGGGTAACCGATCTTGCTCGCGGCACGAATCGCTTCGTCTTCGCTGCGCACGGTGGCGTTTGGCGGCTGACGCAGGTTCAGGCGCTCGACCATCTGCTGGAAGCGCTCACGGTCTTCGGCACGGTCGATGGCGTCGGGGCTGGTGCCGATGATCGGCACGCCGGCCGCTTCCAGGGCACGAGCCAGTTTCAACGGGGTCTGGCCGCCGTACTGGACGATCACGCCTTTCGGTTTCTCGACACGGACGATTTCCAGCACGTCTTCCAGGGTCACCGGCTCGAAGTACAGGCGATCGGAGGTGTCGTAGTCGGTGGACACGGTTTCCGGGTTGCAGTTGACCATGATGGTCTCGTACCCGTCTTCGCGCAGCGCCAGGGCCGCGTGTACACAGCAGTAGTCGAACTCGATGCCCTGGCCGATACGGTTCGGACCGCCGCCGAGGATCATGATCTTGTCGCGACCCGATGGCGCGGCCTCGCACTCTTCTTCGTACGTCGAGTAGAGGTAGGCGGTGTCGGTGGCGAACTCGGCCGCGCAGGTGTCGACGCGCTTGTAGACCGGGAACACTTCCAGCTTGTGGCGGTGGGTCCGCAGGTTTTTCTCGGTGACGCCCAGCAGCTTGGCCAGACGCATGTCGGAGAAGCCCTTGCGCTTGAGGCGGAACATCAGGTCGCGGTCGATGGCCGACAGACCCAGGGTCTTGACCTTCTCTTCGTCCTTGATCAGATCTTCGATCTGCACCAGGAACCATGGATCGATCATGTTCATGCCGAAGATTTCTTCGACGGTCATACCGGCGCGGAAGGCGTCGGCCACGTACCAGATACGCTCGGCGCCCGGCACGGTCAGCTCGCGCTTGAGCACGTTCATGCTTTCCGGGTTGCTCAGGTCGAGCTTCTCGTCCAGGCCGCAAACCCCCACTTCCAGGCCGCGCAGGGCTTTCTGCAGGGATTCCTGAAAGGTCCGGCCGATGGCCATGACTTCACCGACCGACTTCATCTGGGTGGTCAGGCGCGCGTCGGCTTTCGAGAACTTCTCGAAGGCGAAGCGCGGCAGCTTGGTCACGACGTAGTCGATGGACGGTTCGAAGGACGCCGGGGTCTTGCCGCCGGTGATGTCGTTCGACAGCTCGTCCAGGGTGTAACCCACGGCCAGCTTGGCCGCGACCTTGGCGATCGGGAAGCCGGTGGCTTTCGAAGCCAGGGCCGAGGAACGCGATACCCGCGGGTTCATCTCGATCACGACCATGCGGCCGGTGTCCGGGCAGATGCCGAACTGAACGTTGGAACCACCGGTTTCCACGCCGATCTCGCGCAGTACCGCCAGGGAGGCGTTACGCAGGATCTGGTATTCCTTGTCGGTCAGGGTCTGCGCTGGAGCAACGGTGATCGAGTCGCCGGTGTGCACGCCCATCGGGTCGAAGTTCTCGATGGAGCAGACGATGATGCAGTTGTCCTTTTTATCGCGGACCACCTCCATCTCGTACTCTTTCCAGCCGATCAGCGACTCGTCGATCAGCAGTTCCTTGGTCGGCGACAGGTCCAGGCCACGGGCGCAGATTTCTTCGAACTCTTCACGGTTGTAGGCGATACCGCCACCGGTGCCGCCCATGGTGAAGGACGGACGGATGATGCACGGGAAGCCGAGCTTCTCGAGGACCGCATTGGCCTCTTCCATGCTGTGGGCGATACCGGAACGCGGGCAGTCCAGGCCGATGGATTTCATCGCCTTGTCGAAACGCGAACGGTCTTCGGCCTTGTCGATGGTGTCGGCGTTGGCACCGATCATTTCCACGCCGAACTTCTCGAGCACGCCTTCGCGCTCCAGGTCCAGGGCGCAGTTCAGGGCGGTCTGGCCACCCATGGTCGGCAGCAGGGCGTCCGGACGCTCCTTCTCGATGATCTTGGCCACGGTCTGCCACTTGATCGGTTCGATGTAGGTGGCGTCGGCCATGGCCGGGTCGGTCATGATGGTGGCCGGGTTGGAGTTCACCAGGATGACGCGGTAACCCTCTTCGCGCAGGGCCTTGCAGGCCTGGGCGCCGGAGTAGTCGAATTCGCAGGCCTGGCCGATCACGATCGGGCCGGCACCGAGAATCAGGATGCTTTTTATGTCTGTACGTTTTGGCATGGGTTTGTCACTCAAATCCGCAGGTCAGTCGGCAAGCCGTTGAACAATCCTTGAAGAAACCGAGGGGGCCGCCGCGCCGCGGGGCCGCCCTGGGCATTCAGGCGATCAACGGCGCTTGGCCATCTCATTGATGAAGCGATCGAACAGCGGTGCAACGTCGTTCGGGCCCGGGCTGGCTTCAGGGTGGCCCTGGAAGCTGAACGCGCTCTTGTCGGTGCGCTCGATGCCTTGCAGGGAGCCGTCGAACAGCGACTTGTGAATCGCCCGGACATTGCCCGGCAGGGTCGCTTCATCCACGGCAAAACCGTGGTTCTGGCTGGTGATCATGACAACGCCGGTGTCCAGGTCCTGGACCGGGTGGTTGGCACCGTGATGGCCGTGACCCATTTTCAGGGTCTTGGCGCCGGAGGCCAGGGCCAGCAGCTGGTGACCCAGGCAGATACCGAACACCGGGATCTCGGTTTCCAGCACGTCCTTGATCGCCTGGATAGCGTAGTCGCATGGCTCGGGATCGCCCGGGCCGTTGGACAGGAACACGCCGTCCGGCTGCAGGGCCAGAACATCGCTGGCCGGGGTTTGCGCCGGCACGACCGTCACGCGGCAGCCGCGCTCGACCAGCATGCGCAGGATGTTGTGCTTGATCCCGTAGTCGTAAGCCACGACATGGTAAGGCAGCTCGGAGGCTTCGATGGTCGCGTGGCTGTCGGTCTTCAAGTCCCAGACCGTCGAGCGCCACTCGTACTGCTCGGTGGTGCTGACGACTTTCGCCAGGTCCATGCCCTTCAGGCCTGGGAAGCCTTGCGCGGCGGCGATCGCCGCGGCTTCGGAAATATTGTCGCCGGCCATGATGCAGCCGTTCTGCGAGCCTTTTTCCCGCAGGATGCGGGTCAGGCGACGGGTGTCGATACCAGCGATGGCCACCACGTTGTTGGCCTTCAGGTAATCGGACAGCGACATGGTGTTACGCCAGTTGCTCGCTACCAGCGGCAGGTCGCGAATGACCAGGCCGGCGGACCAGACACGATCGGACTCGACATCTTCCGGCGTGGTGCCGGTGTTGCCGATGTGCGGGTAGGTCAGGGTAACGATTTGCTGGGCATAGGAAGGATCGGTAAGGATTTCCTGATAGCCGGTCATGGCGGTGTTGAACACCACCTCACCAACGGTCTGACCGTCGGCTCCAATGGCTTCGCCGCGAAAAATGCTGCCATCAGCAAGGGCGAGTATGGCTGGCTTAGTCAAGAAGACCTCCCGTAAATAAAGCCTGAAAGGGCGATCGCAGGTTGTAAAAAAGCGGAATGACGTATGGACACGTCACCCCGCTCGTTCACTGAATTATTCTGCGCGCTTTTAGTGGACACACTAAAGCTGTAGCTTACAGAAAAGGGCTTTTTTAATCCACCGCTAATGAGCCGAAAAGGCCAGGGAATGCGACAGGGCGTCGCTTTGCGGTGCGAAACAGGGCGGGCAGACCTTGCCAACCCTGCTCCCGGGACATCAATCAGTGCAGTTCGAGCACATCCTGCATATCGTACAGGCCTGGCGCCTTGCCATCCAGCCACAATGCCGCACGCACCGCGCCCTTGGCGAAGGTCATGCGACTCGAAGCCTTGTGGGTGATCTCCAGGCGCTCACCTTCGGTGGCGAACAGCACGGTGTGATCACCGACCACGTCACCGCCGCGCACCGTGGCAAAACCGATGGTGTCATGTGCCCGCGCACCGACATGACCTTCGCGACCATAGACCGCGACCTTCTGCAGATCACGGCCCAGGGTATCGGCAATCACCTCGCCCATGCGCATGGCCGTTCCCGAAGGCGAATCGACCTTGTGCCGATGATGCGTCTCGATAATCTCGATATCCGCTTCATCGCCCATCACCCGAGCGGTCAGCGCGAGCAACTTCAGCGACAGATTGACCCCGACACTGAAATTGGCGGCGAAGACGATGGGAATATCCTTGCCCGCCTCCACCAGCAACTGCTTCTGCTCGGCGCTCAGGCCGGTAGTACCGATCACCATGGCCTTGCCCGCCTGGCGACAGAACGCCAGGTTTTTCAGCATCACTTCCGGCAGCGTGAAGTCGATCAGCACATCAAACCCATCCGCCAGCGCATCCAACCCCTCGGACAACGGCACGCCGATACGCCCCAACGAAGCCAACTCGCCGGCATCCGCACCGACCAGCGAACTGCCGGGACGGACGATCGCCGCCGTCAGAGCGGTGAGCGGAGCGCGTTGCTGCACCGCTTCGATCAGGATCTTGCCCATGCGCCCGGCGGCGCCCATCACAGCTATACGTCGCATGCCTCGCTCCTTACAGGTCGCCGAAGAAACGCTTCATGCCTTCGAACCAACCGCTGGCCTTGGGCGAATGAGAGCTGTCACCGTCCAGGGAGGAGCGGAACTCTTCGAGCAACTCACGCTGGCGACGGCTCAGGTTCACCGGGGTCTCGACGGCCACACGGCACATCAGGTCACCCGCACCGCCGCCACGCACGGGCGCAACACCCTTGCCGCGCAGACGGAACTGCTTGCCGGTCTGGGTCCCTTCCGGAATCTTCAACTTGACGCGACCGTCCAGGGTCGGCACTTCCAGCTCGCCACCCAGGGCCGCGTCGACGAAGCTGATCGGCACCTCGCAGAACAGATGCTTGCCGTCGCGCTGGAAAATATCGTGTTCGCGGACATTGATCACGACATACAGATCGCCGGTCGGACCACCCTGGGTACCCGCCTCGCCTTCGCCGGACAGGCGAATACGGTCACCGGTATCGACGCCCGACGGCACTTTCACCGACAGGGTCTTATACTCTTCCACGCGGCCCTGACCATGGCAGGAATCGCACGGATCGGAAATGATCTTGCCCTGGCCATGGCAACGCGGGCAGGTCTGCTGCACCGAGAAGAAGCCTTGCTGCATGCGCACCTGGCCGATACCGCCACAGGTCGGGCAAGTGATCGGCGCGGAACCTTTCTTGGCCCCGGAACCGTCGCACGGCTTGCAGTTGACCAGCGTCGGAACGCGGATATTGACGGTGGTACCGCGTACCGCTTCTTCCAGATTCAGTTCCAGGGTGTAGCGCAGATCACTGCCGCGCTGTGCACCACCACGGGAACCGCCGCGACCGCCACCAAAGAAATCGCTGAATACATCGCCGAAGATATCGGAGAAATTCTGCCCGCCGAAACCGGCACCGCCGCCACCCATGCTCGGGTCGACGCCCGCATGGCCGTACTGGTCGTAGGCTGCACGCTTGCTGGAATCGGACAGTACTTCGTAGGCCTCGTTGGCCTCCTTGAACAGCTCTTCCGACGCCTTGTCATCCGGATTACGGTCCGGGTGATGTTTCATCGCGAGGCGGCGGTACGCTTTTTTCAGGTCCGCCTCGCTGGAGCCACGCTCGACCCCCAAAACCTCGTAATAGTCACGCTTTGCCATGATTCTTTGCACTCTTGAGGATGTTCGGGACAACCGACCGGAACAGTCCCGCCCCTACCACCAGCACCCGAACACTGTCGCATGCTGTAAAAATTCGTCTATTCCAGACACGCCAACGCGGGAGCAAGCTCCCGCGCGGCGACATCCTACCAGTCACCGCTCAAGGGCAGTCAACCGGTTGACCTACAAGTGGTTACTTGTGTTCTTTGACTTCTTCGAACTCAGCGTCGACGACGTCATCCTTGTGGTGCGCTTCTTCCTGGGCAGGTTGTGCACCGGCTTCAGGCTTGGCGCCCTGTTCGGCGTACATCTTCTGGGCCACAGGCGCGGAGACCTTGGACAGTTCCTCGACCTTGGCTTCGATAGCGGCCTTGTCGTCGCCTTTGACAGCGGCTTCCAGGGCAACCACAGCCGCTTCGATCGCGGTTTTCTCTTCGGCGGTCACCTTGTCACCGGCGTCAGCAACCATCTTGCGCGTCGAATGCACCAGGGCATCACCCTGGTTGCGGGCACTGGCCAGCTCTTCGAACTTGCGATCTTCTTCGGCATTGAGCTCGGCATCACGAATCATCTGCTGGATTTCTTCATCCGACAGGCCGGAGTTGGCCTTGATGGTGATCTTCTGCTCTTTGCCGGTGGCCTTGTCCTTCGCGCCGACGTGCAGGATGCCGTTGGCGTCGATGTCGAAAGTCACTTCGATCTGTGGCACGCCACGTGGCGCTGGTGGAATCTCGGCCAGGTCGAACTTGCCCAGGGACTTGTTCTGCGTGGCTTGCTTACGCTCACCCTGCAGGACATGGATGGTCACGGCGCCCTGGTTGTCGTCGGCAGTCGAGAACACTTGCGATTTCTTGGTAGGAATCGTGGTGTTTTTCTCGATCAGCGCGGTCATCACGCCACCCATGGTTTCGATACCCAGGGTCAGCGGGCTGACGTCGAGCAGCAGAACGTCCTTCACGTCACCGGCCAGAACGGCACCCTGGATAGCTGCACCCATGGCAACGGCTTCGTCCGGGTTGACGTCTTTACGGGCTTCTTTACCGAAGAAGTCGGTTACCAGCTTCTGCACCAGCGGCATACGGGTCTGACCACCGACCAGGATCACGTCGTTGATCTTGGCGACGTCGATACCGGCGTCTTTCAGCGCAATGCGGCAAGGTTCGATGGTGCGCTGAACCAGGTCTTCCACCAGCGCTTCCAGCTTGGCGCGGGAGATTTTCACGTTCAAGTGCTTGGGACCGGTGGCATCTGCGGTGATGTACGGCAGGTTGACGTCGGTCGACTGAGCCGAGGACAGCTCGATCTTGGCTTTTTCAGCAGCTTCTTTCAGGCGCTGCATGGCCAGCGGGTCACCTTTGAGGTTCATGCCGCTTTCTTTCTTGAATTCGTCGACGAGGTAGTCGATCAGACGAATGTCAAAGTCTTCACCACCGAGGAAGGTGTCACCGTTGGTGGCCAACACTTCGAACTGATGCTCGCCATCGACTTCGGCGATTTCGATCACGGACACGTCGAAGGTACCGCCACCCAGGTCATAAACGATGACGGTGTGGTCGCCCTTGGCCTTGTCCATACCGTAGGCCAGAGCGGCCGCGGTCGGTTCGTTGATGATGCGCTTGACGTCCAGACCGGCGATACGACCGGCGTCCTTGGTGGCCTGGCGCTGGCTGTCGTTGAAGTAGGCCGGAACGGTGATGACCGCTTCGGTCACAGTCTCGCCGAGGTAGTCTTCGGCGGTTTTCTTCATCTTCTTCAGGATTTCAGCCGAGATCTGTGGCGGCGCCATTTTCTGGCCGTTCACTTCAACCCAAGCGTCGCCGTTGTCAGCCTTGGCGATTTTGTAAGGGACCATCTTGATGTCTTTCTGAACGACTTCTTCGTCGAACTTGCGACCGATCAGACGCTTCACCGCGTACAGGGTGTTATGCGGATTGGTCACTGCCTGGCGCTTGGCCGACTGGCCAACCAGGATTTCGCCATCGTTGGCGTAGGCAATGATCGACGGCGTGGTGCGTGCACCCTCGGCGTTTTCGATCACTTTGGCCTTGCCGTTTTCAAGAATGGAGACGCAGGAGTTGGTAGTCCCCAGGTCGATACCGATAATTTTGCCCATTTCACTCTCCCGAAACTTTGATTTTTTTTACCGCAGCGGTTATGGCCAACTGTGGTAGCACTTAAACGCTTGACTTGTAGATGGGGGGCCTTGCAGCCGATTTCAAGCCTGCTCGTCGATCGTCGGCGAAACCGGCGCCACCGCCTTGCTGACCACAACCATCGCCGGGCGCAGCAGGCGACCGTGCAGCTGATAGCCTTTCTGGAACACCTTCAGCACGCTGTTGGGCTCAACCTCGGCGCTTTCCTGCATGGCCATGGCCTGGTGCAGGGAGGCGTTGAAGGGCTCGCCGTGGGGGTCGATGGCTTCCAGCTGATAACGCTTGAGGGTGTCCTGGAACATCTTCAGGGTCAGCTCGATGCCTTCGCGCATCGGCCGGATGTTTTCATCGTCCGGGTTGGACAGGTCCAGACCGCGCTCCAGGCTGTCGATGATCGGCAGCAGGTCGCCGGCGAACTTCTCCAGGGCGAATTTGTGCGCCTTTTCCACATCCTGCTCGGCACGCCGGCGGATGTTCTGCAGGTCGGCCGCGACACGCAACCCTTGATCCTGCGCCGCTGCCAGTTGCTCTTCGAGCACCTGGACGCGGGTAGCCAGATCGTCGCCCTGAGCCTGTGCGGCCGAGCCGGCTTCCTGATTTTGCGAATCCAGAGTCTGTTCGTCAGCCATAAAAAACCTCCTTTCAATATCGTCTGCGAGCTCGACTCGCGCTTCTGCCCCGATATATGGGGTCGCAATTTCCAGGTTCAAGGGCCGCCAGTACGGCAATCGCACCCCGGTCCATCCGCGCGCGGTTACAGATCGCGCTAAGAAACCCCGACATTCAAGCCAATCGAACTAAGGGCAAGCATTGTCAGCGCAAATCAAAACACTGTATAAATAACCAGACCTAAAGCCTGGGAGCGGCCTTCATGCTGGTGCACCTGTCCGTACATAACTACGCAATCGTCGAACATCTCGATCTGGAACTGGATCGCGGGATGAGCGTAATCACTGGCGAAACCGGCGCCGGCAAGTCGATCATGCTCGACGCCCTCGGGCTGACCCTGGGCGATCGCGCCGACAGCGGCGTGGTCCGGCCCGGCGCGGACAAGGCCGATATCCTCGCCACCTTCGACCTCGAAGACATTCCCGAGGCCCGGGCCTGGCTCGCCGAACGCGACCTCGACAACGACGGTCCGTGCATCCTGCGCCGGGTCATTACCGCCGAAGGTCGCTCGCGCGGCTATATCAACGGCTCGCCGTGCCCCCAGGGCGACCTCAAGGCCCTCGGCGAACTGCTGATCGACATTCACAGCCAGCACGAACACCAGTCCCTGCTGAAAACCGACACCCATCGCCGACTGCTCGACGAATACGCCGGCGCCACCGACCTCGCCCGCCAGGTACAGCTTGCCGCCCAGCGCTGGCGCCAGACCCGCCAGGAACTGGAGCGCCTCTCCAATTCCGGCGACGAACAGCGCGCCCGCCACCAACTGCTCAGCTACCAGCTCGAAGAACTCGAGAACCTCGGCCTGGGGGAAAACGAGCTGGGGGACCTGGAGCAGGAACACAAGAACCTGACCAACGCCGAAACCCTGCTCGGCATCTGCCGCCAAGTGGTGGAACAGTGCAGTGAAAGCGACTCGGGCAATGTGCTCAATGCCCTGACCGCGAGCCTCAATCGCCTGTCCAGCGTCAGCAACGGCTCCGGCTCACTGGGCGAAGCCACCAACCTGCTGGCCAGCGCGCAGATCCAGGTCGAGGAAGCCGTCGGCGAACTGAACCGCTTCCTCGACCACTTCGACGCCGACCCGGCCCGGTTGCAACAGCTGGAGGAGCGCCTGGACGCGATCTACACCCTGGCGCGCAAGCACCGCATCCAGCCAACGGAGGTAGCGACCCTCCAGCAAAAGCTGCTGGATGAAATCGAAACCCTCAATGCCAATGACGAAGCCATCGAGCGCCTCACCGAAGAACTCGCGGCTTATGCCCGACACTATCAGGAACGGGCACGGGAACTTAGTGATCTACGTCATCAAGCGGCGACCGGCCTCGCCAATGCCGTGGAACAGGAAATCCAGCGCCTGGGCATGCCAGGCGGACGCTTCAGCATCGAACTGCACGCCAACACCAGCAACGAGCCGCTGCCTTATGGCCTTGAACTGGTCGAATTGCTGGTCAGCGCCAACCCCGGTCAGCCGCTCAAGGCCCTGGCCAAGGTGGCCTCGGGGGGCGAGCTGTCACGGATCAGCCTGGCGATCCAGGTCATCACCGCACAGACCTCGCGCATCCCGACCCTGGTGTTCGACGAAGTGGACGTGGGTATCGGCGGCCCGACCGCCGAGATCGTCGGCCAACTGCTGCGCCGCCTCGGCGAGCGCGGGCAGGTACTGACCGTCACGCACCTGCCGCAAGTAGCGGCGCAAGGGCACCACCATCTATTTGTGCACAAGATGCGTGGCAGCGATGCCACCCGTACGGCAGTCTCGAAACTGAGCAAGGCTGAACGGATCGAAGAAGTCGCGCGCATGCTCGGGGGCATCGACCTGACCAAGGAGTCCCTGGCCCACGCGAAAAAAATGGTGATCACGGCCAAAGCCTGAGTCCAGATATCGACACCCGGAAAAATCCGGCAACAAAAAACACAAAGGCGACCCTAGGGTCGCCTTTGTTCGCTTCGCGAACCGGTATCCGCGACAGACTTATTTTTTCTTTTTACGTACGTACAGCACCAGATTGTGGTCCACCAGCTCGAAATCGTGCTCTTCGGCGATAGCCTTCTGCAGCTTCTCGATTTCCGGGCTGGTGAATTCGATCACCTCGCTGGTATCCACGTTGACCATATGATCGTGGTGCCCGCCGTCCGCCAGCTCGAAGACCGCATGGCCGCCATCGAAATTGTGGCGAACCACCAACCCGGCCGCTTCGAACTGGGTCAGTACACGGTAGACCGTTGCCAGGCCAACATCCTCGCCCGCTTCCATCAGCGCCTTGTAGACATCCTCGGCGCTCATGTGACGCTGCTCGGCGGAATCAAGCATTTGCAGAATCTTGACCCGTGGCAGAGTCACTTTTAAGCCGGCTTTACGTAGTTCGCTATTTTCAACCATGGTCAGCTTTCTCGCGATGCTGCTTCGCAGCTTCTCTTAATACGGGTATGATCGGGGTTTACGTTGTCCCAGCCAAGATAGTGGAAGTCGCCCACCGATGCAAAACACCAAGCTGTTGCTAACCAGTTTTACCTTAGTGGGACTGCTCGCACTCGCCGGTTGTTCATTCCCCGGGGTTTACAAAATCGACATCCAACAGGGCAATGTCGTCACGCAGGACATGATAGACCAGTTGCGCCCGGGAATGACCCGCAAGCAAGTAAGGTTTATCATGGGCAACCCTCTGTTGGTCGACACATTCCACCCCAATCGCTGGGATTACCTGTATAGCCTGCAGCCCGGTGGCGGTGAACGCCAACAGGAGCGTGTCAGCCTGATCTTCAATGCCAATGATCAACTCGCCAGCCTGTCCGGCGACTTCAAGCCCGGCGTAAGCCGTGACGAAGCGATCCTGGGCAAGGACGGCACACAAGTGAACGCTCCGGCGCAGAATGCCGAGAAGCCGCAACCTGAGAAGCCGGTCAAGCCGGGTTCGCTGCTGGACCAGATCCAGAAGGATGTCGACGGCGTAAAAGCCGTACCGGTTCCGACGCCGCAACCGCTGGACACCACGCCGCAGTAAAACGGCGGTACAAAAAAAGCCCGGATGTCCGGGCTTTTTTTTGGCTACAGGTTTTGCGCCTTGGCCTTGGCCGCTTTTTCCGCACGCAGGCGCCGGACTTCCTTGGGATCGGCCAGCAAGGGACGATAGATTTCGATGCGATCGCCCTCCTCCACCGTGCGGCTATCGGCATCGGCGATCGCCTTGCCGAAAATCCCCAGCGGACAGCTTGCTACATCCAGCCCGGGAAACTGCTCGGCGATCCCCGACAGGCGCACCGCCGCCCGCAACGTCGTTCCCGCCGGCACTGAAACCGCCTGCAGGCACTGACGCCCGATATCGGCGTAAACCACCTCTATCGCGATCATGGGCTCAACCATGGAGTTGCTTGGCCCGCTGACAGAAGGCATCCACCAGGGTATTGGCCGCCTGATTGAACAGCGGTCCCAGGGTTGCCCGCACGAGGGGCCCGGCATAATCGAAGGTCATGTCCAGGCTGATCTTGCAGGCTTTCTCCCCCAGGGGCTTGAACACCCAGACACCGTGCAACTGAGTGAACGGCCCCTCTTCCAGGTTCATTTCAATCGAGTGCCCCGGCAGCAGCGTATTGCGGGTGACGAAATGCTGGCTCAAGCCCGCCTTGGCTACCCCCAGCGTGGCACGCATGTGCACCTCCGAGCTTTCCAGCACCTGGGCCGTCGAGCACCACGGCAGGAACTCCGGGTAACGCGCCACGTCGTTCACCAGGTCATAAAGCGCCTGTGCCGGGTAAGGCAGCAAGGCCGAACGTTGAATATGGGTCGTCATGTCAGCGTTGATTCCACAGCTGGGCGGCAAACAAAAGTGCGCGCATTGTCCGGGATTCATCCTACGCGCTCAAGCACGCAGCTTCACCGTAGCCGAGTGACGCGCAACTCCCTATAATGCCGCCCCTATGGCTAAACAGAAGAAGCACCCCACAGGGACCATCGCGCAAAATAAAAAGGCGCGCCACGATTACTTCGTCGAACAACGGTTCGAGGCTGGTCTGGTCCTGGCCGGCTGGGAAGTAAAGAGTCTGCGTGCAGGCAAGGCACAACTGGTCGACAGTTATGTGCTGCTCAAGAACGGTGAGGCCTGGCTGTTTGGCAGCCACTTCACGCCGTTGACGACCGCCAGCACCCACGTCATTGCCGACCCGACGCGCACGCGCAAGCTGCTGCTCAACCAGCGCGAGCTGGAAAAGATCCATGCGGCCGTGCAGCAGAAGGGCCATGCCTGTGTCTGCCTGTCGCTGTATTGGAGCAAGCACCTGGTCAAGTGCGAGATCGCCCTGGGCAAGGGCAAGAAGGAATACGACAAGCGCGATACCGAGCGCGAGCGTGACGCCAACCGGGACTTGCAACGCGCCGTGCGCAACAAGGGCAAGGAAGACTGAACCCGGGAACGCCACCGAACCTGTAGGAGCAGAGCTTGCTCGCGAAGAGGCCCTCATGGCCGGCAAAAGCTTCGCGGGCAAGCCCTGCTCCTACAGATTTTGCGTCTTTTTCAAGACCGAGTGCATTCGGGTAATCAGCTACAACCCCTTGCGCCGCTCCGCCCGCGCCACCCGCTGCACTTCCTGGCGCACTTCCTCCAGTACCTCCTGCACATACAGAATATGCCGGCTGGACACTTCGCGCGCATCTTCGGCACGCCCTTCGATAATAGCCAGGTACAGCTCGCGGTGCTGGTTGATCAGCATGTCCCGGGTTTCGCTGCGCTGCTTGTACATGCCGCCAATGTTGGTCACCACATTGCGCTTGAGCAGATCGAACAAGCCGCGGATGGTATGCAGCAACACCGCGTTATGACTCGCCTCGGCAATCGCCAGGTGAAAACTCGCGTCCGCCGCGCCCTCCTCCGCCCGGCTCACCTCATCCGCACGCCCATAGCAACTCTGCAGATGCTCAAAGGCCACCCGCAGGCGCTCCCGATCCGCCTCGGTCGCCCGCAATGCCGCGTAATACGCACAAGACGCCTCCAGGGTATGACGAAACTCCAGCAGGTCACGCTGGGCCTCCGGATTGCTTTCCAGCAGATGCAGCAACGGATCGCTGAAGGTCGAACCCAGCGACTCCACCACGTAATTGCCACCGCCCTGGCGGCTGACCAGCAGCCCCTTGGCCACCAGTTTCTGGATCGCCTCGCGCAGCGACGGCCGTGAGACACCGAACTGCTCGGCCAGCGCACGCTCGGCCGGCAGCCGCTCACCGGCCTTGAGCGTGCCCTCGAGGATCATCTCCTCCAGCCGCTGGACAATATCGTCAGACAAACGGCGCTGACGAACCTGATCAAACCCCATCACTCACTCCTCACGATCCCGAACCCTTGCCGGGACTGCCTATTCTGGCCTATCGAGGCACGACCAGCACCTGCCAGACACGACATAAATCACCTGCTCAGCCCTCTCGCTGACCACCTATCAGACGAAAGTTTCAGGGCGGCAAATTGACACATCCCTAACAAGGCTTTTAACCTAGCGTCCGGCGATTGTAAATTGGTATTACCAATTATCCAAATCCCCATCAGTGCCTGACCAACAACAATTAGGGGCCACCCCACTATGCAAACCTGGCAACAGCTCTACAGCCCTCTCGGCAGCCTCGGCCTGTCCGCTCTCGCGGCCGTGATTCCCATCGTGTTCTTCTTCCTGGCCCTGGCGGTGTTTCGCCTCAAGGGTCATGTCGCGGGCAGCATCACCCTCGCGTTGGCGATCCTGGTGGCGATCTTCGCCTTCAAGATGCCGGTCGACATGGCGCTCGCCGCCGCCGGCTACGGATTTGCCTATGGCCTGTGGCCCATTGCCTGGATCATCGTGGCGGCGGTGTTCCTCTACAAACTGACGGTCAAGAGCGGCCAGTTCGAAATCATCCGCAGTTCGGTGCTGTCGATTACCGATGACCAGCGCCTGCAAGTGCTGCTGATCGGCTTCTGCTTCGGCGCCTTCCTGGAAGGTGCCGCCGGTTTCGGCGCCCCGGTGGCGATCACCGCCGCCCTGCTGGTCGGCCTGGGTTTCAACCCGCTCTATGCCGCCGGCCTGTGCCTGATCGCCAACACCGCACCGGTGGCCTTCGGCGCCCTCGGTATCCCGATCATCGTTGCGGGCCAGGTCACTGGCATCGACGCGTTCAAGATCGGCGCCATGGCCGGTCGCCAACTGCCGCTGCTGTCGTTGTTCGTGCCGTTCTGGCTGGTGTTCATGATGGACGGCCTGCGCGGCGTGCGGGAAACCTGGCCGGCGGCCCTGGTGGCCGGCCTGAGCTTTGCCGTGACCCAGTTCTTCACCTCGAACTTCATCGGCCCGGAACTGCCGGACATCACCTCGGCGCTGGTCAGCCTGGTTTCCCTGACCTTGTTCCTGAAAATCTGGCAACCCAAGCGCAGCGCCGGCGCGCAGATCGCCGGTGCCGCTGCGGGCGTGTTGAGCACCGCCAGCGCCGGCGGTTTCGGCCAGCCGCGCAGCAGCCTCGCCTCGCCCTACAGCCTGGGCCAGATCTTCAAGGCCTGGTCGCCGTTCCTGATCCTCACCGTACTGGTGACGATCTGGACCCTGAAGTCGTTCAAGGCGCTGTTCGCCACTGGCGGCGCGATGTACGGCACGGTGTTCAGCTTTGCCATCCCGCACCTCGACCAACTGGTGATCAAGACCGCGCCGATTGTCGCGGCGCCCACCCCGATTGCAGCGATCTTCAAGCTCGACCCGATCGCGGCCACCGGCACGGCGATTTTCTTCTCCGCCCTGGTGTCGATGCTGATCCTGAAAATCAATATCAAAACTGGTCTGACCACTTTTAAAGAAACCCTGTACGAGCTGCGCTGGCCGATCCTGTCCATCGGCATGGTGCTGGCCTTCGCCTTCGTCACCAACTACTCGGGCATGTCCTCGACCATGGCCCTGGTCCTGGCCGCGACCGGCGCCGCGTTCCCGTTCTTCTCGCCGTTCCTCGGCTGGCTGGGTGTATTCCTCACCGGCTCCGATACCTCGTCCAACGCCCTGTTCAGCTCCCTGCAGGCCACCACCGGACACCAGATCGGCGTCAGCGACACCCTGCTGGTGGCGGCCAATACCAGCGGCGGCGTAACCGGCAAGATGATCTCCCCGCAATCGATCGCCGTGGCCTGCGCCGCCACCGGCCTGGTGGGCAAGGAGTCGGATCTGTTCCGCTTCACCCTCAAGCACAGCCTGTTCTTCGCCACCATTGTCGGGCTGATCACCCTGGCCCAGGCCTATATCTTCACCGGCATGCTGGTGCACTAAAGTGACAAGGGCCGGGGGCCTGTCGAAGCCCCCGGCAACCGTTCCCTTTCAACCAAGGCTGCGAGCCCCCATGATTATTTCCGCCTCTACCGATTACCGCGCAGCGGCCCAACGCAAGCTGCCGCCGTTCCTGTTCCACTATGCAGACGGCGGCGCCTACGCCGAACACACCCTGCGTCATAACGTCGAGGACCTGGCGAACATCGCCCTGCGTCAGCGCGTGCTGAAGAACATGTCCGAGCTGAGCCTGGAAACCCGGCTGTTCAATGAAACCTTGAGCATGCCGGTGGCCCTGGCGCCCGTCGGCCTGACCGGCATGTATGCCCGTCGCGGCGAGGTTCAGGCGGCCCGCGCGGCGGCGGCCAAGGGCATTCCCTTTACGATGTCGACCGTGTCGGTCTGTCCGATCGAGGAAGTGGCCCCGGCCATCAGTCGCCCCATGTGGTTCCAGCTGTACGTACTCAAGGACCGCGGTTTTATGCGCAATGCCCTGGAGCGCGCCAAGGCAGCGGGTGTCACCACCCTGGTCTTTACCGTGGACATGCCGGTGCCCGGCGCCCGCTACCGGGATGCGCATTCCGGGATGAGCGGCCCGAACGCGCCGCTGCGGCGGGTCTGGCAAGCCATGACTCACCCGCAGTGGGCCTGGGACGTGGGCCTGATGGGCAAACCCCACGACCTGGGCAATATCTCGAAGTATCGCGGCAACCCGACCGGCCTGGGCGACTACATCGGCTGGCTGGGCAACAACTTCGACCCGTCGATTTCCTGGAAGGACCTGGAGTGGATCCGCGAGTTCTGGGAAGGGCCGATGGTCATCAAGGGTATTCTCGATCCGCAGGATGCCAGGGACGCGGTGAAGTTCGGTGCCGACGGCATCGTGGTCTCCAACCATGGCGGTCGCCAGCTCGACGGCGTGTTGTCCAGCGCCCGCGCCCTGCCGGCCATCGCCGATGCGGTGAAAGGCGACCTGAAGATCCTCGCCGACTCCGGCATCCGCAGCGGCCTGGACGTGGTGCGCATGATCGCCCTGGGCGCCGACACCGTACTGATCGGCCGCGCGTTCCTCTACGCACTCGCCGTCGCCGGTGAAGCCGGCGTGAAGAATCTGCTGGACCTGTTCGAGAAGGAAATGCGCGTGGCCATGGTGCTCACCGGCGCCAAGTCCATCAGCGAGATCAACCGTGATTCGCTGGTTCGTGAACTGGGCGCCTGAATATCGCGCCCAAACGAATCACCGCCTGATTGAACGGGGCACGTTGCGCACCAGACGCCGCGACCCCGTGAGGAGTTTGCATGAGCCTGCCCCAACCGTTCCTCCACGCGGTCGAACGCCTGATCCCCCGCGAGCGCCGTTTCGACGACCCGCTCTCGACCCTGGCCTTCGGCACCGATGCCAGCTTCTATCGACTGATCCCCAAGCTGGTGATCCGCGTCGAGTCCGAAGATGAAGTGGTGGCCCTGCTCAAACTGGCGAGCCGCGACCAGGTTCCGGTGACCTTCCGCGCGGCCGGTACCAGCCTGTCGGGCCAGGCCATCAGCGACTCGGTGCTGATCGTACTGGGCGACCACTGGAACGGTCGGGAGATTCGCGATCAAGGTACACAGATCCGCCTGCAACCCGGCGTTATCGGCGCCCAGGCCAATGCCTGGCTGGCGCCGTTCGGGCGCAAGATCGGCCCGGACCCGGCCTCGATCAACGCCTGCAAGATCGGCGGCATCGTCGCCAACAATGCCAGCGGCATGTGCTGCGGCACCGCGCAGAACACCTATCACACCCTGGCCGGGATGCGCCTGATCCTGGCTGATGGCAGTCGCCTGGACACCGAGGACGCGGCCAGCGTCACGGCCTTTCGCCAGAGCCATGGCCCGCTGCTCCATCAGCTTTCGGTACTGGCCCGGGAAACCCGCGCCAACAGCGAACTGGCCGCCAAGATCCGGCACAAGTACCGCCTGAAAAACACCACCGGCCTGTCCCTCAACGCCCTGGTGGACTTCGATGAGCCGCTGGAGATTCTCAGCCATCTGCTGGTGGGCTCCGAAGGCACCCTCGGTTTTATCAGCGCGGTGACCTACGACACGGTGATCGACCACCCGAACAAGGCCTCCGCACTCATCGTCTTCCCCGATGTAGAGACCTGCTGCACCGCCGTCACCGTGCTGAAAAGCCAACCGGTGTCCGCCGTGGAACTGCTCGATCGCCGCAGCATGCGCTCGGTACAGGACAAACCGGGCATGCCGGCGTTCGTGCGCGAACTGTCCGACGGCGCCTGCGCCCTGCTGATCGAATCCCGAGCCGCGTCCTCGTCGCTGTTGCAGGAACAACTGCGGCAGATCATGACGTCGCTGGCGTCGTTCCCGGTGGAAAAACAGGTCGACTTCACCGAAGACCCGACCGAAAACGCCCGGCTCTGGGCGATCCGCAAGGACACCTTTCCTGCCGTCGGTGCCGTGCGCAAGACCGGCACCACGGTGATCATCGAGGACGTGACCTTCCCGGTCGAACAACTGGCCATCGGCGTCAACCGCCTGATCGCCCTGTTCGACAAACACCACTACGACGAAGCGATCCTGTTCGGCCATGCCCTGGAAGGCAACCTGCACTTCGTCTTTACCCAGGGCTTCAACAGCGCCGCCGAGGTGTCCCGCTACCAGGCATTTATGGACGACGTCGCGCACCTTGTTGCCGTCGAATTCGGCGGGTCGCTCAAGGCCGAGCACGGCACCGGACGCAATATGGCGCCCTTTGTCGAACTGGAATGGGGCCGCGACGCCTACCAGTTGATGTGGGCCATCAAACGCCTGCTCGATCCCCAGGGCATTCTCAACCCGGACGTGGTGCTCAGCGACGACCCGCAGATTCACCTCAAGCACCTCAAGCCGTTGCCTGCCGCCGATGAGATCGTCGACAAGTGCATCGAGTGCGGTTTCTGCGAACCGGTCTGTCCGTCGAAAGGGCTGACCTTGAGCCCGCGCCAGCGGATCGTGATCTGGCGGGATATCCAGGCAAAAAAACGCGCCGGGGTGGACACCACGGAACTGGAGGCCGCCTATCAGTACCAGGGCATCGACACCTGCGCCGCCACCGGGCTCTGTGCGCAACGTTGCCCGGTGGGCATCAACACCGGTGAACTGGTGAAGAAGCTGCGGGGCGAGCACGCCACACACGGAAAAGCCGCCGACTGGCTCGGCACCCATTTCGCCACGGTCTTGCAAGGGGCGCGCTTTACCCTGCATGTCGCCAACGGCGCACGCATGCTGCTCGGGGCACCGCGCCTGGCGAAGCTGTCGTCGGGCCTGACGCGCCTGTCCAAGGGACGTGTACCGCAATGGACCAGCGCCATGCCGCAGCCGGAGCGCGCGGTGCGCTTCAGTCCGGCGCTCAGCGACGAGCGACCACGGGTGGTTTATCTGGCGGCCTGCGTCTCGCGGGTAATGGGCCCGGCGGCGGGTGACAAAGAGCAGATGTCACTGCTGGACAAGACTCGCGGCCTGCTGGAAAAAGCCGGTTACCAGGTGGTGTTCCCGGACAACACCGACCAGCTCTGCTGCGGCCAGCCGTTTGCTTCCAAGGGCTACGTCGAACAGGCCGAGCACAAGCGCCAGGAGTTGATTGGCGCGCTGCTGCACGCCAGCCGTGGCGGCCTCGATCCGATCTATTGCGACACCAGCCCGTGCACCTTGCGTCTGGTGCAAGACCTGGGCGACACCCGCCTCGACCTCTACGACCCGGTGCGCTTCATCCGCACACATTTAGTAGAGCGGCTGGAATTCACACCGCAGGACGCGCCGATTGCGGTGCACGTAACCTGCAGCACCCAGCACCTGGGCGAGAGCCAGGCGCTGATCGACCTGGCGCGGCGTTGCAGCCATAACGTAGTGATTCCGGAAGGCATTCACTGCTGTGGTTTTGCCGGCGACAAGGGTTTCACCACCCCGGAACTGAATGCCCACTCGCTGCGGACCTTGAAGGACGCCGTGCAGTATTGCGAAGAGGGCATCTCCACCAGCCGCACCTGCGAGATCGGCCTGAGCCAGCATGGCGGGATCGACTACCACGGGCTGGTGTACCTGGTGGATCGGGTGACCCGGGCCAGGTCGGCGCACGGATAGAAACAGAACCTTGGCTGCCGGCGGCAGTCTATAGAGCAAGTCTCGCGAAAGCGGGACTTCCTCCCCTACTCGACAGTCTGTGCTGATGGCCGATGACGTCGGGCTACTCAGTTCAAGGAGTCATGCATGAATCGTTCTGTGCTGCTGGGTCTGTTCGTCAGCGCTTGCGTCCTGGCCGCGCCTGCGTTTGCCTCGGCGGAGAAGGATCTTTGCGCGATCAAACTGCAGGCGCTCGACACCGCCAGGACCCAGTTGGCCCCCAATCAGCAGGCCAACTTCGACACCAATATCCAGCAAGCCAGGGCCGCCGGGGATAAAAACACCCTTGACGGCGCCAGGGAGTGCATCGCCATCGCCGACCGCACGCTCCAGGAAATCCAGAGCAGCCCGAAAAGCGCCCCGTAAACCTGGCCCGCATCGGGATGGCCTTGCGAGCCAGATTGGCGTACACTGTGCATGCCTGCTGGTTACGTACAGCAGGCACGGGGCCGTTTAGGATTCGACGCCGGTCGCGAAACTCTAGGTGCATGCCGAGTTGGTAACAGAACTCGTAAATCCACTGTTGCAACTACTTATAGTTGCCAATGACGACCATTACGGGGAACAAGCTCTCGCTGCGTAAGCGGCGCTAGCCTTCCTCCTGGCTACTTCGGTGCCAGCAATCATCAGGGGATGTCTGTAAACCCAAAATGATTGTCATATAGAACAGAATCGCCGTGCAGTACGTTGTGGACGAAGCGGCTAAAACTTACACAACTCGCCCAAAGCACCCTGCCCGTCGGGTCGCTGCGGGTTAACTTAATAGACACGGCTACGCATGTAGTACCGACAGCGGAGTACTGGCGGACGGGGGTTCAAATCCCCCCGGCTCCACCAAACGAAGCAAAACAAAGCCCGCCTTGTGCGGGCTTTGTTGCATCTGGCCCCCTGACTTTTCGAGCCACACCCGACCCACCCGTAGGAGCCGGCTTGCTGGCGATGAGGCCATCCGCAACAACCTCAATCTTCCTGCTACAACCCCTCGCACCAACCGCCTCCCCTCACCAAAAACCCGCGCTATTCCAGAGCCATTTTTCACACCCTGCAAGACGACTCCCTTTCCCTTGCCTGAAATTTCCTAGAAACTCCCGTTCGCTTGCGCCTGCCAATTCCGCTGACTAGTCTTCGCCCATCACTGCAAATCAGTGATCGGGTTTAGCAGCCCGGAAACCGTTAGGCGCACAGCGCCACCTCTCTAGCCGGCGCTTTTTCATGCCCGGAGTTTTATGGTGGCTGTGCGCAGGGCATCTTCGGGTGCGCCGGTTTCCTAACGTACCGGTCTGCTAACCTGCGTACGGCCACCACCCATCATTTAGCAGTGATATTGGCGGCTCTCACTTACGTTAGGAGTTACCGCGATGTTCAAGATCACACCCAATCCGCCGGTCTCAATCGACCCAGGCATCATCGACCCGCAAGCCGCTGACCGGGCGCTGGCTCACTACAATTTGCCGGAAGGCAGTGCATCGAAACGCTCAGGCTTCACGACAACACGACGCCAAGTGCCAGCAGTTCAAAGTCGTGAAGAAGCGCTGGTGAACGCCAGCTCAATTCTGGAATCCGCTGCGGCCACTGCTTATGAAAACGCCGATAACCTCACCGGCGCCAACCGCAAGGTGGGTATGGGTGTGGTTCATCTGATTGAACTGGCACTTGGCCTGGTGGACTCGGTGATAGAGGAAGCTCCAGAGGGAGCAACAAGTTAACGAGGGCCTCTGCATCAGGGGGGGGGAGGCTAAGCGTCCCCTTCATTGTGACGACAACAAATAGATCCCCATTTCTGCGCAACACAGCAAAGACGGTGATGAGCATGGCATTGGTCAGCCGGTGTGATAGGAGCAATTTTGGCTATATGGCTCCGCCATACTGATCTGGAAGCGGACGGGTAAGGCAATGCGACCTGGCTCTCCTACCCCAGACAGGGCATAATCTCGTAAGACACATTTAAGCACTTAAAGAACTGAGTAACGATGCCAAGATCACCTGCCAAGTCACTGACCTTCATCGACGCTTTCGCAGGTTGCGGTGGTCTATCCCTCGGTTTGATGCAGGCAGGTTTGACCGGCCGCTTTGCGATTGAGCACGACAAATTCGCCTTCGCCACACTTAAGGCAAATCTCCTAGCGAAACGGGGGCGGTATAAATACGATTGGCCACGCTGGCTCGCCAAGGAGCCTATTGGTATCGTTGAACTTCTTAACAACCATCGAGACCAGCTTGAAGAACTCTCAGGCAGTATCGACGTATTGGTCGGCGGACCTCCGTGCCAAGGCTTCTCTAGCGCCGGCCGGCGACAGCATGATGATCCGCGCAATCAGCTATTTGATTCTTATTTGAATTTGGTCGACATTATCAAACCCAGAGCCGTCTTGATTGAGAACGTCCGGGGGTTCACACTCGATTTCAGCGCTGGCGACGAAATAAAGAATTTCTCGCAAGCTCTCAGAGCGCGCTTATCCGGCGCCTATACGGTTCACGAGCAGCTGCTTGACCTCTCAATTTTCGGCGTACCGCAGGCGCGTACACGCTACTTCGTCCTAGCATTCCGATCTGAATTGAATGTGTCAGACCCGTTCACACATCTACAAGATCGCCTTCCTTCATTTCTACGCTCGCTACGCCTGAGAACACCAGTCTCCTCCGGATCGGCGATTTCTGATCTAGAGGTTGGTCGGGCAGGCAGGCAGCCTTCGACAGAAAGCAAGGGCTTCGAAGAGACCCGTTACGCCGGTCCGCTCACCCACTACCAAAAGCTGATGAATAAGGGATGCGAGATTCCTACCGACCTACGCTTGGCGCGCCATACCGAAAGCATAGTGAGTCGCTTCAAAGAGATAATCGAGCTAAGCCATGCCGTGGGTCGCCTTAACGTAAGTATTGGTGCGGAGATGCGCGCCCGCTTTGGCATCAAAAAGATGGCTCTGAGGGTGCTTGATCCAGATCGCCCATCGCCTACGATCACGAGTATGCCTGATGACCTACTGCACTATTCGGAGCCGCGCACGCTAACTGTTCGCGAGAACGCGCGCCTGCAAAGTTTCCCTGACTGGTATTCATTCCAAGGCAAGTACACATCAGGCGGCCACCGCCGCAAACAAGAAGTCCCTCGTTTCACACAGGTGGCAAACGCAGTTCCACCCCTTGCCGCGCGCGCGATTGGAGAGACATTGGCGGACCTACTCAGAGCAAAACCCGCCACAATGGGCGAGCCCCCTAAAGTTAGCTCACGCTTGCATAGCGTCCAGCAGGGCGCGGAAGTCTGTGCGGAGAGCTAGAATCAATTTGCGAAGCTCTCTCATCTCCAAGATATCGACGGTCTTGCCAGAATCGTCGATGACGGCACTCGGCCTTCCCTGGGGAACCAAAACTGCATGCCCGAGAGTGTTGCGGTTCTGAACAACTCTTTCGCGATACAACTTGACTGTCGCCACGCCCGCTGTATGTGCAGCAAATTCGTCCATCCCCAAAATACTTGCCAGCAGGCGAAGACGATGATCCGACGTGAAAAGCATATGAGACTTGAACAAAGTCTCAACGCTAGGCGAGCCGCTTAGCTTCTCGCCTTGCGAGATGATGTTCTGCACCTGCTTCGCCACACGCCTCATAGCCTCCTCTATGAATTTTGCCTTCCCTGCGTCATCGAGCTTGCCGTGTGCCAAGGTCAAACATGAGTTAACCATGTGGTCGATATCGCTCGTGGCGCCCATCACAATGCCGCGCGTGTGATCAAGGTCGAGGACCTTCTTGATCAACGACTCGAAAACACCGACCACTTCGTCGACTAGATCCGCGCGCCCGGCACAGTAGACTCCCTCCAACTCCTTCTCGTAGACCTTTTGTCGCAGTTCGACGACCGAAGCTTGCCCTGAATAGAAGACCACGTCCTTGTATTGAACAATCTGGCGAATTCGCTCAATCGCGTCCTCTCCGTGCGTGTCGTTACCGAGATCCCAATCCACGAGTATCAGGTCAACCTCGTCTGTAAACACGTCTTCGGAGATGGCCGACTCTACCTGAGCAATCGTGGTGCACTGACGGGGCTTGAACTCAAACCCCTCGGCGGCCATCTTCGACTTAATGCTCATGATTTGTGCTGCCACACCGTTAGGCTGGTCATCCACCCACAACACGTTGAAGTCTAGTCTCATTGCTTTCTCACCTTCGCGGCAACCTTGATGACAAGGCCCAATCCCTTTTCTAGTTGATCGTCGAGCTCAATGCTGCCCCCCATTTCGCCCAGAGCTTGCCGGACATGATAGAGACCCAGACCGGAGCCCTGCGTGGTCGTGTACCCCATCTCAAAGATACGAGAACGGTTCGTGCCCGGGGCCAAACCACGTCCGTTGTCGCTGACTCGAATAGTTAGACCCGTCTTGTCCTCTTGAGTCAGGAGGAACTTGATACGAGATGCCCTAGCCTTTCGAGCGTTACTGATCAAGTTATCGACAATGATCGACGCATCGATCGGATTAAAGCGAAGTTTTATGCCCGGGTGAGTATTCTCGGCAGCGATCTGCAACCGAGCGCTGCCCGTAGTTCGGGCGATTTGTTCGATATAGTCGTAGATGAAAGCGGCGAGGTCAGTCTCAATTTTCTCTGAGTCGAGCTTGAAGTTTGCCTTCGCCGCGAACTTCGTCACCGACATAACCTTTCTGTTGAGGAAGGCCATCTGTTCAAGCGTCTTAAGCACAGTTTCGCGGGGGATCGACGATTCACCGGCGGTCTCGGTCAAAAAATTCTCTATCTGTTGCGCGATATCCACAGCATAGATCGTCACCTGATGATGCAGGTTTAGTATCGTAGCGGAGTCCACGTTGACGAAGGATTCCAGAAAATGCGCGCGACGCCGCTCCGTCTCCACCTCTGCCTCTGCCGTATCAGCACGGCGGTTTGCGGCCTCGGCCGAAGCCAGCGCCTTATCGGCGACGCGGCGTGCATCGGACTCAGACTTCCTCAAATCGTCGAAGCGACGTTCGGCGGCATCTAGCCGCACAAGCATCTGTGCATCTTCCGTTTTTTCGGCAATCGCGCGCAGGCTGATCAGCGATGTCTCGAAGTCGCTGGACCGCTCATTGATCAAATCCACAAGCCGCTTGCTATACTCGATCAGTTGTATCTTATCGTTGTCGACTAGGTTGGCGACCGCCGCCGAAACACGTGCGCGACCCGGATCCGTCATCAAACGAGAAAGATCGTCAGTTTTCCCGTCTGCAGGATCCTTCCAGGAGACAGGCACTACGTACTTCTCCAGACGTTTAAGACAGTGATCCATGACTGCTTTTTGCAACTGTTGGACAGCAGGAGTTTCAATTAGCCCCTGGTTACGACTTGAAGCCTCCTGAAAATCTTCATCGGACCCCGACACATCAACACGTCCAAGGATTTCGCGAGTACCCAGAAATCGCGCATAGCCTTGTTGCTTGCGACGCTCGAACCCAAACCAGTCGTTTCCATCTTCACCGATGGGGTAAACTCGAAAGTTATTCCTAAAAAGGAAAACTGATCCGAACTGGACTGACGGCAACCCAACACGCCGAGCGAATGTCATTTTTGCTGACTGGTTGAGGTAATATATTTCGCATTTGAATTCCGCCGCCGAAAGATGCGGATAGGGGTTTGGCTCAGCAATTCGGTAGATGACCTCACCACGGTCTGTAAGCGCCGTATGTAACTCGTCGCCATCGATGGTTACTCGAATAAATGTTGTCTTGTCTTGCAACGTGGTGAAGATGAAATTGCCTATCTGGCCGTTCACCAAATCCTTGGGTAGAGGCTCATCCCCTCCCGTGGTATGAAATGCAGAAAGCCGTTCATCCTCTACTAGCTCGGCCGGTGCGCTGATATGAATGCTAAAGCTGTCAGTCTCTTCGCCGAAGGGGTTGATCAGCTTCGACAGCGACGCCTTCATCTCCAGGATACGCTGTCGCGTCCAAGGTCGCCTCAGCCGTTCGATAGTTACGGCAGTGCCATGCTTAAGGCTCGATCCGAACGCCTGCAGTTCGCGTGGCAGCTCAAATGCACCCTGCTCGGCATATCGAACAGGGATTTTCTCGAAATGCTCTTTGGCATCCTTCTCGAACAGCTCCCAATCAACGGTCAGGCGATGGACAGCTTTGGCACTCCCCAGGGGGCGGCTTTGTATTATAACCGTCTCACCCAACCTATCAGATGAGAAGCGACCTATACCCTTGCTTCCGGCATAGTGCCTGCGCTCGGCGGCGATGTTGCGAAAGTCGTCAGCAGAACGATCGCTACGTTTGGAGGAGTAAGCAACAAATAACCACTTGCCTGTAAGATCCTCATAGGACATACCGGAGCCGTTATCCGCCACGATGATCACGTCGTTGCCAAAGTACAGTTGTACGCTGTCAGCACCTGCGTCGAAAGAATTTTTGACGAGCTCGAAGACTGCAACCTCGTCATCCGTGATGAGTTCTCGGCCTAAAACGCGTTTGAGGCCAGTACTCACATCAAAGTGCAGATCGTCCTTTTCAGCCAAGCTCATCTTCCTCTTTCAATCGTGACTAGCAGGCAAGGTTTCCGAGTAACACGGTCGGGTTTCGATGGTGTGCGTCCCTGGATATCTCGCGCGAACGCGCAATAGCATTTTGCCACAAAAGCTCAGACTAAGTGACGACATCTAGTCTTGCCATGAGTGCGCAGTAGCTTGGGCTCTGGAAATTCGGCCGCCATCCAGCCTTCTACAGCAAAGGTACGGAGATAGGCCTTATAAAGTCCGTCGCTCTTGTATCGTTTTTCCCGAGCAGATCGCCGAGTCTACGGGGTATTTTCGCTGCTTTCACAGGTCATCAGCCCCCCAAAAAATCTAGCGTTCGCCTCGAAGGTAAATCAGACATCGATGCGTATTATCGCTTGACGTGGTATTCGTAATATTGCAATATTACGAATACCACGCCATCACAAGTCAGCTTTACGGAGGATAACCTATGCCACCACGATCTAGACCGCCAGCGCCCCCTACGCAAGCTGCTCCACAAATTGTCAACACCGTGGCCAGCATGCAAGCTGATCCAAATATCGTGAATTTTGACGTGAAAGTCGATAAACAAACAGGACTCGTACGTTTTAACGCTCGGAGTTCAGATGGACGCACTACAACACAAACTTTTTTAGGGCCAGGTTTGGAAGAAATCACTCGCTATGATCCGAGACAAGCAAGCACCCATGACCGTGATACTAATATTATGACCCTTCTGGCCAAGGGGCTAACTCAAGCGGAAGTAGGTACGCGCTTGGGAGTGTCTCAGTCTCTAGTATCGAAGGTTTACCGCACCACTCAATTTGATGCGGACTAGTTCCAATTGGTATTCCAACCAAAAATAAAATCCGATATTTACGCTTCAAATTACCCCGGCCTACCAAACGAAGCAAAACAAAGCCCGCCTTATGCGGGCTTTGTTGCATCTGGCCCCTGACTTTTCGGGCCAACCCTGCCGCCACTCACTCCACCTGTAGGAGCCAGCTTGCTGGCGATGAGGCCATCCGCAACAACCTCAATCCCTCATGGCCATTCCTCGCTCCGGCCTCGCTCCCTGAAACTGGCCCCAAGTCCGCAGAGGCGAGGCCTCAACGCAACCACATACAGATCAAAGGGTTAGGCGCGGACGAATCAAGCAGTTGGATTGCTGCATATCGGATAGCAGAGGAAACCGTTGCCGTTGTGTTTTGTCGGTAGATATTTATAACTACCGACGTAATGCAACATCCCTGGCGAGTCGGCCTAGACTACCTGCTGTACGGCGATCAACGAGCCTTCCGCGCGCTCGTACCGTTCAACCGCTGGGCCCGGAACACCACCGCCAACCGCCCGAAGGCCCTTCACAACGGCTACCTGCTCGACGGCAAGCCCCTCAGCGACAACCCTGCCATGGCCGCCACCGGCGGCGATACGGCAGTCATTCCCAACGCCGCGAGCAATTGCACGCGTGGCAACGGCGTGTGATCGACCAGCAGGGCCCTCAATACACTGGCATCGGCTTCAAGCGGCATGTCCAGTGTCCTGCGCACCGACTTGGGCAGGGCCACCCGCAAGGCCGTGACCATATCCACTGCCTCACCCAATGATCGGCCCAGGCCGTTGTAGACCCGATAGCGCCCATCCGCCCGTACCAGCACCCGCTGCAACTCGGCCTGCTCAAGCCCGATGCTGTCCAGCAAGGCCCCCGCGGGGCTGTCCTGGCGCACCTCGATGCGCATGCAGCCGGGCCAGCAAGGCAAGGTTTCCAGGGTGTGCAGCACCAGCACATCGCTGTCCTCTCCGGCCGCCGACGCCAGGTAGAGCCCCTCGTACGCGCGGTTCAAGCGCAACTGCTGGCGATACCACAGCGCATCCCGGAGCATCCGCGGGGGTGCCGACTGCGCCGTGGACAACTGACGAAGCTCGTCCTCGTCAGCCCGGGCGATCAGCTCTCGTACCATGGAGGTCGGCAGATCGGCAAAGAACCTTCTGACCTGCCGCACCCGGGGATCGCCCGACTGCTGCCGAAACTGATAACAGATGTCGAACACTTCGTTCCTGCGCCGGGCAAGGGCTTCGCCGGCTTTGCGCCTCAACGCCAACAGGCGGTCTGCGGCCGAGGCGTAGTCGCCCCCCAGCCACTCCCTGATCTGCTCGTCGTCCAGATGATTCAGCACACTGATCCACAGATCGCCGGCCATCAATTGAGCCTCGCTCACCGAGATTCGCGGCAAGTCCTCGGCGCTGTCTTGCGGGTACTCGACCCGGTTGGCGGCTCCCGCTTCGAACAACTGCAATACCCGTGAAGTGGGCCAGATCAGTTGCAGTCCCACTTGTTGCAGATAGCGTTGTACATCGGCGTCTTTTGCCGGCGTCTCGTCTTCGGGATGCTCGATGAAGCGCCTGATCTCCCTGTCCAGCCGGAAGCGCTCCACGGTATCGAGCAAAAAGGCCGGGGGCTGCCGTGCCTGGGGATAGACCTGGTGCAACACGGGGTCGTCGATACCACTGGCCACGCAAATCGGTTCGATGTCGGCGTCATCAAACTCAATGAGCAGCGTGTCGATCAACCATTCGAAGTACGCCCCCGTCTCCTCGGGAGGTTCAAGGGAAACTTCACTGTCAGTGGATGTAGGCATGTAGGTGTGTTCTCCGCGTTTGCTGGCCACCGCCCTTGGCGGCGTTGCAGAACGATGGAGCAAACCGGCAACCGCGAGGGGCCACCCCATTACCACACACCGCCGGATCTTCGGGCCGTTCTGGCAGTCGACGCCCGGGGCCACCGACGGTCCCCGGGCATCAGCAGCGGCCATGGCCAGGTTGACGATGGTCACCCGCCGTGTCGCGGCGGATCAGCCCGCGAGGACGGCCAGCAGGTCCTCGTTCTGCGGAAAAGGTGGCTGGAAAAGGCGGCGCCCATCCAAGTTTCCCTAATGCACCCACATCACCGCATAGCCCAAGGTCATCAGCCCCCAGGCCACGAGCGGATGAAACAGCACTTGCCACACTCGCGCACGCGGGTCGAAACCCACGCCGTGCACATACCCTGCGGCCACGCCCCACATGACCAGCATCAGCAGGTTGTGGTTGTAGTGACCTTGGGCGTTGAGGATGGTGATGGGGTGGATCAGTAGAATCAGGCTCAATGGAACGGCCAGCAGCAGGGACAAGACCCTGCTGCTGGCTCGTCGCAACCGCGGTGTGGCTTCAGCGGTCACCCGCGGACTCCTTATCCAGCGTGTCGGTGGCTTCGAGCCACATGACGTTGATGATGCCGAAGCTACAGGCCAATAAGACGCCGAGGATCCAGGCAAAATACCACATAGTGTGCGCTCCTCAGTAAAGGCCGTGGGGGTTGGCGTCGATGTGCTTGGTGGTCACTTTGCCCCACATTTTGGCGTAGCACCAAAGGGTGTAGCAGAGGATCAGCGGCACGAAAATCGTTGCGGCAACCAGCATAATATTGAGTGTCATACGGCTGGAAACCGCATCCCATACAGTCAGGCTGGAGGCCGGGTCGATACTCGACGGCATGACAAAGGGGAACAGGGAAAAACCAGCGGTGCAGAGGGTGCCAACGATGGCCAGGCTGCTGCCCAGGAACGCGCAGCGACTGTGACCGCCGCTGGCCGAAAGCAGGGCCAACAACGCCCCGACTATTCCCACTACCGGTGCGATGACGGTCAGCGGGTATTTCCCGTAGTTCGCCATCCAGCCCAGGTTGCTCGCGGCGACGGTCTTGCTCAACGGATTCAGGGCCATGCCGGGCTCAAAGGCGGAGGTGATGGTTTGCCCTTCGATGCTGCCCAGCAAGAGCCAGAGACCGGCACCGATGAAGGCCAGCAGATAAACCGCCGCGAACAGCTGAGCAGCGCGGCGTGAACGCCGGGC
Source organism: Pseudomonas sp. MWU12-2319 (assembly GCF_023242525.1). Taxonomy (NCBI): domain Bacteria; kingdom Pseudomonadati; phylum Pseudomonadota; class Gammaproteobacteria; order Pseudomonadales; family Pseudomonadaceae; genus Pseudomonas; species Pseudomonas sp. MWU12-2319. Next base: position 92,069 of record NZ_JALJES010000003.1, read on the forward strand.
AATATCTCCCTCCGTACGCATCATCAACCACGTGCCGCCGTGCAGGCAGAGCATGCTCAAGCTGACGACGCCGGCGAGCAGTCCGAATGGGCTGAGCAGTTGCCAGAAACTACCGTGGTAGCTGGAGCGCAGCGTGTCATCAAACTGGAAGGGCACGCCCAGGAGCAGGTTACCGAACGCCACGCCGAATACCAGCGAAGGCACCACACCGCCAACAAACAGGCCCCAGTCCCAGCTTTGCCGCCAGCGGGTGTTGCTCAGTTTGCTCCGATAATCGAAGCCTACCGGGCGAACAAACAAGGCAAACAGCACCAGCAGCAGGGCCCAGTAGAAGCCCGAAAACGCAGCGGCATAGACCAATGGCCAAGCGGCGAACAAGGCACCGCCGGCGGTAATCAGCCAAACCTGATTGCCATCCCAATGCGGCGCGATAGTGTTGATCACCACCCGTCGTTCGTTATCGTTGCGGCCGACGAAGGGCATCAGCGCGGCGGCGCCGAGGTCGAAACCATCGGTCAGGGCGAAGCCGATCAGCAAGACGCCAACCAGTACCCACCAGATCAGTTTGAGGCTTTCATAGTCGAACATCATTGTGCTCCTCAGACCAGGGCCGGCTGTGTGGCGTGGGCGAGTGATGCCTCGCGTTCCAGGTGATAACGACCGGTATGCAGGCTGCTCGGACCCAGTCGGGCGAACTTGATCATCAGGTACATCTCGATCACCAACAGCACGCTGTAAAACGCGACCAGCGCCAGCAGAGAACCCCAGACATCACCGGTCGAAATGCTTGAAGCGGACAGATGGGTCGGGAGTATTTCGCCGACAGACCAGGGCTGACGACCATGCTCCGCGACAAACCAGCCGGTTTGCGTGGCGACCCACGGCAGCGGCAGGCTGAACAGCGCCCACTTGAGCAACCAGGGTTTGCTCATTTCGTTCTTGCGGGTAGACGCCCAGAACGCACAGACGAACAAGGCCAGCATCAGGAAGCCGCTGAGTACCATCAGGCGAAAGGTCCAGAAAATCGAAGATACGCCGGGGATGGAGTCCAGCGCAGCCTGTTTGACTTGTTGGTCGCTGGCATCGACCACTTTGTCCGTGTATTTCTTGAGCAGTAAACCGTAGCCCAGATCTTTTTTCACGGCGTTGAAGGCAGAGACTGTCTGTTCGCTTTTATCCCCTGCGCGCAGTTGCCGAAGCAGGTCATAGGCAACCATGCCATTGCGGATCCGTACCTGATGCTGGGCAACCAGATCCTTGATGCCTGTCACCTGTGTGTCTAGCGATCGCGTGGCAATAATCCCCATGACATAAGGAATCTTCACCGCGTAATCGGTACGTTGTTCGGCCTGATTCGGCAGCCCGAACAGCGTAAAGGCTGCAGGTGCGGCCTCGGTATCCCACTCGGCCTCGATCGCCGCGAGCTTGGTTTTTTGAACATCGCCGATTTCATACCCAGACTCGTCGCCCAGAATGATGACCGAAAGAATCGATGCCATGCCGAAGGCCGACGCGATGGCAAAAGAGCGCCGCGCGAATCCGATATCGCGGCCCTTGAGCAGGTACCAGCTAGAAATGGCCAGGACAAAAATCGCGCCGGTCACGTAGCCGGACGCAACGGTGTGGACGAACTTGACCTGTGCCACGGGGTTGAACAACAAGGCGCTGAAACTGGTCAGCTCCATCCGCATAGTGGTAAAGTTGAACTCTGCCCCGATTGGATTTTGCATCCAGCCGTTGGCGATCAAGATCCACAATGCCGACATGTTCGAGCCGATCGCGACCAGCCAGGTGACCCCCAGATGCTGGACTTTGCTCAGGCGATCCCAGCCAAAAAAGAACAGGCCGATAAAGGTCGATTCCAGGAAGAACGCCATCAAGCCTTCAATCGCCAACGGAGCACCGAAAATGTCGCCGACGTAATGGCTGTAGTACGCCCAATTGGTGCCGAACTGAAACTCCATGGTCAGGCCGGTGGTGACACCCAAGGCGAAGTTGATGCCGAACAGCTTGCCCCAGAACCGGGTCATGTCCTTGTAGACCTGCTTGCCGGTCATCACATAGACCGACTCCATGATGGCCAGGAGGAAGGTCAAACCCAAGGTCAGAGGGACGAACAGAAAGTGATACAGCGCCGTCATAGCGAATTGCAGTCGAGATAAGTCGACGACTGATTCCGAGATCATTGGGGGGGCTTCTCCGGAGGTGTAGGAGGGGGGCCAAGCACGTGCTGGCCTACTGTGACGCCGTCATCCATGACCTCGACCGGAGCGCTGAACCAGATGCTTCGGATCCCCAACAACAAGATGAGCTTGATAAGCAATATCAGGCCAATTTCCTTCATTAATGGTTTTTTTAGAAAATCGAAGGGGCCTGGCATGATGGGCACTCGCAGGGATGGCGGAATTGTCCCGACGGCGAAGACGGCCAACCTTGACTCAGATCAATATTCTCGGCCTCGATGGGAGCGACGAAACGTCACACTCGGACAGCGGCAGTGCCCACTCATGCCAGGCGCGAGGACTTCTGCATCAGTGGAAGGCAATGATCTGCCATGGCGCTATCCGAGGGTTTCCAGCAAAATACGCCCTCCCGGATCTTGAGTGACCTCATCATGCATCGAGTCGGATTCTTCGTTTGCCATGGCCATGATGCTCTTGATCTTGCCGGCCCCCTTTCGGCGTTCAATCAGGTGGTCACCGCCGCCGGCCATACCCCCTATGATCTCCAGGTCATCTCGCAGGCAGGAGGGTCAGTGCCTGGCAATACTGGCCTTCCGATCGAGACCCAGCCGGCAGGCAGGCGCAGGTTTGACACCATCCTGTTCATTGGTGGCGATATCGAGCCGATGCGGACAGCGGAAAACATCGCCGCCGCCAAGAAACTGGGGGCCAAGGCCTCGCGGGTGGGAAGCGTGTGTACGGGAGCGTTTCTACTGGCGGAAACCGGCCTGCTGGACGGACGCCGGGCCACGACGCACTGGCTGTACGCCGCTCAATTGCAGTCGCGCTTCCCTGGCATCAAGGTCGGGGGGAACAGTATCTATATAGCGGACGGACATATCTGGACATCCGCGGGCATCGCCGCCGGCATCGACCTGGCGCTTGCCATGATCGAACGGGATATGGGCGCGGAAGTGGCGCGTGCCACCGCCAGGCTGCTGGTCGTGCCCTATCGTCGACCGGGAGGCCAGTCGCAATTCTCCGCCATGTCACAAATGGAGCCGGAGTCGGATCGCATCCGCATTGCGCTGAATTTCGCCAGGGAACATCTGGCTGAAGCGCTACCTGTCGAGCGGCTCGCCGATGCGGCCAGATTGAGCCTGCGACAATTCGGACGGGCCTTTCGCCGGGAAACCGGTGAAACGCCGGCCAAGGCGGTCGAGCGCTTGCGCGTTGAAGCGGCGTGCCTGCGCCTGCGCGATGGCAGCGAACCGATCGAACAGATTGCCCTGGCGGTGGGCTTCAGCGATCCGGAACGGATGCGCAGGGCCTTCGTCAAACTGCATGGACATCCGCCGCAATCGGTCCGTCGCGAGAGCCGATTGAGCGGTGAGCGCGGATAGATCGACGCCCTATCCGCGCGCGTAGCCTAGTCAGTGGCCACCAGGGCCACTGTTGTCAGAACCGGGCGCTCAACGCGCGTCGGGTTTCAGGGGGCCGTAATCACTCCACATGTCACGGTGCAGCTTCCAGACGCCACCCTGCTTCAGGAAGACCAGGATCTGTTTACCGCGAAACTTGAGCGCGCCACTGTGATCACGGACATCGGCCTCCGAAACTTCGGTAACCGCCTGATCGTCACCGTAGAACTCGTAATTGCTGAAAGATACGCTGCCAGGCTGGGATCCGGCATAGCCCTTGGCGAAGTATTCGGTGATCGCGCGGGCGCCGATAACTCGGTCGCCCCCGGGCGGCAAGAGGGCGCCATCTTCCGTATAGAGGCGACCTATCGCCTCATAGTCACCTCGCGCGAAGGCCTGCGCCCATCGGGCGTTCTCGGCCTTGATGGCCGCTTCGGGCGGACGCTGTGGTTCACCGGCGGTGGCCGGCAGGATAAAGGCGAAAAAGGAGAAGCCGACTGCAAGGGCAGCCGCACAAGGACGGATCTGTCGCATCTGATGATTTCCGATATTGGCTTGAATGGAAGAGGGCTGCACCCGATTGGGCAGATGCAGCCAATATTGCTTGCCAGCGTTTCAGCGAACGCCGGGTATTCGCGCGAGCCCCTTGGATGCGCCGGGCAGTACCTTGTCGACCATCGCAATGACTTCTGGTCGAGCCTCTCTCGGATGACCGGAATGGAAGGGCGGATCGGGGTCATATTCGATCGCAAGCTGCGTGAATTCGGCGGCCTGTTGACCGCGCAGCTTAGCGGCCACGCGAAGTGCGAAGTCGATGCCCGCCGTCACGCCGCCACCGCTCATGAATCGACCGTTGTCGTCCTCGACGAAGCGATCAGGAACAGCGATGGCTCCGTATTCAGTCAGCTTGTTGACGAAGGCCCAATGGCAGGCGCTGCGCTTGCCCTTGAGAATGCCCGTCGCGGCGAGCACAAGTGATCCATTGCAGACCGACGTAATATGCTTGGCGCTTTCCGCCAGGCGCAGGATCTGTGCCTGGTATTCCGGCCGCATCGGTGCCGACAAATCAGAGCCGCCTGGGACCAGGAGCAGGTCGGTCCTCTCAATGTCGGCCAGTCGTTCAGTGTTGCCATACACGACCCCAAATTCGAGGGTCACATTGCCGCCATTGAGGCTTGCATAACGAACCTTGGTATTCGGTAGCCGGTGAAAAATCTCGCTGGGGCCGGCGAAATCGAGCAGCGTGCCGCCATCGTAATTCACGATCAGAATATTCAGGGGTTCGTTCGGGGCCAGCTCTCCCCCGCTGCCGGCCTGCGCAAGAGCGGGAGCGGCACGGCCAAGCAGGGCTCCGCCGCCCAGGAGGGAGCCGAGGGTGACGATGCCGCTGAACTTGAGCACATCGCGGCGGGAACTCCCCGTGCTGAGCGGGCGCTCACCGGTGGCGTTGTTTTCGCTATGGTCGGTCACGATAACTTCTCCTTTAAAGTTGCGAGGCACCGCCATCGACCACCAGTTCGGTGCCGACCACATAGGAAGATTCGTCGCTGGCGAGATAGAGCGCCGCGTACGCAATGTCCTCGGCCTTGCCCATGTGGCCCACCGGAACCGCCTGGGCGAACTCGGCCTTACGCTCGCGAACCCACTCATCGGACATGCCCCACTTGCTGATCAGGGGCGTGTCCATCGCACCGGGCGCAATCGCGTTGAAGCGGATTTTCCGGTCGAGAAACTCGTAGGACCAACTGCGCGCCAGTGATCGCACGGCCGCCTTCGCCGCGGCGGTCAGGGAGATGCCATGCTTGCCGGTCTGCGCGACGAACGAGGTGTTGAGAATGACCGAAGCGCCCTCCCGCAAGTCAGGCAACACCGCCTGAAGCGTGACCACCACGCCCTTGACGTTGATGTCCATGATCTCCTCATAGAGATCGTCGTCGATGTCGTTGAGTGCCGACGGGAACGCTCGACCGGCGTTGGCAAACAGGACATCCAGGCCGCCGAACCGCTCTTTCACCTCGGCGGCAATCGCCCGCATATCCTTGAGCGAACGTACGTCGCCCTGGAGCACCAGCGCGTTCTCGCCCAGCTCGGCCTGCACACGCTCAAATACGGCAACATCGCGACCGGTCACCGCGACCCGCGCGCCTTCCGCAATGAAGAGCCTGGCGGTGGCGAGACCGATGCCACTGGTACCGCCGGTGATCAAAACCGATTTGTTCTTGAGCCTCATCTTCTGTCCCCTTCTCTGCCTCGTGATTGGCCAAGCCGAAAGGTCATGGCGTCATCACGGTTATGCGCATGTCTGCGCTCGATTTCCCGGGCAAATTATGGAAACAGCACCTTGATGGCGTAAAGGTCGTATAACCCTCAAAAAACGCCACATCGGAGGCATGCAATGAGTGTGAAATCGCTTTGCTGCGGGAGCCTTTGAGCCCCTATTCAGCCAAGGCGGTGAAGTATTGTTGCAACGCTTAGACGCTGTAGTGTCGAGGCCGAGTGAGGGGGAGTTGCATCCCAGAGGCGAGCGCCTTGTGCGGACAGGCGATCGGTTATCAGATCGAGTTCAAATGGGTGTTACAGTGGAGTGTAATTTCGAAAGATATTCCAATTTTCATTCCACATAAAAAATCAATATTAGCCATTAAATTCAATCGGTTAAGGAAGACATGCCACAAGAAAGGCTCGACCTGTTACGACTTCCAAAACCCATCCGAGACCCTGTCAGCGACCTGGTTCGAGCGCTCAATGCCGCCAGCACCGTCGCAGACCTGGAGGCTGAAAGGGCCATTCAGATTACGTTTATCGGCGGTTTGGAAAGCACCAAGCGCTTGCGGCCAGCCGATATCGAAGCGCTTTACATCATCTTTGACGATGCGGTGGAGGCGAAATTAAAGCAGTTGTCGTGAGTTTCAATCCACGTCGCAGTCAGTTTCCGCCCATACCCAACCCGCTGCTACCGTTCGGCCAGCATCGTGCACCGGGGGTCTGCAGATGTGTTTTGTTACTGTTTGGTTAGCAGTCTGTCTGAGATGTGTTGATCGAATCGTCGTCGACACCCAAACTTGGATTTTAGGTTTGACCCAAGGACAAGGGGGGCACATGAAAAACACCGAATTACCGAGCCGCCTCATCGGGGTTGGGCTCTACACTCCCGGGGAGGCAGCTCTCTACACAGGTATTTCAGCAAAGGATATCCGTCGCTGGATGTTCGGCTACAGTGCTCATGGGGTCGATCACACTGGACTGTGGACGTCCGAGTTGTCCTTCCTCGATGAGAACCTCCTTGGTTTCCACGACCTTTTAGAGATCCGATTTGTCCATGCCTTTCGGCAGCATGGCGTCAGTCTTCAGGCGATCCGAAGCGCTTCAAGACAAGCCCGGGAAATGTTCGATCAGCCATACCCGTTCACCTGCAAACGCTTCCAGACCGACGGACGGAGCATCTTCGCCACAGTCCTTGATGAAACGGGCGATGAGGCGTTGCTTGATTTGATTAAAAGGCAATGGGCGTTCAAACAAGTCATCAAACCCTCTCTCTATGAAGGTATTGATTACGCCGGTGAAGGGGCTGCACAGCGGTGGTATCCATTAAAGCGAAGCAAGACTATCGTTCTTGACCCCGCTCGAAACTTTGGAAAACCAATCCTTTCTGAAGTCGGGATTGATACGTCAGCGATCTACCAGTCCTATCAAGCCGAAGGGCAGGACATTAAGCGGGTTGCGACCATTTTCGAAATTTCCACTGCCGCAGTGGATGCAGCAGTAGCCTTTGAGCATAGGATTGCTGCTTGAACTTTCTGATCGATAATAATCTTCCACCCGCGATGGCCAGGGCACTTCATGAGTTGTGCAAGGCCGACGGGCACCAGGTGCTCCCGCTCCGAGAAAAATTCGACCAAGGTGCCAGCGATATCCATTGGATTTCTGAGCTAAAAGCTGAGGGCCGGTGGACAGTTGTATCTCAAGACAAGTTCACCAAGGGCGACGCGGAGAGAAAAGTATTTCGCGAATGCGGCCTACCTATTTTCTGCTTGGCAAAGCAATGGGGGCAGGAGTCCTATTGGAGCAAGGCTCAAAATCTCGTCAAATGGTGGCCGGCAATAGTTCAGCAATCAGAGCTAATCAGTGGTGGAGCAGCCTTCAGGGTTTCATGGAGATTTACCGCTCCAGGAAAATTTGAACAGCTAAAGATTTAGCCCGGCACAGCGCCGGGCTTTTCGTTCCTGTCACTCACCACTCACACCTGCTACGTCTTCAGGACCGACTGTGCGCTCTTGCCTAACAACACAGCCGAGGCTCCTGCTGGACACACTCAACTAAAAAATCCATCACCGCCTTGATCGACGGCGAGCGACGCAGATCGGGATAGACCGTCAACCAGAGATCTCGAGTCGGCGCCTCGCTGTCTACCGATAGCCGCTGAAGCGCAGGACCATTGTCGCCCACCGTGGTCGGCAGCACGACAGCCCCTACGCCAAACCTGGCGGCCATTTGCTGGGACATCAGATCGCTGGCTGAAAACACCACGGGGCGATGCTGGCGAATCTGGTGAAGCCAGGTTTGCCGCAAAGCCTGAACGAAAAATGGTCGGTGCTGCTTACAAAGAAGAACACAAGGCGCTTCTCCATACCATTGGTAACCTTGCTCCGCTTACCGAGGGGCGCGGCACTCCGTGGGTGAACACAAAGAGTGCTGCGCCGTTGAGGCAGGAATCTGATCGAACTGACGCCAGGAGGAAATACCGACGACAAGTCGCGCTGAGGATATAGGTCCCTCTTGGTATCGAGACGCCCTATACAGTCATGGATTGGGGCTGCGATACTCTTGAAACCCACACTTTCGACGGATCCGGAATGTTCAGCCACGTGACTGTTGGAACAAACAATCTCGACCAGGCCGCCGCTTTCTACGATGCGGTTCTGATTCCGTTGGGCCTGTGCCGGCGCACGGTCACGCCTGACGGTGGCCCACCTGCCGCTTGCTGGGTCATGCCTGATCGCACCTTGCCTCGGTTCTACGTCTATTCGCCCTATGACCGCATGCCGGCAAACCCTGGCAACGGCAGCATGCTGGCGTTCTCTGCCCCCTCTCAAGAAGCCGTGGACGCAGCCTATGCAGCGGGCCTTCATGTAGGAGGCGCTGACGAAGGAGCGCCTGGGCCTCGGCCTCACTATGGCGACGGCTACTACGGCGCCTACCTTCGTGACCCGGATGGCAACAAGGTCCATATCGCCCATCGTGGTGATTTGAACTTAGCCGAGTGACACCATCAGCATGCGCCAAGCCCTTCTGATCATCGACGCGAGCTGTGACCTGATCGCAATAAGACTGATTTGAACAAGGAGCGTTTGTATGAATAGCCATCACTACCTCTTGACCCTGGTGCTGCGGAAAAAAAGCCTCACGGGCAAGGATGTGGCGTTTCTGGTTTCAGGTACCCAAGTCATCGCCATTGGCGAGGCCAGCGACAAAGCCCATGAAACGGCGGTGGTCAACCTGCTGCACAATCACCCGAACACCAGCAAACTCGACGTTTACTCAAGCTGCATTCCGACAGAGATGTGCCTCGGCCTGTGCTGGCAAGCGCGCGTGAGCGCCATTGTCTATCCGAAGAACTTTGCAGCAAAGATCGTCTTACCGACCGATAGCGCTATCCGTGACGAACTGTCGCTGAACGCCGAGGGTGAACTGGATATTCCAAAGCGGATAACCGGCGCCGGCTGGCAAGCCAAGAAGCTGAAACTCAATACATTTCCCACTTCCACGCCGCTGTTGAACGAGTGGATCGAATTGTTCAACTCCGATGCCCTGGAACTCACCCCCACAGCCAATACCATATATACCCAGATGCATGGCTGCAATGCGGTCTATGACTCCCGGGTCAATAAACAACCCGAACTCGATATGCTCACCCGCGTCGCCTCCAGCTTGCCGCTACAAGAAGATGCTTGCATCACCGAGCAAAACAACAAGGACCGGCTCTGGATGAAAATCGCCTATGCGCTGGCAGGTGCCGCCCTGCCGCACAACAGGGGGGCCGGCACGCTCAGCAGCGGTCATAATGTCGCCGCCGTCATGGTGAGCAACACAGACGTGATTCTCGGCTGGGGCGTCAATATCAATGGCCTCAATGGCTGCTTCCATGCCGAAACCAGCATGGTGCTGGCCTACCTGATCAAGAACAATACCAGCGCATTGCCTGACGGAGTGCGAATCTACTCCACGCTGGCGCCTTGTCATATGTGCGCCGGCCTGATCACCACGTTGGGCAACAATGTGCCGGTGGTGGTCGGTCACATTGACCCCAGGATTAAAAATAGCGCCCTGGACCTGAAAAAGAATGGCTCGATACAACGCCTGACCACCATGATGCCCATCGTGCGCAAACCTGTTGCTACGTTCCAAGAGGCCCAGGAACGGCCCGAAGTAATCGCTCACTCGATGTGGGTCGCAAGCATCGTTGCCAAAACCGGAAAGGTCCCCACCACAGGCGACTGGCTGGACGCACAACATGCCCGTTCAGGAAAGAAAGTAGGCGTGACCACTTTCTTGCGCCAGGCGCCCGGCCCCACGTTGCTATTCCAATACAGCCTCACCAGTCTCAAGGAGTTGCTGGCCTCGCTGGTCGGCGATCCGGGCGAAAACAAGATCCTGGAGCGCGGCATTGCCCTGATCGAAAAAATCCGGGAAAAAGGCTTGATTCTCTGAGGCGCCAGCCCCTCTCAAGGGATCTCCCTATCAGCCTCCCGCCGATAAAAATTTCATAAATTTTTACTCGCCATTTTCTCTCACATTTGGTTACATTCGCCGAAATAACCACGGAGAACTCCTATGGACCCCAGCTCTAGTAGGCCGGTCACACTGACTGGAATGGTGCCGCCTGGCAGGTAGGACTGACCCTGGTTGATCTCCCCCCGCTCGAACGCCCCGCGCTTTACGCAGTTCCCTTCCGTGTGACCTCCAAGCAACCCGGACCGACCTCGGTCAGCGGTTGAACAACCCAATTTATTGCGCTTCCCGTAACGCCAGGAATGCCTGTCATTTCGTCTCCAACAAAGCCCACGGATTGTGGCCAGGAGAAGGAAGACCCGTGCTCGCCTGTCCGATGGGAATCGAAAGCGGCTGCCAATGCCACGCTTTGGAGGAACTCACCATGTCCAACTTGAATGCCCAATCCGCTGTCCTCGACAGCGCCCATATCGGCGATATCCGCGGAGCCTTCGGCACCATCCGCCATGACGATGTCGCCCCACGCAACGGCTGGATGCATCGCCTCAAGACCCTGATGGCCATCCTCGGCCCAGGCCTGATCGTCATGGTCGGCGACAACGACGCCGGCGCCTTCAGCACCTACGGCCAAGCCGGCCAGAACTACGGCACGCTGCTGCTGTGGACCCTGGCCCTGCTGATCCCGGTGCTCTACGTCAACCAGGAGATGGTCCTGCGCCTCGGTGTGGTGACCGGTGTCGGCCATGCCCGCCTGATCCTCGACCGCTTCGGCAAGTTCTGGGGCGCGTTCAGTGCCATCGACCTGTTTATCCTCAACGCCCTGACCATCGTCACCGAGTTCATCGGCATCAGCCTGGGGATGGATTTCCTCGGGGTGCCCAAGGTGGCCGGCGTGTGCCTGGCAGCGGTGTTCATCATGCTGGCGGCGTGCACGGGCAACTTCCGGCGCTTCGAACGGTTCGCCCTGGTCCTGGTCTTCGGCAGCCTGCTGCTGGTGCCGATCTTCCTGATGATCCACCCGCCCATGACTCAGGTGGCCCATGACTTCTTCACCCCGCAACTGCCGGCTGACGGCAAGCTGTCGGAAGTGTTGCTGCTGATCATCGGAATCGTCGGCACCACCGTGGCGCCCTGGCAGTTGTTCTTCCAGCAAAGCTATGTGATCGACAAGCGCATCACCCCACGCTTCATCAAGTACGAACGCGCCGACCTGTGGCTGGGCATCGCCCTGGTGGTGATCGGCGCGGTGGCGATGATTGCCTTCACCGCGCAGGTCTTCGTCGGTAACCCGGAGTTCGGCAACTTCACCGATGCCGGTGCCATCGCCGCCGGTATCGCCAAGTACCACGGGCGCCTGCCGGGCGTGCTGTTCGCGGTCGCCCTGATCGACGCCAGTATCATCGGTGCCATGGCCGTGTCGCTGTCGACCGCTTACGCCCTGGGTGATGTCCTGAGCCTGAAGCACTCGCTGCACCGCAAACCCGGCGATGCCAAGGGCTTCTACCTGATGTACTGCGGCCTGATCGCCGTCGCCGCCGCCCTGGTGCTGATCCCCGGCGTCCCGCTGGGCCTGCTGACCAACGCGGTACAGACCCTGGCCGGCGTCCTGCTGCCCAGCGCCACGGTGTTCCTGTTGCTGCTGTGTAATGACAAGGAAGTACTCGGCCCCTGGGTAAACAAGCGCTTCACCAATCTGGTGACCGCGGTCATCGTCGCGATACTCGTGCTGTTGTCCGTGGTCCTGACCTCGGCCGTGGCCTTCCCGGACATGTCCGGTGAAACCATCACCGATATCCTGATTGGTGGTGGTGTCGTGGGCCTGGTCATCGCCATCGCTGTCAACGTGCTGCATGCCCGTAAAGCCGTGGACGAAGCCAGTCTGACCGACAAAACGACCACCTTCACCCAGGAAATGATGAACTCCTGGCGCATGCCGCCACTGGGCCAGCTCAAGCCCATGATCCTGTCACAACGCAATCGGATCTGGATGGGCGTACTGCGCGGCTATCTGGTCGTCGCCATGGGCATGGTGATTTTCAAGGTGGTGCAGTTGGCGATGGCGTAAAGGCTTTGCACCGGGAATATGGACCGATGCACCTGACCGAACGGAGCCCTGCCCTGAGCAAGGCTCCGCTCGGTTGATCGATCGGCCTGCGGAGTGATGGAGATCAGCAGAAGGTCCTGGAATAAGACCGATAATGAAAGATTCTTCAGGCCGGGTCGTTCCTGTCGGCTCGATTCCCGAACTGTCATTCAATGATGTCATAATGACGCGCGACCAGTCGGTCACCGGGTAAACGCCAATAAAATTGCCGATGAAGTGCCTATGAACAACGCCAGAACACAATCAGGTTTTACCCTGATCGAAATGATGATCACGGTCGCCATTGTCGCGATCCTCGCCGCCATCGCCCTTCCGGCTTACAACAGCTACATCACCAAGAGCAACCTCAAGTCGGCCGAGGCGGATCTGGTCGCATTGAGCCTCAACCTGGAAAACTATTACCAGAAACAATTGGTGTACCCGGCTTCGAGCGCCAGCGGTGTCACCCAAATCCAATGCGTGCTGCTCGGCGGCCCATTGACCTGCACCAGCCCGACGTCAGGCTGGCAACCCAGCCAGTCCAGCAATTTCAGCTATTCCCTCAGCTCCACCGCCACGACCTATACCGTGACGGCCACGGGTACCGGCGCCACTGTCAGCGGCTGCGTCCTGACCCTGGACCAGGGTAACAATCGCAACCTCTCCTCCTGCAGTCCGTATAGCAGTTGGCTGTAATGCACAGCCGTGGCTTCACCCTGATCGAGTTGATGATCACGATTACCGTGTTCGCGCTTTTGCTGGTAGTGGGGGTGCCCTTGACCCAGTCGTGGACCAACAGCGCCTATCAGCGCGATGCCGCCGGTCTCTTGAGACAAGGGATCAGCCGCGCCAAGTCGATCGCCTTGCGCAACCCGGGCAAGGTGCAGGACACCGCACCCGCCGCCGTGCTGTGCGTCTCCGGCCAGAGCCTCAAGTTATTGAGCCTCACTCCCGGGCAGACCATCGATTGTACCGCGACCACATCACTCCTCTGGAGCGCCCCGCTCCCGGCCGCCGCCGTTATTCAGGTCGCCAGCGTCAACCTGGCCTGTGTCGCCTTCAACAACCGCGGTTTCGCGGTCAGCAGCGGCTCATGCACCACTGCTACCATTCAAGTCACGGCAGGCAGCGAGATTGCAGTCAATGTCCCGCTCATCTAGGTCGGTCGCGAAGCCGCAACGCGGCGATATTCTGATCGAGGCGCTGGTCGGCATCCTGCTGATGGCAATCATCGGCCTGGGGATCACCTATATCGCGTCGAGGGCGGCGGTGAGCCAGCGCGACATGAAACTGGAAAATATCGTGGTCAGCCAGATGCGCAGCCTGCTGGAGCAGAATGGCGCGCTGTTGTGCACGACCAACGCCGCCCTGCTCGTCGTGTCCCTCCCCACCCAGACCACGACCCAGCCGATCGTCGCGACCTGCACCAGCCCCGCTGCCGTCACCGTCGGCACCAGCGTCCTCACCGGCGGCGCACCGCAGAGTTCGGTGGTGCTGACCACCCGCACCCAGGACACCAGTATTTTTGGCGGCATCATCCGCGTCGGAGACGAGCCATGAGCCGCGCGCAACGTGGCTTCACGATGATCAGCCTGATGGTCGGCACGATCATTTCCCTGCTCAGTATCCTGGCCATGCTCTCGCTGTATAAAAACCTGGTCTATAGCACGGTGACATCGCTCCAGAGCGCCAGCCAGGATGGCCAGGTCGCCTCGGGCCTGCTGACGGCCCAGCGTGAACTGATGAATGGCGGGTTCTGGAGTGGCAGCCCCACCGCGCGCGCCACCTCCGATATCGACAACAATTTCGTGCTGCTGTCCGGCGCCACCCTGACCAATGGCACCCTGACCGGTACCGCCACCGCCCAGGCCAACTTCCCGACCCTGACCAGCGCCGCGCCGAACGGCACCACCGGCAACGCGATTGTCTGGTCCTATCAGACCAGCTCAGCGGCCGTAGCCAGTTGTGCCGGGCTGCTGGTCAGCAACGGCGCCCTGATCAGCATCAATAGCGGGGCCACTTGTACCCAGGCCTCGGCGCAATGGGGCAGCGCGACCTGGACCAGCACCACACTGATCGCCGCCGGCCAGGGCACCACGCCGTTCTCGGTCGGCTTCGCCACCTGCTGGCCTTACGGCCGTAACACCGACACCACCAATACCGCCTATCGCCTGCAAATCACCCTGAGCGCCAACAACAGCACACTGGACCCCAATAGCACCAACCCACAGCCCGCCTACGTCCAAAGCAAGGCGACGGCGTGCCTGATCAATTTCGAAAAACCCTCTTCCTGACCGAGCCCCCGATGCCAGCCCGATCGTTTTCCCAATCGCCGCGCGCCGCTCAACGCGGCATGGCCGCAACGCTGATGATCCTGTTCGTCGGCATGGCCCTGACCGTGACCGCCCTGGGGATGATGTACGGCATACGCGGCGCCCAGCAGCAGCAACTGGCGGCACACGCCACTTCGCCGGCGGAATCGCGGGTCTGGAGTGGCGTGGAATGGGTGCGCCTGTACTTGCAGGCGCAATTGCAGCAGGACAGCACCCTGGCCAATGTGACCCCAGGCCCCGTGACCATCAGCGCCAGCGGGCTCAGTGCGCAGATCATTTCCAAGGTCGCCAGCGGTAGCAGCACGCTGGTCACCGCCACCATCACCGCCACCAACAACCTGGCGACCCACACTGTGCAAGTGGTTTATTTGCTGACGCCGGCCAGTGCCGCGAGCACGGTCGCCAGCGGCAACCTGCCCCCAGCCTTGCAGTTCAACGGCAACTTCAACTACACCGGCGGCAGCCTGTCGATCACCAACGGCAGCACCCTGGCAAACATCGCCGTGACCGGCGTGCTGACCATTTCCAACGGTTCGACGGCCTATGTTTCCGGCTGCGCCAAGGGTGGCATCAACCTCAGTGGTGGCGGCATCGCGAACAACGCGACCCTCTATACCGAAGGGACCTTTGCCATGAGTTCCAGCAGCCAGCCGGTCAACCTGACCGTGGGCGCCAAGTCCATTGCGATTTCCCAGTCCGGTGGCAGTTACGTGGCGATCCAGGCAGGAGCGTTCAAGGCCAACGTGGTATCGGGCGGCTCGACGATCGGCACCGCCCTGGTCGGCGGCACGAAAAACACCGACAACTCGATCACCGCAGCCGGCAGCGGCACGGCTCTGATCACCCTCACCGACGGCACGGTCTATACCCTGGACCTGAGCAAGGTCACCCAAGCCAGCGGGGTCATCAACACCACGGCCGGCGCCGTGCTGATCTCCGGGACCAGCAGCCTGCCCGCGAATATTTCGCTGACCTACAACTCGGTGTACGGCGGCGATATCAACTTCCTCACCGGCACCGTCGGCACCTTCTGGGGCAACACCATGGCGTTGACCGGCTACAGCGCCACCTACACCGCGCTCAAGGCCAACAGTGACGTGTCTATCCTTACCGCGACGGTGGGCCAGTTCCAGGGCGGCGGCAATTTGAGCGTGACGCAATACAACACGCCGTCGTTCACTGCCGCCAGCCAGATCGCCGGCAAGCTGCTCAACCAGAACGGCACGGCCTACACCGGCGCCGCCCTGGCGAACCTGACGCAGAACGTCGCCACCGCCTCACCCGGCCTGCCCGGCGTGCCGTACTGCAACATCACCACCGTCGCGGTGGATGTCACTCCCCTGAAAAGCCAGGCCAACTATGTGTTCGACTTTGTCGGCAACACGCCGATGCTGACCATCCAGAACGTCAAGACCGCCGCCGGTACGGCGGTGCCGGCGGGCCCCTACAACCTGGCGACCACCGATATGCGTACCCTGCTGGGGGCCAACTTCCTGATCTGCAACTATGGCAACACCAGTTGCGGCAGCAGCGCGACGCCCAGCAGCGGATGGACCTTCACCGGTATCAAGGCCATGCCGCCGGGCGTGCTCTGGTTCAATGGCAATATCACCCTCGATGGCGTGCAGAGCCTGACCCGACTCACCAATACCGTGCTCACCAACGCCAGTGTCACCCTGACCAGCAGCGGCATGGTGCCCTTGTACTCGCCGAACTTCTCCGGCTATACGAACCTGTGCGGCGGGTCGTTCTACCCGACCAACCTGTGCAACAAGACAGCGGGGACCCTGGCCACCTGGACCGACGCCTCCAACGTCAGCCACAGCGGCCTGCCCATCGGCAACATTGCCATTGAAGCCAACAGCGGGCTGAGCACCAGCGGCTGGACCCTGTACGGTAACGTCATCCTCGGCGGCCTGGTCAGCACCTCGGGCGCCACCACCAATATCAAAGGCGCGCTGTCCACCGGTAACAATGGCACCAGCCCAACCACTATTTCCCAGGGCGGCATCGCCATCGACGTGTCGAGCGTCACCGCCGACCAGACCGTCACCACCCAACCCACCACGGGAAGCGGAGGCGGGGCGGTCCAGGCCTCGACGAAAGTGCGCTGGATCCGGGCGTTTTGATTATTCCTTCATGACGCTGTGTTCAGTGCATAGAACTCATGCAGCTTGGCCTGTAGCAACTGTTTGTCCGGCAGGCAATCAAGGCTGGCGACAGGCTGCGGGTATTCGGAGCCGATAAAGCAGAAGTCGCGGCCCAACTCGATGAGGAAATCTTTAAGGCGCGCCAGCAATCCCTGATGCAGATCGACCTCGGCATGGCTGCCGGAGAGGCCGAGAAACTCAACCATATAGGCATCACGAAATACCTCCAGCGCATCGGGGTGAGATTGTCTCAGCACTGCCGAAGCTTTTGCCGGTTGGGTCACGTTACGCTCGAACAACGCCGCCTTGAATTGGCGCTCCAACTCACGTTTCGACCACTTCTCCTGAACCGCCATACGCAGATAAAACTCTCGTTCTTCCGGGTATTTGCTCTGGCTGAAGATGATCAGATTATGTGACCAGGATAATTGTCGCGCCAGCGGCGCGACTTTTTCTTCTACACGATAAATCTCATAGAACTGGCGCATGCGGAACAAATTCGATCGAGTAAATCCACGTAACCCAGGTTGCGTCCGAGCCAGATGCTCGGCCAACTGGCTGACCACTGCATCGCCCCACTCGGCCTGTTCCAGCTTATGGCTGATATAAGCACCCACCTGCCAATACAACTCGATCAGCTGGGTATTCACCGCTTGCACGGCTTGCTGCCTGGCCCCGCCAGCTCAACGATTGTTCCCGCCGCCACGCCCGGACTATAGTGCCGAGCAAGTCCAAGGCAGGAGCCTACACAGTGCACTCACGTTTTCCATCACGTCGTTTCTCCCTTTGCGCCCTGACCATCAGCCTCGCGCTCACCGTCTGCAACGCACCGTTTGCCTCCGCCGACACCACCCTGCCCGACGCGCCGGAAATCGGCACGGGCTATCGCAACGGCATGCTCACGCAACACGCGACCCGGCACATGGCCGCGGCAGCCAACCCCCTGGCGGCCGAAGCCGGGCGCGAGATCCTGCGCCAGGGCGGCTCCGCCGTGGATGCGGCGATAGCCATGCAAGCCGTACTGACCCTGGTGGAACCGCAAGCCACCGGCATCGGCGGCGGTGCCTTCATCATGGTCTGGGACGGCAAAAAGGTGCATGCCTACGACGGACGTGAAACCGCACCGGCAGGCGCCACCGAGAAACTCTTCCTCAACCCTGACGGCACACCGATGGCCTTCACCCAGGCACAGATCGGCGGACGTTCGGTCGGTACACCCGGGGTGATGCGCGCCCTCGAACTGGCCCATCGCACCCAGGGCCGCCTGCCCTGGGCGAAGCTCTTCGCGCCGGCCATCCGCCTGGCCGAACAGGGCTTCCCGATTTCGCCACGCCTGCACAAGCAGATCGTCGCCAGTCCGTTCCTGCCCCACTCGCCCGCCATGGCCGCCTACTTCCTCAACGCCGACGGCAGCCCGAAAGCCGTCGGCACGACGCTGAAGAATCCGAAGCTGGCCGCCGTGCTCAAACGCATCGCCAACGAAGGCACCGACGCACTCTACAAGGGTGTCATCGCCGAGGAGATCGTCGCGGCGGTCAATGGCAGCACCAACCCCGGAACGCTCTCGCTGGCCGACCTGCAAGGCTATCAAGCCAAGGAGCGCACGCCGGTGTGCTCCGACTACAAACAATGGCAGCTCTGCGGCATGCCGCCACCGTCCTCCGGCGGCATCGCCATCGCGCAGATCTTCGGCACCTTGCAGGCCCTGGAAGCGCAGGACAAACGCCAGGCCCTGGCCGCACTCGGCCCGCTGAAAAGCTCAAGTCCCGCCGGTCTCGAACCGAGCCCGCAGGCCGTGCACCTGATCGCCGAAGCCGATCGCCTGGCCTACGCCGACCGTGGCCTGTATGTCGCCGACAGCGATTTCATCCCGGTCCCGGTTGCCGGCTTGATCGACCCCGGCTACCTCGCCAGCCGCGCGCGCCTGATCGGCGAACGCAGCCTGGGCAAGGCCGAGCCCGGGGTACCGGCCGGCATCCAGGTGGCCCTGGCGCCGGACCGCTCGCCGATGCGCATTTCCACCTCGCAGATCGTCGCCGTGGACGACCAGGGCAGCGCCGTGTCGATGACCACCACGGTGGAAAGCTCGTTCGGCTCGCACCTGATGGTCGAGGGTTTTATCCTCAACAACCAGTTGACCGACTTTTCCTTCGTGCCCAGCGAAGACGGCAAGCCGGTGGCCAACCGTGTCGAAGCGGGCAAGCGTCCACGCTCGTCGATGGCGCCGACCCTGGTGTTCGACCGCAAGAGCGGCGAGTTCCTCGGCACCGTCGGCTCGCCCGGCGGCTCACAGATCATCGAGTACGTTTCCAAGACCCTGGCCGGCCTGCTGGACTGGAAACTCGACCCACAGTCGGCCATCAACCTGCCCAACTTCGGCAGCCGCAACGGCCCCACCGAACTGGAGCAGGGCCTGTTCTCGCCGCAATTGGTGAAGGCACTGCAGGACAAGGGCCACGTCGTCAGCGAGATGGACATGACCAGCGGCACCCAGGCGATCATGCGCGTGCGTGATGCCAAGGGTCTGTCGTCATGGGCCGGTGGCGCCGACCCTCGCCGCGAAGGTGAAGCCTTGGGTGACTGAAACATTCAGACATACCCTGAGGCGACCGCTCTTCACAATATGTTGAGAAATCGCCCCGTATACTTTTTCAATCAACAGATTGCCTTGCGGCCCGCTTCCTCTCTATTCGGTATCACTATGCGAATGACACGCCCCTTCCTGATCCTGCTCTTGATGAGCGGCCTACTGTTCTTTTTCGGACTGGGTAACCATGAGCTGCAAGGCTCCACCGAATCCCGGGTAGCCGGGATCGCGATGGAAATGCACCTGACCCGGGATTGGGTCACCCCGCACCTGCTGGGCGAGCCCTTCCTGGAAAAACCACCGTTGAGCCTCTGGCTCGATGCCGGCGCCATCCAGTTGTTTGGCGGCACGCCTCTGGCCGTGCGCCTGGCCTCGGCCTTCGCCGGCCTGTTCACGGTGCTCGCGCTGTTTGCATTCCTGCGCAAGATCGGGCGTCCGAGCGTGCTGGCCTGGACCGCCGCCGCCATGCTCGCCACCATGGCCAGCTACCTGGGCAACGCACGCCAGGTCGGCGAAGACGCACTGCTCAGCCTCGGGGTGACCCTGGCCCTGCTGGCCTTCTTCCGCGCCACCGAGCAACGCACACAAGGCAAGCCAACCCTGGCGGCGTGGTGTGTCTTCGCCCTGGGCATCGTGATCTCGACCCTGAGCAAGGGCGTACTGGGCCTAGCCCTGCCGGGTATCGTGATTTTCGTCTACCTGGTGAGCCAAAGCCTGATCGACAGACGCTTCAGCTTCGGCGACTGGCTGCGCCCGGCGCTGTTCACCGCGCTAGGGCTGATTCCCCTGCTGATCTGGCTGGTGCTGCTCTACCAGCGCGGCGGCATGCAAGCCGTCGGTGAAGTGCTGTGGGCCAACAGCGTGGGCCGCTTCAGCGGATCCTTCACCGCCGCCGGGCACTACGAGCCGTTCTACTACTACCTGGCCAAGCTGCCGGAATCCTTCCTGCCCTGGAACCTGCTGGTGTACCTGGGCCTGTGGAACCTGCGCAAGCGCCTGGTAGCCAATCGTCACCTGTTGTTCGCGACCGTCTGGATCCTGGCCCAGTTCACCCTGCTGACCCTGGCTTCCAGCAAGCGCATGGTCTACCTGATGTCCATGGCCCCAGCCGCCGCCATCATCGCCGCCGAATACTCGCTGGTGATTCTCGAATGGCTGCGTCGGCGCTCGGCCACCTCGCCGTTCAGCGCCAAGCTGGTGAAACATCATCGTCCGCTGGCGATGGGGCTGATGGCACTGGTGGTCGTCGGCTACCTGGTAGTGGCGTCGCTGGAGTCGCGCTCCGACCTCAAGAACTCCTTCAAACCGCTGACCGACCAGGTCATCGAACTGCAGGCTCACGGCAAGCAGGTCGCCCTGTTCCAACCGGAGGAGCGACTGGCCTCCACCGTGTTCTATACCCAGCGCCAGCAGCAAGTGCTGATGACCGAAGCCGAGTTGACAGCCTTTCTCACAGCCTCGCCGAACAACGTGGTCATCGTCGACCAGGGGCTGAACGTGCCGACGCCGCCAGCGCCGATCAAGGTCCTGAGCACCATCACCATCGGCGGCAAGCGTCTGTATAATTTCTACGGCCAATAAATTGCCTCGCATGATCGAGCAGTAAAGAACCGGCGCCTTCGGAGCGCCGGTTTTTTTTGCCTGAAATCGACTTCACGAACAGGCAAACGACAAACAACGCTATCCTCGTCCTCACAACGCAGAAACATGCTGTATGACAAAATATCGTTCAGCTATTTGTGTTACCGCCGATAAAAGCTCTACCAACAAATTCAGCTGGCTCCAAAAACAACACCTTCCAGCCACCCGATAGCACGCAACACAACGTTCCTGGAGGAATTCGATGAATAGCTGGTTTGGCAATATCAGCGTCAACCTGAAACTTGGCCTGGGTTTCGGCTTGGTGCTGCTTCTGACCACCATCCTGGCCCTGACCGGCTGGAACAGCCTGGGTGGGCTGATCGACCGCAGCAACTGGATGAGCGACATCACCCAGCTCAACGCCTCGCTGACCAAACTGCGCGTGGCGCGCCTGCAATACATGCTGACCAACGGCGACGAAACCGCCGCCCAGAACGTCCAGGTCAACCTGCAAGCGTTCATCGATCAACAGCAGAAGCTGATCGGCAGTTTCAAGAGCCCGGAAAACCTCAAGCTGCTCAAGGAGCAGGCGGACCTCATCACGCAATACCAGCAATCGCTGAACAAGATGCGCGATGCCTATCGCACCGGTAACGGCGCCCGCCAGACCATGGGCGACAACGCCGATACCGTCAGCAAGCTGATCACCGCCATCAACGATCAGGTGCTGCGCATGCAACCTGGCGAGGAAGGCCGCTTCGAACGCTTCCAGGCCATCACCCGGGCCAAGGAACAGTTCCAGCTCACCCGCTATGAAGTGCGCGGTTACGCCGCCAACAGCAACCCGGACACCGAGCAGAAAGCCTTCAATCAACTGAGCGAAGCGATCGCCGGGCTCAAGGACCTGGAGCAAGCCTTCAGCAGCGCCGAACAAGGCTCCGTGACCCAGCTCGAGACGGCCCTGGGCAACTACCGCACCGCGTTGCAGGCCTACAAGTCCGCTAACGCCGCCGCCGTGCAGGCGCGCAAGGAAATGACCGACCAGGGCACCGACATCGTCACGCGCAGCGAAGCGCTGTATCAGATCCAGCTGGACCGGCGTGACAGCGAAAGCGCCCAGGCCCGTACCTTCCAACTGGGCAGTACGCTGCTGGCGTTGCTGGTGGGGATTCTCGCCGCCGTGGTCATCACCCGACAGATCACCCGCCCGATTCGCGAGACCCTCGGCGTGGTCGAACGCATTGCCGCCGGCGACCTGACCCACAACCTGGTGGTGACCCGCCGTGACGAGTTGGGCGTGTTGCAACAAGGCATCCAGCGCATGGGCAGCACCCTGCGTGACCTGATCAGCGGTATCCGCGATGGCGTCACCCAAATCGCCAGCGCCGCCGAGGAACTCTCGGCGGTCACCGAACAGACCAGCGCCGGGGTCAACAGCCAGAAGATCGAAACCGACCAGGTCGCCACTGCCATGCACGAAATGACCGCCACCGTTCAGGAGGTCGCGCGCAATGCCGAACAGGCCTCCCAGGCCGCCGCGGCCGCGGACGGTGAAGCCCGTGAAGGGGACAAGGTGGTCGGCGAAGCCATTGCCCAGATCGAACGCCTGGCCACCGAAGTGGTGCGTTCGACCGAAGCCATGAGCGTGCTGCAGAAGGAAAGCGACAAGATCGGTGCCGTCATGGACGTGATCAAGGCCGTGGCCGAACAGACCAACCTGCTGGCACTCAATGCCGCCATCGAGGCAGCACGGGCCGGTGAAGCCGGACGCGGTTTTGCCGTGGTCGCCGACGAGGTACGTGGCCTGGCCCAGCGCACCCAGAAGTCCACCGAGGAGATCGAAGGCCTGGTGGCCGCCTTGCAGAACGGCACCCAGCAAGTGGCCAATGTGATGAACAACAGCCGCACCCTGACCGACAGCAGCGTGGCCCTGACCCGCAAGGCCGGCACCTCACTGGAAAACATCACCCGCACGGTGTCGAACATCCAGTCGATGAACCAGCAGATCGCCGCGGCAGCCGAGCAGCAGAGTGCGGTGGCCGAAGAGATCAGCCGCAGTATCGTCAATGTCCGTGACGTGTCCGAACAGACCGCCGCCGCCAGCGACGAAACCGCGGCGTCCAGCGTCGAACTGGCCCGGTTGGGTAGTCAGTTGCAGGCGATGGTCAGCCACTTCCGAGTCTGATAACCCCAGTCTCGCCAAGCCCACGGAAGGGAATCTGTGGCGCCAATCAGGTCGAAGAAAACAGCACTGCCTTCCACCTCGTGCATCCACGAAGCTTTTGCCGGCTTCATGGGCCTCTTCGCGGCGGTCCGGCGTCCCGGCAAGCTCCGCGCCCACAGATGACCGCCTTCAGCCCGGCTGGACGTCGTCAGGCGCAAATCGCGTTGGTAAACACCAGCCGATTGCCGAACGGATCACGTAGCGTCATGTCCAGGCTGCCCCAGGGCATGGCCTGAATCTCTGGCGGTACATCGCCGCCGGCCCTGTCCAGCAACTGCGCCCTGAACGCTTCCAGCTCGTCGGTTTCAATACGCAGCGCCGCTCCCGGCGTGGCGTCGCCCTTGTGCTCACTCAGGTGCAGCACGCAGTCACCCCGGGATACTTGCAGGTACAACGGAAACCCGGGCTCGAAACGGTGCTGCCAATCGACGCAGAATCCGAGGAAGTCGATGTAGAACGCCAACGCCCTGCCCTCGTCATCGATATGCAGGACGGGAGTGGTTTTACCGAAACTCATGACGGGTCTTCCTGGCTACCTGGATCAAAGCGCTTCGGCCTCGAAAGCAGATTCTTTAATAGCCAGGTGCCATCATCATAAAAAGCGCGAAGTGGCTCGCAAAAACCACGTCTTAAAGCCTCCGGGACGCACAGGCAAGCGCACAGATCAGAGCACCTGGCCGGGCTGATCGCCCCCAGGTCCGGGAACGATCAACCCGCTGCTGCGTTACACCATCTCGTTGAGAATCCACTCGATCACCGACGTACGCTTGGGTGCCCAGCCCAGCAGTTCCCGGGCTTTCTTGCCGCGTACCCGGCTGTTGGAACCCAGGCCATAGTTGGCCATTTCATAACCCCACTCGGCCTCGGCGTCAGCCAGCGGCCAGTCCTGCGGCTCGCCCAGGTTCAGGGCCCGGGCCATGGCGGTGGTCATCTCGATAAACGCGGCCTCACCGCTTTCCACGAAGTAGAAGGCGCCCGCCGGGGTCTTGGTCAGTGCCAACAGATACAGCGCCACCACATCATCGATATGCACGTTGGACCAGATGTTCCGGCCCGTGCCGACATGGCGCACCACACCACTCTTGCGCGCCTGCTTGAGCAGTCGCGGCAACTGCACGCTGTCGCGGTTCACGCCCCGGCTGTGGCCGTAGATCAGCGTGTTGCAGAGCACCGCCGAGCGCACGCCGAAGGCGGCCGCGCCCAGGACCAGGTTGTCGATGGCCACGCGCGCGGCCTTGTCGACAGTCGGTTCGGGCAGTTGGTCTTCATAGTAAATGTGGTCGCTGGCCAGGCCGCCGGAGGCATCACCGACAATGCTCGAACCGCTGGTGTGCAGGAACACCTTGTCGGAGCCGCGCAGGGCGCCGAGCAAGGCTTCCACCGCCCCCCGATGGTCGCTGCTGGCGGCGTTGATCACCGCGTCGGCCTGGCGTGCCTGTTCAGCGAGCAATAGGCTGTCATCCAGGGTACCGATGACAGGGGTGATGCCCAGGCGCCGCATTTCTTCAGCCTGCTCGGCGCTGCGCACAAGGCCCGTGACCTGATGACCGGCCTTGACCAGGCCAGTGGCGATGGAGCCGCCGATAAAGCCGGCGGCGCCGGTAATGAAAACGTTCATGGAGAAACTCCGTGCGTGGGTCAGTGATGGACCCAGTATCGAAGACTTATCCGTGCCGAATAAGCCTATGCGACCCAATTCACTCTTGCGCAGGCGTCACGAATGATCTGAAAGCATCAGATCCGCCCCCCCCATGCCGACACCTACACGGCATACCCCGCCAGCTTGTCCTGGATGAAATCGAGGAAGCACTGAATCCGTAACGCCAGCTGCGAGTTTCGGTAGTACACCGCGTGAATCGGCTGGCGATAGCCGCTGTTGGCCTCGGGCAGAATCACCCGCAGGCGCCCGGCCTGGATGTCCTGATGGGTCATGAAATGCGACAGGCAGACAATGCCCTGCCCTTCCAGGGCCAACTGGCGCAACGTCTCGCCGCTGGACGCGCTGATGCCAGGCTGGATCTGCCAGCGATCACCCTGGGCATGCCGCAAAGGCCAGTGGTTCAGGCTTTCGGTCTGGGTAAACCCGAGCAATGTATGCCCGGACAACTCGCTGACGCTGGCTGGCAGCCCATGCTTTTCCAGATACGCGGGGCTGGCGAGGATATTCAGCGGGCTGCTGCCCAGGGAACGCGCGTGCAGGGTCGAATCCGCCAGGTTGCCGATACGAATGGCGATATCGGTACTTTGCTCCAGCAGGTCGATGATCAGGTCGTTGCTGTTGAGCTCCAACTGGATATCCGGATACAGGCGGCGAAACTCCGCGATATAGGGCACCACCGCATGCAACATGAAGGGCGAAGCGGCATTGATCCGCAGGCGCCCGGCCGGCCTGCGCTGACGCAAGGACAGGCGCTCCTCCAGCTCATCCATCTGCTCCAGGATCTGCTTGGCTCGCTCGAAGAAAAACTTGCCCTCCTCGGTCAGGTCCATGCGCCGCGTGGTGCGGTTGATCAAGGTGGTCTCCAACTTGGCCTCGAGCCGCGACAGGCTCCGGCTGACCGCCGATGGCGTCTGGCCAACCTGTTCGGCTGCGGCGGAAATCGAGCCGCACTCGATGACACACACAAAGATCTGCAATTCATCGGATCTGGCTTTCACCTGTGTTCCTCATGGAAAACTCGCTCGACAATCGCCCTATTCAGCGGCTGCGTTATTTTGTCTGAAATGTATTAATCCAAACACAATTATTACATTGTCAGTGCCGCTCTCCAGATAAACTTCCCTTAACTAACTTCGGCACTTAAATGCCTATTGACACCAATATCCCGACACAAACCAGCCTATTCCCCGCCACTCTCTTCTTCAAGACGGACTGTTTTGTCCCCAGGGATAATTCATTATTTCAGAAACCCCAATCATCAATTATTCTCAGCCACACAAGAATTACACTACAAAAATTGGGATGGCCCCCTCAATTCAGAGAGAAGTCCTACTCATTACACCGACAACAGGGCCGGATTGCCGCCCTGCTGGAGTTGAGCGCAGCTATCACCTGTCCATCAGTGCCCTGGTATTCGGCGTGCCGGTGTTTTCGACGGAGGATCTGAGCCCCGGCAAGTACACGGCACTGGCCGGGATGGGGCAGATGCATGCCCTGCCGCCAGCCGAAGAACTGACGGTGCAATGGTTTACTTCACGACTTGGCAAAACCCGGCCATCGGCGTCGTTAAGCGCCGCAAAGGTGGCGCTGGCCACCTATCGGGACCGGGTCGCGAAGATCATCGCCCAAGGCAAGACCTCGACTCTCAGCGCCCTCAACCGCTTCTGGCAAAACCTGCCTACCTTGCTTGAACATGACGATAACCAGCCCTCGGCACCGACAGAAATTCCAGCACCTACGCTCGACTTTCTGAATATCGAACTCAATGCACGACAGCGACAGATCTTCCTGCTGACCGAACAACTAGCGCTCAGCGAAGCGAAGGTCACGAGACTGCAAGCATCCAACAGCTTCAGAGTCACGGCGCCGCTGCGCTCACTGAGGCGTAGTTTCAGAAAATTGAGAGAGCGATAAATGCAATCCATCCTGAACCTGTCGGCGCTCAAACACGGCACACTCAAGACCGATCCGTATGCATGGGCCGAGATCAGCAACCTGTATTCGGCACAAGACGCCGCGGCTCTGGCCGCGACCTATCCCCACGATCACTTCAAGCCATCAACCGCCGATCAGCAGATGCCCACCCAGCAGGCCCAGCCCGACAAAAAATACTCGTTTGAACAGCGCGGCGCTGACACGTTGGCGCAACCACTGCCCGAACAGCATGCCGAGGATCGCGGGGAGCAATACCAGCAATGAGGCCCCCAGGGCCCCCTCTCCCAGCGCCCCACGCCAGAACAGACCGAGGGCCAGCGCCAGGGTCGAGACAGTGAACGACAGGCCCAGCGCCTGCACCAGTTCATCCTTGTTCAAGCCCAGTGCTTGCAGGTAAGGCACGGCGGGAATCACGAACACGCCGGTGGCCGAGGTGATGATCCCCGTGACCAATCCACAGGCCGGACCCAACCAGCGTTCCGTCCGCGGCCCCACCCCTAGCGTCGGCAGAAACAGGCCACTCAAGGCATACAGGAGCAAGGCGGCGCCCAATCCCCGAACCATCCCATGGCCACCCTCCACCCCACCCAGCCACCACGTGCCGGCGCCGGTGCCGAGGAAGATCGCCAGCAACATCGGCCAGAGCCGTTTGAGCAGGGTCGACAGGTGCCCACCCGCCGCCAGTTGCCAGACATTGGTCAGGGTCGCGGGAATGATCAACAGCGCCGCAGCCTGCGCCGGGGCCATAGCCAGGCCAAGCAGGCCCATGGCAACCGTCGGCAGCCCGAGGCCGATCACCCCCTTGACCATGCCCGCCAGCAGAAAGGTGCCCAGCACCTGCAGGGAAAGGGCCAGGCCCAGGCTTTGGTAAAACTCGAGGAATGTATTCATGCCGACAGACTGGACCCGGGCGGCGAGTTTGAAAATCTGTCATGCATTGAGCTAGCCTCTTGCAAAGAGAGAGGCTGAGCATGCACTTCGACCTGATCGACCTTAGGCTGTACCTGAATATCCTCGACGCCGGCAATATCACCGCCGGGGCGGCGCGCAGCCACCTGTCGCTGCCGGCCGCCAGCGCACGGATACGGGCTCTGGAAACCTCCCTTGGTACGCCGTTCTTCCAGCGTGGCCGCCGTGGCGTCACCCCCACACCCGCTGGCAAGGCATTGGCCCAGCATGCCCGGCTGATGCTGCAACAGGCCGAACGCCTGCGCCAGGACCTCGCCGAATACGCCCACGGCGTGAAAGGCCAGGTCCGCCTGCTGGGCAACAGCGCCGCGATCAGCGAATACCTGCCGGAACGGCTCGCGGACTTTCTGCGCAACCACCCGCATATCGACCTCGACCTGCAGGAGTTACCCAGCCTGCGAATTGTCCACGCCATCAGCCAGGGCGCGGCGGAGATCGGCATCGTCTCCGACGCGGTGGATACCCGGGACTTGCAGACCCGAGCCTTTTGCGACGATCCGCTGGTGGTGGCGATTCCCCTCGGCCACGCCCTGGCGCAACAATCGCACCTGCGCTTCAGCGATACCTTGCGCCACGAACAGGTCGGTCTGCCCGCTGGCAGCGCCCTCGCCGCCTACCTGGAAGAACAGGCCTTGCACCTGGGGATGCGCCTGCAACTGCGGGTGCGGGCCGACGGCTTTGACGGGGTGTTGCGCATGGTCGCGCGCGGTGCGGGTCCCGGCATCGTGCCCCAGGCAACCCTGGATCGTTGGCCGGGTGCGACGGCCTTTGTCAGCCGCCCGTTGCCCGAGCCCTGGGCCCGACGCAAGCTGCTGCTGTGCGCCCGCTCGTTCGAACACCTGCCGGGTTACGCCCGCGCCTTGCTCGATGCGTTATGCGCTCATGGGCAGGTCGATGTCGAACCTGGACAACTGCCCGGTGCCGACGACCGCTAGGGTGCAGGCTTCCTCAAGAACCTGCGCCCGGAGCCCAGCATGTCCAATCCACCGATCACCGTTCTGCGCGACACCCACCCGTTGCCGGTCCTCGATGCCTGCAAATGGGAAAAACTGGCGGGCGACCCGCACACCGTCAACCTCAACGCCTACACCAGCGAAGACGGCAGCAAGATCATGGGCACCTGGATCTGCACCCCGGGCAAATGGCGGGTCGAGTACCTGAAGTGGGAGTACTGCCACTTCCAGGAAGGCTACTGCATCATCACCCCGGACGGCCTGGCGCCGATCCACCTGCGCGCCGGCGATATCTTCGTGATCGAGCCCGGGATGAAAGGCACCTGGGAAGTGGTGGAAACCGTGCGCAAGTATTTCGTCTTCGCCTGATTCCGCCAGCCGGAACAGGCCGCGGGTGAAACGACGGATAACCCTGCCCGTCGTTTCGCCCAGCCCCTCTAGACTGTTTCGCCGAGCGCTGAAACAGCCGCCGCCCTACGATTGGCCAGCACATAAACGATCGCCCCGCTGCCGGCACCGATCAGCCATCCCCAGTCACCGACATTGAAAATCAAGCCGAATGCGCCCAGCAGCGCCAGGCCGATCGACAGGCTTCCCGAAACGATCAGCGCGAACAGGGCCTTGCTGTTCCAGCCGCTCTCGAAATACAGCGAACCCTCGGGCGACAGCGTGTACAAATCCTCCAGCTTGATGACCTGGCGCTTCACCCGATAGTAGTCGGCGACCATGATGCCGAACATCGGCCCCAGCACGGCACCGAAGATACTGACGAATATCGTGATCGCCTGGGGACTCGAGACAAACAGCCATGGGCAGACCAGCACCGACAGGATCGAAGTGATCAAGCCGCCCAGCTTGAAGTTGATTTTCTGCGGCGCCAGATTGGCGATGTCATAGGCCGGCGAGACAAAGTTCGCCACGATATTGATGCCCATGGTGGCGACGATAAAGGTGAGTGCGCCGATGATCGACACCAGGGGGTTATTGATTTTCTCGACAATCAGCACCGGGTCCATGATCGCCTCGCCGAAGACCTTCATCGAACCGCCCGTGACAATCACCGTGATGATCGCAAAAACGATGAAGTTCACCGGTAGGCCCCAGAAGTTGCCCTTTTTCATCACCGTTTCGCTCTTGGCGAAACGGGAAAAGTCGCCGAAGTTCAGCAGCAGCGCGGCGAAGTAGGCGACGATCAGCATCGCGGCACTGGCCATCAGGCCGATCGACTCCAGGCCCGTGAAGTGCTTGTCGGAGAACTGCATCGAGAAGCTGTCCAGGCCGGTCTTGGAGATCATCCAGCCGGCCAGCGCGAACATCACCACATAGACCACCGGGCCGCAGAAATCGATAAATTTGCGGATCGTTTCCATCCCGGCCAGGAAGATCACCAGCTGGAAAAACCACATGAAGGCGAAGCTGATCCAGCCCAGCGTGGACAGCCCCAGCAGGCTGTTATGGGTGAACTCCGCCGCCGAGGGCAGCATCGCGATCACCAGCACCTGCACCGCCTTGGAGGCGAAATAGGTCTGTACCCCATACCAGACGATACCGACGATTCCCCGCACGACCGCGGCGAGATTGGCGCCGCGGACGCCGAAAGACATGCGCGCGACCACCGGAAACGGAATGCCGTACTTTTGCGACGGCCTGCCGATCAGGTTCATCAGGAAGTAGACGATAGTGATCCCGACGATCATCGAGAGCAGCACCTGCCAGCCCGTCAGCCCGAGAAAGAACAGGCTGGCGGCAAAGGTATAACCGCCGACCGAGTGAACGTCGGACATCCACATCGAGAACAGGCTGAACGTCCCCCAGGTTCGCCCCTCCGGCGCCGTGGGCGCCAGGTCCTGGTTGTAGAGCTGGGCGTGCGCGCCGGTGATGACGACCACCGGGACCTGATTTGCATCGATAGACATCGGGGTGACTCCCATGATTTTTCGCATTCTGATTGGCGTTATTTTGAATACAGATGCATGCAAGATTGGCCACAACCGCAAGCCTGATAAACACGCATCAGCAAAATACGCGCCAGAAAAACCATGAGCTGTCTGATGGACGCTCACAAATCTGACCTTGAAATGACCGTGCTGCCTGGAGACTTTCCGATTGGTACAACTGAAGGCTTTAAAAATGGATACATCCAATGAATAAAATTGTTCATTGAAGTGTTCGATCAGCGTAGACGCTTATTTTTCGGGCACGGGCTTTCCGATCCCTTTTTGGGTTCGAAATCCTGCTGAAGAGTATTTGGACGATACGGGTGTCGCCGTTTGATAGCGCCCAGGCGCGAGTCCGGTGCAACCGTTGCGCCAATCTGGTGCCTGCTGGAGCCTGCTGGAGCCTGCTGGAGCCTGCTTCCGGCACTGGGCCACTCCCCCGACCCGAAAGCTATCAGCCTGATTAGTTAATTCAATCATCACGTTCTGTGGGCGGTAACATTACTATGCCAGTATCGCGACATTCGGAAAGAACCCACCCCGCTTCCAGCCCCCTTCCCTTATCGACCCTATCCAGGAGCCGTTCGTCATGCTGTTGAGGAACCTCAAGATCCCTGTGCGCTCCGCCCTGAGCTTCGCTGCCATCACCTTGCTGCTGGTCATCCTCGGCTTGTTCTCCCTGTCGAACATGAAGTCGATTCGTGGTCTGGCCGCGCAACTGGAAGAGCACTCCATGTCGGGCGTTATCGCCGCCGACCGGGTCAATGCCACGGGCCTGAAGCTGCTGCTGGAAAGCCGTCGACTGATCGCCCAGACCAACTCCCCCAACCATGACGCTACCGTGCAGAACATCCGCACCCTGCGCGCCGATCTGCTCACTCAACTGCAGAGTTACAGCGCCTACATCAGCAGCGACCAGGAACGCCAACTGTTCAAGGTGGTCAGCGACGGTATCCAGCGCCTGACGCGCTTGGCCGACAGCTGCATCGACTTCAGCCAGAAAGGCCAGTACGCCGAAGCCGCCGCCCTGCTCGACGAGCAGATCCCCCTGAACAAACAGATGCAGCAAGCGATCGACCAGTTGGTGCAGTTGAATATCGACGGCGCCAGGCAGTCCGGTCGGGACTCCGACCAGACCTACCACAACAGCTTCAACGTCATTGTCGCGCTGATCATCGTCGCCGCCCTCGCCACGCTGGCCCTGGCGTTTTTCTTCACCCGCAGCATCGTCGAGCCACTGAAATACGCGCTGACGATCAACGACACCATTGCCCGTGGCGACCTGCGCAGCGAGATCGTGATCGAGGGCCAGGACGAGCTCTCGACCCTGTTGAAATCGGCCAGGACCATGCAGGACAACCTGCGCGAGACCATCCGCCTGATCGGCGATTCGTCCACGCAACTGGCATCGGCCGCCGAACAGATGAGCAGCGTGACCGGCGAATCCAGTCGCGGCCTGCAACGCCAGAACCAGGAAATCGAACAGGCCGCCACGGCGGTGAACCAGATGACCGTCGCCGTCGACGCCGTGGCCCGCAATGCCGCTACGGCCTCGGACGCGGCGCGCTCATCCGGCCAGTCGAGCAATGTCGGCTCGGACCGGGTGATGCACACTGTCGCCGCCATCGAAAAACTCAGCGCCACCGTGCAAAGCACCAGCGGTGACGTCCAGCAACTGGCGGCGCAGTCCCAGGACATCAGCCAGGTTCTGGAAGTGATCCGCACCATCGCCGAGCAGACCAACCTGCTGGCCCTCAACGCCGCCATCGAGGCCGCCCGGGCCGGCGAGCAGGGCCGTGGCTTTGCGGTGGTGGCCGACGAGGTGCGCGCGCTGGCCGGGCGCACCCAACAGTCGACCGGGGAAATCTCGCAGATCATCGAGCGCATTCGCCAGGGCACCGAGCAGGTCACCGGCGCCATGCAGGACAGTTGCCAGGAAGCCCAGGACACCCTGCGCATCGCCCACGAAGCGGGCGCCGCGCTGACGGAAATCTCCACGGCGATCAACCAGATCAACGAGATGAACCTGCGCATCGCCGCCGGCTCCGAGGAGCAGGCTGAAGTGGCACGCACCGTGGACCGCAACCTGACGAGCATTCGCGATCTGTCCGTGCACAGCGCCACCGGCGCCCAGCAGACCTCGGTGGCGAGTACCGAACTGTCGCGACTGGCGGCCGATATGCATCGCTTGGTGGCGCGCTTCAGTCTCTGAGGTTGACGCTTAGAACAGCCCCAACTGCCCGCCGATCAGGGTGCTGAAATCGTCCTGGACAAAGGGCAGGATCGCATCCGCCACCGGCTGTAGCTGCCGGGTGATGTAGTGGTCGTAGTCGATCGGCGCGCGGCGTATCTCCAGCGGCTCGGGGCCGGCCAGGGTGATCACGTAGCTGATCCAGCCACCGTTCTGGTACTGCCGGGGCCGGCCTTGGGCATCGTTGTACTCATCGGCCAGGCGTGCCGCCCGCACATGGGGCGGCACATTGCGCTGGTAGTCGCCCAACTGGCGACGTAGGCGCTTGCGATAGACCAGCCGGTCGTCCAGTTCGCCCGCCAGAGTCCGGCGCACGTAGTCACGTACATAATCCTGATACGGCATCCGGTCGAAGATCCGCCGGTACAGCTCCTGCTGGAAATCCTGGGCCAGGGGCGACCAGTCGCTGCGTACGGTTTCCAGGCCCTTGTAGATCATCTCCTGGGTACCGTCGGCACGGGTTACCAACCCGGCATAACGTTTCTTGCTGCCCTCCTCGGCACCGCGAATGGTCGGCATCAGGAAGCGGCTGAAGTGGGTTTCGAATTGCAGCTCCAGAGCGCTGTCCAGCCCGAGCTCCTGTTGCAGGTGTTCGCGCCACCATTGGTTGACCTGGGCCACCAGGCTGCGACCGATCTGCGCCGCGTCTTCATCGCTGTGGGCTCGCTTGAGCCAGACGAAGGTGGAGTCGGTGTCGCCATAGATCACCGCGTAACCCTGAGCTTCGATCAGCTCGCGGGTGCGCCGCATGATCTCGTGACCGCGCAGGGTGATGGACGACGCCAGGCGCGTATCGAAGAAGCGGCAGCCGCTGGAACCGAGTACGCCGTAGAAAGCGTTCATGATGATTTTCAGCGCCTGGGACAGCGGCGCATTGTGTTCGCGCTTGGCCGTCTCCCGGCCCTGCCAGACGCTCTCGACAATGGCCGGCAGACAATGCCGCGTACGGGAGAAACGCGCGCCGCGAAAGCCGGGAACCGAGTCACTGTCGTCGGGATGGCGCAAACCTTCCACCAGCCCCACCGGGTCGATCAGGAAGGTGCGGATGATCGACGGATAGAGGCTTTTGTAATCGAGCACCAACACCGATTCGTACAGGCCGGGCCGCGAGTCCATGACAAAACCGCCGGGGCTGGCTTCGGGAGTGCGCTCCCCCAGGTTCGGCGCGACAAAGCCCTGGCGATGCATCAACGGCAGGTAGAGGTGGGTGAACGCCGCCACGGAGC
Organism: Pseudomonas sp. MWU12-2319; assembly: GCF_023242525.1. Lineage (NCBI taxonomy): Bacteria > Pseudomonadati > Pseudomonadota > Gammaproteobacteria > Pseudomonadales > Pseudomonadaceae > Pseudomonas > Pseudomonas sp. MWU12-2319. The sequence goes on from NZ_JALJES010000003.1 coordinate 126,270, forward strand.
CGCCGCTGCGGTCGGTGGGCAAACCGGTGACCGTGGCGCGCTCGAGCAGGAAGGTCAGCAACTGGGTCTTGTCGAAGATCCGCGTCACCAGCTCGCAGTCCTTGAGGTTGTAGCGCGCCAGGGCGGGCTTGTCCTCGGCGAACATGCGGTCGATCTCGTCCATGCGCTGGTACGGGTTGTCGATGGACTTGCCCTCGCCCAGCAGGTGTTGCGCGACATATTCGAGGCTAAAGGAAGGAAAGCTCCAGGTGGCCGAGCGCAGGGCCTCTATGCCGTCGATGATCAAGCGGCCGGCGGCGGCCGCGAAGTAGTGGGTGTTGCGCGCGCCGTTGTCGCGCCAGCCCATGACGTCGCCGCCACGTCCCAGGCGCAGCGGCACCTTCAGGCTCTCGGCGTGTTCGTGCAGGACGCGCAGGTCGAACTGCACCAGGTTCCAGCCGATGATCGCGTCCGGGTCATGGAGGGCCAGCCAGTCGTTCAGGGCTTCGAGCAAGCCGGCGCGGGTGTCGCGGTACTCGAACTTGAAATCGACCTGGGTGGCATCGCCGTTGGCCGGTCCCAGCATGTACACCTGACGCTCGCCGCAGCCTTCCAGGGCGATGGAATACAGTTCGCCCTGCATGGTGGTTTCAATATCCAGGGATACCAGCTTCAGGCGCGGGCGATAGCCCGGCGCCGGTTTCATCTGGGTATCGAGCAGCGGGCCGTCAACGTTGGCGGTGCCGCCGAACTGGACCGGCGCGGTGATAAAGCGCTCCATCAGGAAGCGCTCGGGCGGGCGGATATCGGCTTCATAGACATCGACGCCGCCCTTGCGCAGCAGCTTCTCGATATTCATCAGTTGCCGATGTTGCTGGCAATACAGGCCGAGGATGGGGCGATGATGGAAGTCGAGCAGTTCCAGGGGACGCAACTCGACTCCACGCTCACCACGCAGCAAGGCTTCGGCACGTTGGCGATGGGCGACGGGAATGAAAGCGACGGAGGGTTGCGGCGGTAGCCGGACATGCCGGGGACCGTTGTCGGTGGCCAGCCAGAACTCGACCTGCGTGCCCGTGGGGGTGTCGCGCCAATGCCGGGTCAGGACAAAACCCTGCTGTAGATCCACCACCCGCACCTCGAAAGCATTTTCAGGGGGATGATTCTACGCGTCATGGACGGACAGGTGTGCGGATCCGGCCCCGTTCAGGCCCTCAAGAACACTGAAGACCTGTAGGAGCGTGGCTTGCCCGCGAAGCTTTTAGCGGTCTCACGGGCCTCTTCGCGGGCAAGCCACGCTCCTACAGTTTTGTGTCGTACGTTTAGGCGCGTTCGGCGAGAAACCGTAGCCCCCACTTAAGGTTTGCGATAAGCGTTGACGATCGCCGAGAAATCCAACCCCCCTTCCCCACGCAAACTCATCGCCTGGTAAAGCTGCTGCGCCACCGCGCCCAGCACCACCGGCTGATGCGCCTGACGCGCCGCTTCCGTCGCCAGCCCCAGATCCTTCAACATCAACTCGGCCCCGAAACCACCGGTATACCCCCGCGATGCCGGCGCCGTATCGACGATCCCCGGCCAGGGGTTATAGGTCTCCGAACTCCAGCAACGTCCGGTGGAACTGTTGATCACCCCGGCCAGCACCTGGGTGTCGATCCCCAGCGCCGCGCCGAGGGCCATGGCTTCACTGACCCCGACCATGGAAATGCCCAGCAGCAGGTTGTTGCAGATCTTGGCGATCTGCCCGGTGCCCACTTCGCCGCAATGGACGATATTGCGGCCCATCTGCGCCAGCACCGGTTGCAGGGTGGTGAACAGCTCCTGGGAAGCCCCGACCATAAAGGTCAGGGTCCCGGCCGCCGCACCGCCGGTCCCGCCGGACACCGGCGCATCGCCCATCGCCACGCCCTGCCTGGCCGCCGCCGCCGCAACATCCTTGGCGGTCTGCGGATCGATGGTGCTGCAATCCACCGCCGGCACGCCCCGACCGATACCGGCCAGCACACCCTCCTCACCCAACCAGACGCTACGCACATGGGCAGCGGCCGGCAGCATGGTGATCACCAGCTCGCTGCCCTGAGCGGCAACTTTCGGCGATTCGCTGATGGTCCCGCCGAGGGCCGCCAACTCTTCCAGCACAGTCTTGTTCAGGTCGAACAGATTCAGGCTGTGCCCGGCCTTGATCAGGTTGCGCGCCATTGGCGCGCCCATATTGCCCAAGCCGATAAATGCAATCTTCATGGCAGATTCCTCGCTCAGCGCAGATTGATGGTGGTGTTCACACCATGGTTGACACTGTCATCGTCGAACCAGCGACTGGTGACCGTCTTGGTCTGAGTGTAGAACTGCACCACCTGCTTGCCGTAGGGACCGAGGTCGCCGAGCTTGGAACCGCGCGAACCGGTGAAGCTGAAGAACGGCACCGGCACCGGAATCGGGATATTGATGCCGACCTGGCCGACGTCGATTTCGCTCTGGAACTTGCGCGCCGAGGCGCCGCTCTGGGTAAACAGGCCAGTGCCATTGCCGAACGGGTTGGCGTTGACCAGGGCGATCGCCTCGTCGAGGGTGTCGACTTCCAGCACCACCAGCACCGGGCCGAAGATTTCCTGGGTGTAGATCTGCATATCGGTGGTCACCCCGGAGAACAGGGTCGGGCCGACAAAGTTACCCTGCTCGAAGCCCGGCACCTGGATATCGCGACCGTCCAGCTCCAGCTTGGCGCCTTCCTTGATACCGCTTTCGATCAGGCTCAGCACACGCGCTTTCGCGCGCTTGGAAATCAGCGGACCGACATCGGTGCCCGCCTCGCTGCCGGCATTGACCTTGAGTTTCAGCGCCAGGGCCTTGAGGTCCGGCAACCATTGTTTCGCCGCGCCCACCAGCACCACCACCGAAGTCGCCATGCAGCGCTGGCCAGCCGCGCCGAAACCGGCACCGACCAGGGCATTGAGGGTTTGTTCACGGTTGGCATCGGGCAGCACCACCGCATGGTTCTTCGCGCCCATCATCGACTGCACGCGCTTGCCGTGGCGGCCGGCGAGGTCGTAGACATGGGTGCCGACGGCCGTCGAACCGACGAAGGAAACAGCCTTGATGTCCTTGTGGGTGCACAGCGCATCCACCACTTCCTTGCCGCCATGCACCACGTTGAGCACGCCTGGCGGTACACCGGCTTCCAACGCCAGCTCCACCAGCAGCAGCGTCGACAGCGGGTCCTGCTCGGACGGCTTGAGGACGAAGGTGTTACCGCAGGCAATCGCCATCGGGAACATCCACAGCGGAATCATCGCCGGGAAGTTGAAGGGGGTGATCCCGGCACAGACACCGATGGGCTGGCGCAGGGTGTAGGTATCGACACCACCGGCGACGTTCTCGGCGAACTCGCCCATCTGCAGGGTGCCGATGGAGCAGGCGTGTTCCACCACTTCCAGGCCACGGAAGATATCGCCTTCGGCGTCGGCAATGGTCTTGCCCTGCTCGGCGCTGAGGACTACGGCGATGCGCTTGGAGTGTTCGCGGATCAGCGCCTGCAGCTTGAGCATGATGCGCATGCGCGCGCCGATGGGGGTCAGCTTCCAGGTCTGGAAGGCGCGGTGCGCGGCGTCGATGGCGGCGTTGACTTCAGCGGCGGTGGCGAACGGGACTTTGGCCAGGACTTCCTGGGTCGCCGGATTGACGATGTCGTGCCATTCACTGGTCTGGGATTCGACCCACTCGCCATTGATCAGCAGCTTGGCGGTCTTGAGGGTGGTGTCGGGCTTGAGAGAAACGTTCATTGAAGTCTCCTGAATTATTGTGGGGCCGAATCCGAGGCGGGCGAGGCAGCGCCCGAGCATGGTGACTGGACTGTTTTTGGAGTATAGATGTGCGTTCTTCTAATAAGAATGCACATAAAAACCGGACCAACATGCAAAAAAACATCACGTCTTTGGGTTCATTGAACTGGGACGACCTGAAGTTTTTCCTCGAGGTCGCCCGTACCCGCAAGGCCAGCAGCGCGGCCAAGCGCCTGGCGGTGGACTACACCACGGTGTCGCGCCGCATCAGCTCACTGGAGGGTGCGCTAGGCACCTTGCTCTTCGAAAAATCCCGGACCAACGGTTTTGTGCTGACCGCCGAGGGCCAGCGTTTGCTGGGCTATGCGGAGTCCATCGAAAGCACCTTGCACATGGCTTGCGAGCAGGTCTCGGGGTCTGGCGTGGCGCTGTCGGGGCATGTGCGGATGGGCTGCACGGAGGGTTTCGGCAGTTTTTTCATCACCCCGCAGTTGAGTCATTTCGTCGACGCGTATCCGGCGATTTCCGTCGATATCCTGCCGTTGCCGCACTTCATCAGTTTGTCCAAGCGCGAGGCGGATATCGTTATCGCGCTGGAGCGCCCGGAGCATGGTCCGTATGTATGCTGCAAGCTGTGCGACTACCGGCTACAGCTCTATGCGACCCAGGAGTATCTGGACCAGCATCCGCCGATCCGCCGTGCCAGTGATTTGGGGCGGCATCGGTTTGTCAGCTATGTGGATGACCTGGCGTTCAGCAATGAGCTGCTGTACCTGGCCAATGCCCTGCCGAATGCCACGGCCAACTTGCGCAGCACCAGCGTGATTGCGCAGTTCGTCGCGGCGCAGCAGGGCCGGGCGCTGGCAATCCTGCCGTGTTTCCTCGCGGCCCAGGACCCGAGGCTGCTGCCGGTGCTGGCGGATGAAGTGAATATCACCCGGCAGTTCTGGATGTACTGCCGGGAGGATCTGCGCAAGTTGAAGCGCATTACCTTGTTGTGGGATTACATTCGGGATGTGACGGAGCGCAATCAGGCGCTGTTGATGGGGGAAACCCGGAGCATGGTTTTCCACGATTGAGACCGGGTGCGATCCCTTGTGGGAGCTGGCTTGCCGGCGATGGCGTCATTACGGGCGACTCAAGCCTCCAGGGCCCCATCGCAGGCAAGCGCAATTCGGCACTGCGGAAGAAGTCTTCACTCAGCTCGGGGATTTCGCTGGTGTCGATATCCTGGTCGTTCAGCTTGGCCAGGTGCTCCCAGTCAGTTTTCGATGTTTTCGACATAGTGTCTGGCCTCCTGTTTGGAAGATTTTCGGGCACACCAGATGCTCGGCAAGACCGGGCGCGGTCCCTTGTAGGAGCAGGGCTTGCCCGCGAAGGGGCCCTCAAGATCGCTAAAAGCTTCGCGGGCAAGCCACGCTCCTACAGGTTTGTGTGGTGTTTTCAGATCCGCGTTTTTCCGATCAGGCCTGCAAGGCGCTTGGCTGACGATCCGTGAATCGCCCCTGCATTGCATCCAACGCATCGCAGCCATCCTGCAATAACAGATAGGCCGCTGAGGCGAAGTGTTGGAGATCGCGGTCGCAGGTATTGCCGATGCTCATGCAGGTCAGGCTGTGGCTCAGGTCGCGAGCCGCCTTCAGGCGCTGTATGGCAAATTCGTAGAGATTGCGCACCGGGACATCAATCTTGAGGTAGAGCACCGGGGCGTCAGTGAGGTTGCTTTGTAGCGGGTGGAAATTGGTCATGATTCAAATCCAAAGTATGTAGGCTGAATAGCGACCACCCTTTTGCGGCTAAACAAGTGAGGGTGGCAGCTGCACGCGGGTTAGCCGACCGGGACATACTTTGGGACAACCCGGCACACCCGAAGATGTCCCGCGCACAGCCGCCATAGCAAAACGCAAAGCGACAAAAAGCGCCCGCATTGTACTGGAGGCGCTTGTGCATCCAATAGCATGTATTTCGATCGGCTAAGACCGGTCACCGATTCGTCGATGACCACCGAACTATAGTCCAGTGAATCGCCGAATAGCTGCCGCTTTTACACCCTGAAATACGTGCCAGTACCGCTGCCAGCGATGGCATTTTCACTCTCTGCGGCACGGCTTTCAGACACCCGCCAACTTCAACCGCCGCGCATGCTCGACAAACAACCGGATCGGCTCCGCGCCCTTGCCCACCAGCCCGAACGACTGGTTGACGATATCGAAGTGATCCAGCGGATAGTCATCACCGATCACCGTTCCCAAATGCGAGCTGTTACGGCCGACCATGCCATCGCACTGCCCGGCCTCACGCACGAAGGTTTTGGCGAACAGCCGGCAACTGCGGTTGGTGCCATCGAACAGATTGCGCCCGCGATCCGTGATCCCCGGCTGCAAGATGCCGGACCAGGAGTAGTAACGCACTCCATTCACCAATTCATCGCCCTGCCCGCCCCAGCTCTGCGGCAACCCTTGCGGGTATTGCAGATTGAACAGCGCAACCCCTTCGCTGGTCAGCGACTGGTGTGACGCCGGCAGGTCCATCGGCAGCCTCAGCCCGTAATGGCCCGTGTCCAGCCATCCCATCACCCGCGCCACCATACAAAGCGCCAGGCTGAGCAGACGAGCCGGCAGCCCCTCACGGGGATAGTGCTTGTCAAAATAGTCCGCCAGCTCCGAGCCATGATTGGGACCGGCGACCGAGGTCACCGAGGCCACCCACTCCGGCCGTTTCGCCGCCGCATAACGGGCGGTCAGCGCGCCCTGGCTATGGCCGATCAGATTGACCTTGTCCGCCCCGGTGTCGCGGCGAATCTGCTCGATCCGCGCCAACAATTGCTCGCCACGCACCTCGCTGGAATGCAGCGGCGAGACCGCCACCGGAAATACCTGCGCGCCACCACGGCGCAAGGCCGGCACAATCCCGTACCAGTAGGGGAAAAACACCAGGCGGACAAAGCCGAGCATGCCCGGCACCAGCACCAGCGGATAACGTGTGGCAAGTTCTTGCGGCATCCCGTGAGCGTCCCTGAAGGTCAAAAGCCAAAGCCCGGCAGCACTGCGAAGGTCAAAGCATCGGCATTGAAGATGACAAATGCATTGTGGCGAGCCGGCCAGCCGGTATCACGCCACGCTTTCAGCCCTTCACCGTCTTCGGCGCCTTGCCCGCACGCATCTGTTCCAGCAACGGCGCGCACTGATTCGGTACATCGCCGCTGGGCGCCACCAACGCCAGCAGCCCCGCCGCCGGCCCGGCAATCAGGCCCAGGGCGACCATGCCGGCGCCGCGCAACATCAACGGCACCGCCTGCACGCCGGCATCGGGCTTGATAAATTTGCCCCGCACATACAAGGGCGAACGCAAGGACAACAAGCGCAAGCCCTTGGACTCCGGCGTAACCTTCAGGTCCAACTGCTCGTTGGCAAAGTTGGCCGTGCCATCGATATAGATGATTGCGTTCTCGGTATCGAAGACAAACAGCCGGGTGGTCGCCAGGCCGCTCTTGATCCCCAGGTCCGCCGCCGCGCAATTGATCTTCACTTCCTTGTCGCCAAAGATTTTCCCGACCACGTAGTTGCCCACGTTGAGCCCGGCGATCTCCATCAACCCACGACTGATGGCGCCATCGTTGACCAGCATCTTCAGGTCGCCATTGGAGGTGCCGAGCAACTTCGCCACCGAGTTGCCGGTGCCAGCGATATCCGCATCGCCATTGAGTTCACCGAAGCTGGTCTGCATCGGCTCGAAGGTGGGGAACAGTTGCTTGAGCTTGAAGTTGCGCGCCGTCAGCTTGGCCCGGCCCTGCATCGGCGTGGTGCGGCCGTTGAGGCGGATCTGTGCGTCGAGCTTGCCACCGGCCACGCCGAAACGCAGGGGCTCCAGGCTGAGCTCGCCGTCGGTGAGCACCAGATGGGTATAGAGGTCGGTAAACGGTAATTCGCTGCTATGGACGATGCGCTTGCCAGTGAATTCCACATCGGCGTCCATGTCGCGCCAGCGCTCGGTGCGGAACTCTTCCACCGGCAGCACCCTGTCCGCCGGCTGTTTGCTTTCGCCGCCACGGGCCTTCTGCTTGGCGTTGGAGTCGGCGCCGATCAACGGCGCCAGGTCGGTCATCAGCAGTTGATTGGAGACCAGGGTGCCACTGAGTTTGGGCCGCGGCTGGCTCGCCAGATAAGTGAGGTCGCCGTGGATATCGCTGGTGCCGATCTTGCCGTTGAATTTCTCGTAGGTGAACGCGGCCCCGGCGGGATCCCGTAGTTTGGCGATCAGATGACCGTCGGTCTCATACGCTGGCGAATCCGGCAGGGTGACGCCGGTCAGCGGGTAGAGGTTGCCCAGGCTGGTGCCCGACAGCGTCAGGCGCAGGTCGAGGGCGCCGAGATTGCGTGGGTCGGTCAGGGTCCCGGCGACGGCGATACGGGTGTCAGCGATCTTCACGTCGGCCTGGACCGGGAACGGTTTGGCCGCGTCCTGCAAGGCCAGCAAGCCGCCGATCTTACCGCTGCCGGCGAGGTTCTGGCCGTGGTACTGGCCTTTGACCTTCAGCGCAAAGGCATAGTCCTGGGGGGCAGCGCCTTTCTCCAGAGCCTTTTTCGCGGCCTTGTCACCGACGATATCGCCGAACGGAATCGACTTGCCCAACGGGTCGATCACCAGGTCCAGGTGCGCTTTCAGGCTCTGGTCATCGAAGGTGACATGGCCCTTGTCAAAGCCAATCGCGCCGATATCCACCACCCAGCTGGACGGTTCGGCGTTCGGGTCCGAGGGATCGAACTGGAAGCTCCAACTGGCGCGACCATCGGCCAGTCGTTCGAGGTTGGCATTGGGTTCGGTCAGGTCGATGCGTGGGATCACCACCTGCTGCGCCAACAGTGGCAGCGGTGAGAGACGCAACTCGACCCGCTTGAGGGTGACCATCTGCGGGCTCTTCGACCAGTCAGGATTGCCCAGGGTCAGGTCCTCGGCGATCAGATGCGGCCAAGGCACCCAGGCCCTCCAGCCGCCCTCGTCGGCTTCACGCTGCCAGCGCAGGGACAAGTCACCATTGATGGCGAAGGGACGATGGAGGATAGCCGAGACCTTGGCATTGATCGGCGGCTTGACCCGGTTCCAATCGAACAGGGCGATGACGGCGACCAGCACGGCCAGCAGGAGGACGAGGCTGGCGCCGGTCCAGGCAAGAATCTTTCGAGTGCGCGTCATTGCACGGGGCTCCTAGAACGACTGAGCGTCTAAAAATCGACGCATTATGCCTGTACGACCCACAAACGCCCGACAAGGTTTAACACCAAAAACCATTAATCGACCCGTGCTGGGAATCAACGGTCCTGACCAATCCGCCAGCTTTTCGTTCACTGCATGCCCCCATGTGGCGCGGCAGTGGGTCGAAAATACCCATTGCGGAGCAAAGGTAACGCGCTGTAAGCCTTGATCTAGAGGGGTTTGGGTAGAACCATCAATTCCGTTGATTATTAACATTGTGCTTATGAACTTTTATATCGATTTTGCAAGAGTAGCATTGGCTTCGTACCCACTTTATCGCCCTCCTACGGAGCACCCGATCATGAAACGCCAATTACTGCTTAGCCTCACACTTGCCGTCCTGACTGCCAATGCCTACGCGCTGCCAGCCCGTGAACAGGCTGCTCCACAGGCTCAGGCCAGCCATGCAACCGTTAGCCAAGTGCTGAACACCCTGGCCGAAGACGGTAGCTCCCGTACTCCACAAGCCCAACACGAAAGAGAAAACGGCTTGGCCGAAAACGGTTCCAGCAAAACCGCAATCGGTGAGAACGACAAATTCGCTGAAAACGGTAGCGACCATACTCCACAAGCCCAGCACGAAAGAGAAAACGGCTTGGCCGAGAATGGCTCCAGCAAAACCGCCATTGGTGAGAACGACAAGTTCGCTGAAAACGGCAGCGCCCATACACCACAAGCCCAACACGAAAGAGAAAACGGCCTGGCCGAGAACGGCTCCAGCAAGACCTCCATTGGTGAGAACGACAAATTCGCCGAAGGTGGCCGTGCTCGCCTGGAAGAGAAAGGCCTGGTCCAAGACGGCGGTGACCGTGTGATCGAACGCAACAGCAGCCTGAGTTAAGGCCTTGCTGGCCTGGAACAAAGCCCGGTCTCCTGGACCGGGCTTTGATATTTCAGGGCCCTGAATATTCGAAATCCCGCGATTGCCCCCTTCTCTTGGTTCGACGCCGGCAAAGCTGATTTGCTAGAGTGCGCCGCTCTCTTCATCCAGAAAATACCCTTGCGATGCTGCCCCGCGCCGAACAGAAACAACAGACTCGACACGCGCTCATGGACGCCGCCCGGCACCTGATGGAATCCGGCCGTGGCTTCGGCAGCCTGAGCCTGCGGGAAGTGGCGAAGACCGCCGGCATCGTGCCCACCGGTTTCTACCGACATTTCGACGATATGGACCAGCTCGGCCTGGCCCTGGTCCGCGAAGTCGGCCAGACCTTCCGCGAAACCATCCGGCTGGTGCGTCACAACGAGTTCGTCATGGGCGGCATCATCGATGCGTCGGTGCGGATTTTTCTCGATGTGGTGGCGGCCAATCGCTCGCAGTTCCTGTTTCTCGCCCGTGAGCAATACGGTGGTTCGCAGCCGGTGCGCCAGGCCATCGGGGCGTTGCGGGAAAATATCAGCACGGACCTGGCGACCGACCTGGGCCTGATGCCCAAGCTCGACCACCTGGACCCCGCCGGGTTGGCGGTCATGGCCGACCTGATCGTCAAGAGTGTGTTCGCCACCCTGCCGGATATCATCGACCCACCGTCCGATCCCTTGCCGGAACATCTGACGCCCCAGGCCAAGATTACCCAGCAACTGCGCTTCATCTTTATCGGATTGAAGCATTGGCAGGGTCTGGGCAGTACCGAGTAACCGGAACGGGTGCCCTGCACCCGGATCGCCGGCAAGCCCCTACAGTTCGACACGACAAGATCTTGGCGTTGAAACGCAGACCTGTGGGAGCCGGTGTGCCGGCGATGAGGCCCGCCAGGCACCACAAAAGCGCACTTACATCACTTGCGCACCATATTGAAACATTCTGAAACATGACTACGCTCCCTTTTCAGGCATCCAGCGCTTTCTGACGGGACTTTCCTACGCGGCGAACGATTGGCAAGCCCCTTGCTCTAGCTCAACCATCGCTCATTGCCGGAAGCCTCCTGATGTTGGTGATTCATCGCAGAATCGAAGCGCAATCCACCTGGGCCGCCGAGCTGCACCTGAACTTCGAAGCCCGCAGCAAAAGTCGCCTGCGCTGTTTCAGTGCCGAGGGTGAGGACGTAGGACTATTCCTTGAACGTGGCCAGCCACCGCTGTACGACGGTGAATACCTGGAAGCCGAGGACGGCCGCATCGTGCGGGTCTGCGCGCGCCCCGAACAACTGCTGCACGTCACCTGCCACAATGCCTTCGAACTGACCCGTGCCGCCTACCACCTGGGCAACCGCCATGTCGCCCTGCAAGTCGGCGACGGCTGGCTCAGACTGCTTGACGACTACGTGCTCAAGGCCATGCTCGAACAGCTCGGCGCCCATACCGAAACCCTCGAAGCCCCATTCCAGCCGGAACACGGTGCCTACGGCGGCGGCCATCACCACTCCCGCCACGGCGACGAAGACTTCAACTACCCGCCGCGCCTGCACCAGTTCGGTGTGCGCCCATGAACCCGGCCTGGGCGCTGTTGCGCCTGGCCAGCCCGCAATTGCCCATCGGCGGCTACAGCTATTCCCAAGGCCTGGAAATGGCCGTGGAACAGGCCCGGGTCAAGGACGCAGATGGCGCCCGGCGCTGGATCGCCGATCAATTGCTGCTCAATCTGGCCCGCTTCGAAGCGCCGCTGCTGCTCGCCCATTGCCAGACAGCGGCGGACGAAAACTGGGGCGAGTTGCAACAGCTCTGCGAAGAACACCGCGCCAGCCGAGAAACCCGCGAGCTGTATCAGGAAAGCCGGCAGATGGGTTATTCCCTGCAGCAGTTGCTCAGCGGCCTGCCGGAACTGGATGACACCGCCCGAACCTTCCTCGCAGAGCAAAGCGAACCGCATCTGGCCCTGGGCTGGGCGCTGGCCGCCCGTGCCTGGCAGATCAGTCCCCAGGACGCCTTGGCCGCCTGGCTCTGGAGCTGGCTGGAAAACCAACTGGCCGTGCTGATGAAAACCCTGCCCCTGGGCCAGCAAGCCGCCCAGCGCCTGACCAGCGAGTTGCTGCCCCTGCTGCAACAGGCCCAGCAAGCCGCCACGGCCCAGGATCTTCAATCCATCGGCAGCGCCGCCTTCGGCCTGTCCCTGGCGTGCATGGCCCATGAGCGCCAGTACAGCCGCCTGTTTCGTTCCTAGGAGAACATGATGAACGCACAACCTCTGCGTGTCGGTATCGGCGGCCCGGTGGGCTCCGGCAAGACCGCCCTGACCCTGGCCCTGTGCCTGGCCCTGCGTGACCGCTACAACCTGGCGGTGGTCACCAACGATATCTACACCCGCGAAGACGCCGACTTCCTGGTGCGCAACGAAGCCCTGGCCCCGGAGCGGATCATCGGCGTGGAAACCGGTGGCTGCCCGCACACCGCGATTCGCGAGGATGCCTCGATCAACCTCGAAGCCGTCGACCAGTTGAACCGTCGCTTCCCGGGGTTGGACCTGATCCTGGTGGAATCCGGCGGCGACAACCTCTCGGCGACCTTCAGCCCGGAACTCTCCGACCTGACGATCTACGTGATCGACGTCTCGGCCGGCGACAAGCTGCCGCGCAAGGGCGGGCCGGGGATCTGCAAGTCCGACCTGCTGGTGATCAACAAGATCGACCTGGCACCGCTGGTGGGCGCGTCCCTGGAGATGATGGACAGCGACACGCGGCGCATGCGCGGTGACAAGCCGTTTGTCTTCAGCAACCAGAAAACCGGACATGGCCTGGACGCCATCGTCGCCTTTATCGAACGCCAGGGCCTGCTGACAGCAGCCTGATGCCTGGCCAACCGCTACTTCAACAATACGGAGCCCGACCATGACCTTGAAAAAAATCCTCGGCACCCTCGCCCTGCTGCTTATGCCGGCCATCGCCTTTGCCCATCCCGGCCACGGCGACAGCGGCTGGATGGCGGGTGTCAGCCATCCGGTCAGCGGCATCGATCATTTGCTGGCGATGGTGGCCGTCGGTTTATGGGCGGCGCAGCAAAAAGGCAGCGCACGCTGGGCGTTGCCCTGCACCTTTGTCGGAACCATGCTGCTCGGCGGGGTACTGGGTTTCGAAGGGCTGGCGCTGCCGGCACTGGAAAGCGGGATTGCCGCATCGGTATTGGCCCTGGGCCTGGCGGTGGCGCTGGCGGTACGGCCACCGTTGAGCCTGGCGCTGGCGGCGACGGCGCTGTTTGCCTTGTTCCACGGTGTGGCCCACGGTCTTGAACTGCCAGAGATGTCGAGCCCGTGGACCTATGCGGCCGGTTTTGTGGTCGCGACCGCGACTTTGCATGCACTGGGTTATGCCGTGGTGCGGGTGTTGCCGCAAGCCGCGGCACCGTTGGTGCGGGTGGCCGGTGTTGCGTCGGCGGCGACCGGGGTCTGGTTGCTCGCGGGCTGATTCTTGTAGCGCCAGGATGGGCCTCTTCGCGGCGGTGCGGCGTCCCGACAAGCCCTGCTCCTACAGTTTTGCGTCGAACCTCAATGGGGTGATCGACATAAACCCTGTAGGAGCAGGGCTTGCCCGCGAAGAGGCCCGCATGATCAGCAAAAATGTCTCAGGCAGACCCCATTGCGCTATTCCTACGTTCTGCTCACCACAACCACAGCATCGTCCGCTACCGCCTGTTAACATGTCGCGCAACCGCCCTTGCCCTGACGACGCCAGCCGATGCCCGATGTTTCCAGCTCCGCCTCCACGCCTGAATTGAGTGCACTGTTCAACACCGTGCAAGACCACTTCCGCCAGGTCATCGTGCCGCTGTGGCAAGGCCCCGGCTGGAACGCCGAGATGGCGCTGCCCTACGAGGCGCTGGACGCCGACCATCGGCCGTTGCCCGCGCAACGCTATCGCGCCATGGCCTGCGCCCGTCAGTTGTATCTGTTTTCCAGCCTGATCGGCGACGCCGCTTTCCCCGCCGCCAGCGAACGCGCCAGCGCGCTGTTCCGTTCGTTGCAACGGCATTTCCACGATGCCGAGTACGGCGGCTGGTTCTACAGCGTCGACCCCCACGGCAAGCCGCTGGACACCCGCAAGGATCTCTACACCCACGCCTTCATTCTCTTCGCCTGCGCCCATTACTGGGCCAAGGTCCGCGAGCCGCTGGTGGAGTCGGTGCTCAACGCCGCCCTGGAAGTGATCGCCGTGCGTTTCGCCAATGGCGACGGCCTGTATGAAGCGAGTTTGGAGCGTGACTGGTCGCCCCTGGGCAGCGGGCCGTTGCAGAACCCGTTGATGCACCTGGCCGAAGCTTTTCTGGCAACCCTGTCGGTGCGTGAAGACGCCCCCACCCAGGGCGCACTGCTGGCCCTGGCCGCCGGCATGCAGCAACGCTTTATCGACCGCCACCACGGCGTGATGCTGGAGAAACCGCTGGGGGCTGTGGATAACTGGTTCGAACCGGGCCATCAGTTCGAATGGCTGTTCCTGCTGGAATCATCGCCCTTGCTGCGCGGCACTGCGCTGCATGGCTCGCTGGAGCGGGCGTTCGCCTTTGCCGAGCAATCGGGGGTCGATCCGCAAAGCGGCGCGGTCAGCGGCATGCTGGGCATCGACGGCAGCCTGCGCGACGGCACCCAACGGATCTGGGCCCAGGCCGAATACCTGCGGGCGCTGACGTTGCGTGTGGATAACTCGGCGCGCCTACAGCACCAGCTGGCGGCCTTGCAGCAGCACTTCCTGCACCCGGGCGGCTGGCACGAGTGCCTGGACGCCAAGGGCGAGGTCAGCCGGAAGGATATGCCGTCGACCACCCCTTATCACCTGGCGACCTGCCTGAGTGGCCTGGCCGAGTATTTCGGCTGAGCCAAGCACAAGCAGGCACTTGAAGACATTGCGGGAGCGGTGCTTGTCGGATCGCCGCACCGCCGCGAAGCTTTTAGCGGCCTCAAGGGCCTCTTCGCGAGCAAGCTCTGCTCCCACAGGGGACATGTCTGGCCTTGGCTACAAGGCATCAGGCCAAACCCGCTCGCCACAATAAGCGAACGTTCTCAGCCCTTGTTGCGCTCGATGGCAAACCCGCTCCAGGTCTGGCTCACCGGCATCAGCTCGAGGCTGTTGATATTGACGTGGGCCGGGGTGTTGAGCACCCAGAAGATCGTATCGGCGATGTCCTGCGGCTGGATCGGCTCGGCACCGGCATAGGTCGCGTCGTAGCGCGCCTGGTCACCGGCAAAACGCACCAGCGAGAACTCGCTCTCGCACAGCCCCGGCTCGATATTGGTCACCCGCACACCCGTGCCCTGCAAATCGCAGCGCAGGTTCAGGGAGAACTGTTTGACGAACGCCTTGCTCGCGCCATAGACATGGCTGCCCGGGTACGGGTAGTTGCCGGCAATCGACCCCAGGTTGATGATCCCCGCCCCACGGCCATAGGCGATCAGGTGCGGCAGCAGCAGACGGGTGCTGTACATCAAGCCCTTGATGTTGGTATCGACCATGGTGTCCCAGTCGTCCAGGTCGCACTTGGGCGCCGGATCGACCCCCAGGGCCAGGCCCGCGTTATTGATCAGACCGCGCAGTTTGGCGAAGCTCGGCGGCAGGTTGGCAATGGCTTCTTCCATGGCCTTGCGGTCGCGCACATCCAGCACCAGGCCATGCACTTCGGTCTGTTTCGACAGCTCGGCGCACAAGGCATTCAAGCGCTCCTCACGACGGCCGGTGAGCACCAGCTTCCAGCCGGCCTCGGCAAAACGACGGGCACAGGCCTCGCCAAAACCGGAAGTCGCGCCCGTGATAAACAACGTGGATGTCATGGAGTTCTCCTTGCTCGGCCCGCGGGCCGCCAGATATGAATACGGTCGTTGCGCAGCATGCCTCAACGTCGGCCAGCGGCGAAATGGAATCTTGAAAACAACACAACTGTACAAAAAATGATCAATCGCAGCAAAGCCAGGCAAATCGGGGCCTGGCGCCTGCTGTACGCACCTTATCCACAGCCCCGTCCACAGTATCCGGGGGCAACTCGAAAACCCGCCAATCCGCTGTACACAAGGCCTCCAGCGGTATTTCAAAAGTTTTTCCCTTGACCCCGGAACAGCCGTTGTGTAGCCACCGGCGAAAAATCCCCTGGGGACGATTTCACGCCAGTGGCTCCAGGCCAGTAATTACGCCACCCGGGGGCATGTTTCCAGAGTTTGCCCACAGAGTTATCCACAGGCTGTGCAGGCGGCTTGTCGGGCGCAAGGCGTGACAATATACCTGTTGACAAAACGCCCCGGCGCTTTGCAAAACACCACCGATCAAAAAACAACCAACGCGCTGCAAGCCACGGTTTCAAAGGCTCTCAGCCAGCTACTCCCACGTTACCCACAGCCACCTCCACAGCAAACGGGGACAAGTCAAATTGATGACAAAACAATCATTTGCAGCGGTTTCATGTCGCACTTTGGCAGGTTGCGCAGATTGTTTTCCACAATTTCGGATCCAGGCTGTGGACAGACAAAAAAACGCCCCGGATCCGAAGATCACGGGGCGTTTCAGGGTCGCACAAACCTGTAGGACTCTAATGTCCGCCCAGGTAGGCGTTGCGCACTTCCTCGTTGACCAGCAGCTCCTTGCCGGTGCCACTGAGGCGAATCTCGCCGTTGACCATCACATAGGCCCGGTCCGACAAGCGCAGGGCGTGGTTGGCGTTCTGCTCCACCAGGAAGATGGTCATGCCCGAGGCCGCCAGCTCGCGCAGGGTGGCGAAGATCTGCTTCACCACGATCGGCGCCAGGCCCAGGCTCGGCTCGTCCAGCAATAGCAGCTTGGGCCGGCTCATCAGCGCCCGGGCAATCGCCAGCATCTGCTGCTCGCCGCCGGACATGGTCATGGCCCGCTGGTTACGCCGCTCCTTGAGCCGTGGAAACAACTCGAACATGCGCTGCATGTCCTCGTCGACGAACTTGTCGCCAATGGGGATGGTGCCCATCTGCAGGTTCTCTTCCACGGTCATGTCCGGGAACACCCGGCGGCCTTCCGGCGACTGGGCGATACCGTTGGAGGCGATGTAGTGGGACGACTTGTGGGTAATGTCGACGCCCCGGTAGATGATCTCCCCGGCGGCGGCTCGCGGCTGGCCGAAGATCGACATCAGCAGCGTCGACTTGCCCGCGCCGTTGGAGCCGATCAGGCTCACGGTTTCGCCTTCGTTGATGTGCAACGAGACCTTCTTCAGGGCCTGGATCGGCCCGTAGAACACTTCCAGGTTCTTCAGTTCGAGGATAGGTTGACTCATACCAGTTCCTCTTCATCGGCGCCCAGGTAGGCGGCAATCACTTTCGGATCGTTGCGGATGGCTTCCGGCCCTCCCTCGGCAATCACGTTGCCGTGGTCCAGTACCACGATGTGGTCGGAAATACTCATGACCATGCCCATGTCGTGTTCGATCAGCACCACGGTCAGGTCGTGCTCGTCGCGCAGCAGCCGGATCATCGAGCTCAGCGCTTCGGTTTCCTGGGGGTTGAGGCCCGCCGCCGGTTCGTCGAGGCAAATGATCCGCGGCCGCGTGCACATGGCCCGGGCAATTTCCAGGCGGCGTTGCTGGCCGTAGGACAACTCGCCGGCCAGGCGGTTGGCACAGTCCACCAGGTCGACCACTTCCAGCCAGTAGAACGCGGTGTCCAGGGCGTCGCTTTCAGCCTTGCGGTAGCCCTTGGTATTGAGGATGCCGGAGAGCATATTGCGATTGACCCACATGTGCTGGGCCACCAGCAGGTTCTCCAGCACCGACATTTCCTTGAACAGGCGAATGTTCTGGAAGGTCCGGGCCAGGCCCGCGCGGTTCACCAGGTGGGTGCCGCCGAACATCTTGTAGTAGAGCCGGCTGAAGAAGGTTTTCGGCGAAGCGAAATCCCCCAGGCGAAAGGATTCACCCAGCAGCTGGATCACGTTGGTGCGCTTGTCGCGCACATTCAGTTCGATCTTGCCGCCAGTGGCCTTGTAGAAGCCGGTCAGGCAGTTGAACACCGTGGTCTTGCCCGCGCCGTTGGGGCCGATCAGGGCGAAGATCGAGTTGCGTTTGACTTGCAGGCTGACGTCGCTGAGGGCCTTGATCCCCCCGAAGTGCATCATCAGCTTTTCGACTTTCAGAACGATGTCATTACTCATTGGCCAGTCCCTCCCACCAGGACGCCCTTGCGTGGGGTCACCCCGGTGCGGCTGATGCGGATCAGGCCACGTGGCCGCCAGATCATCATCAACACCATCAATACGCCGAACAGCAATACACGGTACTCGGCGAAACTACGCAGCAGCTCCGGCGCCACGGTCAGTACAAACGCCGCGATCACCACACCGATGGTCGACCCCATGCCGCCCAACACCACGATGGCTAGGATCAGCGCGGACTCGAAGAAGGTGAAGGAAGTCGGGTTGACGAAACCCTGGTAGGTGGCGAAGAACACCCCCGCCAGACCGGCGGTGGAAGCCCCCAGGGTGAACGCCGAGAGTTTCACCAGCACGTGGTTCAAGCCCATGGCGCGGCAGGCGATCTCGTCTTCACGCAAGGCTTCCCAGGCGCGGCCCACCGGCATGCGGGTCAGGCGATGCTTGATGTAGAGCACGGCCAGTACCACCAGGAACAGCACGGTGTAGATGAAATAGAACTTCACGTCCGGGTTGTAGGCGATGCCGAAGAACTCATGGAAGGGAATCCCGCCCTCCTTCGCGCGCTTGCCGAACTCCAGGCCGAAGAAGGTCGGCAGCGGCGCCGGCATCCCGTTCGGACCGCCGGTCAGCGACAGCCAGTTGTTGAGGATCAGGCGGATGATCTCGCCGAAACCCAGGGTCACGATGGCCAGGTAGTCACCGTGCAGGCGCAGGACCGGGAAGCCGAGGATGCACCCCGCCAGCGCGGCGGTGATGGCGGCCAGCGGCAGGACGGTCCAGAACCCCAGCCCGAGGTATTGATAACCCAGCGCCAGGCCATAGGCACCGATGGCATAGAACGCCACGTAGCCCAGGTCGAGCAAGCCGGCGAGGCCCACCACGATATTAAGGCCAAGACCGAGCAGGACGTAGATCAGGCCGAGGATCACCACCCCCAGCAGATAGGAGTTGGCGAACACCGGAAAGATCACCGCAATGGCGATCATGATCGGGATGATCCAGCGCAGGCGCGACTTGTAGTCCGGCGCCAGCACATGCACACCGGAACCGGTGCTCTCGAAGCCTTCGAGAATCCGCAGGCCCTTGGGTGTCTGCAGGAACAGGCTGAGGGCAAAACGGCCGAGCATCACAATCGCCACCAGCCAGGCGACGCGGGTCGGTTGCAGGTTGAAGCTGTAGCCCTCCAGGACGACCCCGACGATGGGGCCGAAGACAATCAGTGCGACCAGGCCGGCGAGAATGGCGTCAACCAGGCTTTTCTTGATATCGAGCGATTTTTGAGTGGTTGAGGACATTGCTTACACCTTCGACACAAGAGGACGGCCCAACAGGCCTTGCGGCCGAAAGACCAGTACCAGGACCAGCAGCGAGAAGCTGAAGACGTCCTTGTAATCCGAGTTGACCAGGCCGGAGAACAGCGATTCGGAGATGCCGAGGATGATCCCGCCGAGCATGGCGCCCGGTAGCGAGCCGATGCCGCCGAGCACCGCGGCGGTAAACGCCTTGATGCCGATCACGAAGCCGGCGTAGAAGTCGAAAGTGCCGTAGTTCATGGTGATCAGCACACCCGCGAGGGCCGCCATGGCCGCGCCGATGATGAACACATAGGAAATCACCCGGTCGGTGTTGATCCCGAGAATCGAAGCCATCTTGCGGTCTTGCTGGGTCGCGCGACACATGCGGCCCAACTTGGTGTACTTGATGACATAGGTCAAAAGGCCCATGCCGAGGAACGCGGCCACCAGGATAAAGACCTTGGTGTAGGTGAGCTGGACAAAGCCGGTGCCGACATCGACGCGCCAGGCGCCGGTGAGCAACGTCGGTACGCCCTGTTGCTTGGCGCCCTGGGCGATCTGCGCGTAGTTCTGCAGGATCAGCGAAATCCCGATGGCGCTGATCAGCGGTGCCAGTCGGGTGGAGTTGCGCAGGGGTTTGTAGGCGATACGCTCGATGACCCAGCCATACACCCCGGTGACGATGATGGTGAAGACCAGCGTGCCGAGCATCAGGAGCGGGAAGGATTCAATACCGAAGTAAGCCAGCAGAGCCAGACTGATTGCCGCGAGGTAAGCGGAAATCATGTAAACCTCGCCGTGGGCGAAGTTGATCATGCCGATGATGCCATAGACCATTGTGTAGCCGATGGCGATCAGGCCATAGACCGACCCGAGGGTCAGGCCATTGACCAGTTGCTGCAGGAAAATACCATCCATAACGCAATCTCACGCATTTGAGAGACTGCACAGAAGTGCACCGCGACGGCTGGGGTTCAACCACCGTCGCAGCACAGCCATGTGCAGCTCTACGAGAAAAGACAGGTACTGCACGGACACGCGTGGCGACTGGCTGGCGCACGGGGCGCCAGCCGGGTCAGGCCTTCATGTCACTTCTGTTTTTCCAGCTGATGGTATTTGCCGCTCGCGTCCCACTGGTAAACCACGTAGTCGGAGATTTTCAGGTCGCCCTTGGCGTCCCAGGTCTTCTCGCCCATCACGGTCTTGACCGGGTGTGCTTTCAGCCACTTGGCCGCCTCTTCGCCCTTGTTGGACTTGGCGCCGTTGAAAGCCGCGGCCAGGGTCTGTACCGAGGCGTAGGCATAGAGGGTGTAACCTTCCGGCTCGTAGCCCGACTTGCGGAACTGGTCAACGACCGCCTTGCTGTCCGGCAGCAGACGTGGGTCGGCGCCGAAGGTCATGAGTACACCGTCGACGTATTGCGGACCACCGGCAGTGGTCACCAGTTCGTCGGTGACGATACCGTCGTCAGACATGAACTTGACGTCTTTCAAGCCTTCAGTGCGCAGTTGCTTGACCAGCGGACCGGCTTCCGGGTGCAGGCCGCCGAAGTAGACCACGTCGGCACCAGCGGCACGGATCTTGGTCACCAGGGCGCTGAAGTCCTTCTCGCCACGGGTCAGGCCTTCGTAGATCACCGGAGTCACACCGCGCTTGATCAACTGGGCCTTGGTGGCATCCGCCAGGCCTTGGCCATAGGTGTCCTTGTCGTGGATGACCGCGACTTTCTTGCCCTTGAGCACGTCGACGATGTAGTTGCCGGCCACGATGCCCTGCTGGTCGTCACGACCACACATACGGAACATCGCACCCAGACCGCGCTCGGTCACCTGAGGGTTGGTAGAGCCCGGGGTGATCGCGATGATGCCCGCTTCGTCGTAGATCTCCGAAGCCGGGATGGTGGAAGAGGAACAGAAGTGCCCGACGACGCCGGCGACTTTCTGGTTGCTCAGGTCCTTGGCGACCGTTACCGCCTGTTTTGGCTCACAGGCATCATCGCCCTTGATCAGGACGATTTTTTCGCCGTTGACGCCACCGGCCGCGTTGATCGCATCCGCCGCCGCTTGCGCACCTTTCATGTACTGCTCGCCGAAAGAAGCGTTGGCACCGGTCATCGGACCCGCCACGCCGATCTTGACGTCAGCCTGAGCAAACGCAGAAACACCCAACGCAGCAGCCACTGCGAGGGCTACAAAGCCTTTCTTGTAAAACGTCTGGGACATGAGGTGGTGCTCCAAGGTTTTTTTAGTTGGCACTGCGACTTCAATGAATGCTCAGAGCAAGGGGCGTGCCATAGGTTTTTTGTTCTGCAAAAAGTCGCTGTCTTATTGTTTTATGGACTGTTTCGGGCCCTTTTTAACTGGGCGTGCAACCGTCTAAACCGCGGAAGGTGGAACCTTTCAAGAAAAAAGGTGCAACCCAGCGGTGCCACTATTGCAACCATGGCGCCGAAGGGCGTGCAACCACCCTGTAACAACGTGCGTCACCGAAGTGCACACTCGCGGTGCGCGACTGCTACATCGCGCACCATTACAGGCTAGCCGTCTCGAACAAAAGCGCCGTCCGATTCGGCATTTTTTGTTGTTTCAAATGACAATCCGCAGGCACTGGCCCGCGTGATACAGCGAAAAGCCAGCCTCGTAGAGACCACTGCGAAGGCCCACCGCCGGTATCGGCCGCATGGGCGCGAAGGGAATCGGCAGGGCCTGAGGATTTCCGTTACACAGGTAATCGGCGAACGCCTTGCCGACCACCGTCCCCGTGGTCACCCCACGCCCGTTGTAGCCGGTGACTGCCACTAAACCGGGCGCCGGTTCGAACAGGCGCATCAGATGGTCGGGGGTAAAGGCGATACAACCGGTCCAGGTGCATTCCCAGTCGACCTTTTTCAGGTAGGGGAAATAGTGCTGTTGCACGCGGTCGGCCCAGGCCCGCAGGAACCACGCCGGTTTCTGGTTGCCGTTGCCCAGGCTGCCCAGCAACAGGCGACCGTCGGCATCGCGGCGAATGCTGCTGAGCACCTGGCGGGTATCCCAGGAGCCCTGCCCGCCCGGCAGAATCTGCCGAGCGGCTTCTTCGGTCAATGGGCTGGAAGCGACCTGGTAGTAGTAGCCCGGAAAGAAGTTGCGCCGCAGTTCGGTCCATTCGCCTTCGGTGTAGGCATTGGAGGCCATCACCACCTGCTCGGCGCTGACCGCGCCCTCGGCGGTCTGCACCGACCAGCGCTGGCCCTGGCGTTCCAGGCGGGTGACCGGGGAATGGTCGAACAACTGCGCCCCCAGCCGCGAGGCGGCCTTGGCCAGGCCCGAGGTATAGGCCATGGGATTGAGGGTGCCGGCGCGCCGGTCGAGCAAGGCGGCGCCGATTTTTTGGGTGCCGGTGGCGATTTCGCAATCCTTGCCGGTCAGCAACTCCACCGGTGCGCCACGACGTTTCCACTGCGCTTCACGGCTGCGCAGATCAGCCTCGCCCTTGGCGTTGTGGGCCATGTGCAAGGTGCCTTCGCGGCGCAGCTGGCAATCGATGCCATGCTTGTCCACCAGGCTGAAGACCAGGGCCGGCGCCGCCCCCAACATGCGGTTGAGCTGGCTGCCCACCGCTTCGCCGAAACCGGCCTCGATCTCGTCCGGGGGAATCCACATCCCGGCATTGACCAGCCCCACATTGCGTCCGGAACCGCCGTGGCCGGTACGATGGGCCTCCAGCACGCAGACGCTCTTGCCTTGTTCACGCAGGTGAATCGCGGCCGAGAGCCCGGTGATACCGGCGCCGATCACGCAGACATCGACCTTCAACTCGCCCTTGAAGGACGGTGCTTCAGGCCGCTGCGGCGTCAGTGTTTCCCATAGACATTCTTCACGTAACGGCATTGCCAGACTCCGAAAATGAAACCCGTCAGTCGAAGGTGATGCCCTGGGCCAGCGGCAATTCCAGCGAGTAGTTCACGGTATTGGTCTGGCGGCGCATGTAACCGCGCCAGGCGTCCGAACCCGACTCGCGACCACCACCGGTTTCCTTCTCGCCGCCAAAGGCGCCGCCGATCTCCGCACCGCTCGGGCCGATGTTGACGTTGGCAATGCCGCAGTCGCTGCCCACCGCCGACATGAACTGCTCAGCCTCGCGCACATCGGTGGTGAAGATGCACGAAGACAGGCCTTGTGGCACCGCATTGTTCAAACGCAGGGCTTCGGCGAAGTCGCTGTAACCGATCACGTAGAGAATCGGGGCAAAGGTTTCGTGGCAGACCACTTCGCTCTGCTCCGGCATCTCGACGATGGCCGGCGACACGTAATAGGCATTCGGGAATTTGTCCTGCAACTGGCGCTCGCCGCCGAACACCCGGCCGCCTTCGCTCAGGGCCTGCTCCAGGGCGTCCTGCATGTTCTCGAAGCTTTGCTTGTCGATCAGCGGGCCGACCAGGTTGCCTTCCAGCGGATGACCGATACGGACCTTGGAATAGGCCGCTTTCAAACGGGTGACGATTTCCGCCTTGACCGATTCATGGGCAATCAGACGCCGCAAGCTGGTGCAGCGCTGGCCGGCGGTGCCGACGGCGCTGAACAGAATCGCCCGTACGGCCATGTCCAGGTCGGCGCTTGGGCCGAGGATCATGGCGTTGTTACCGCCCAGTTCGAGAATACTGCGGGCAAAGCGCGCGGCCACTTTCGGCGCCACTTCACGGCCCATGCGGGTGCTGCCGGTAGCGCTGATCAGCGCCACACGCGGGTCATCGACCAGGGCGGCACCGGCGTCGCGACCACCGATGATCACCTGGCTCAGGTACTCGGGCGCATCGCTGAAGTTCTTCAGTACACGCTCGAACAGGGCCTGGCAGGCCAGCGCGGTCAGCGGGGTCTTTTCCGAAGGTTTCCAGATCACCGAGTTGCCGCACACCAGTGCCAGGGTGGTGTTCCAGGCCCAGACCGCGACCGGGAAGTTGAAGGCGCTGATCACGCCGACCACACCCAGGGGATGCCAGGACTCACGCATATGGTGGCCCGGACGCTCGGAGGCGATGGTCAAGCCGTACAGCTGGCGCGACAGGCCCACGGCGAAGTCGCAGATATCGATCATTTCCTGCACTTCACCCAGGCCTTCCTGGGTGATCTTGCCGGCTTCCCAGGAAACCAGCTCACCAAGGTCGGCCTTGAATTCGCGCAGCACTTCACCGAACTGGCGCACCAGCTCGCCACGGCGCGGTGCCGGAACCTTGCGCCAGGCATCGAAGGCGTGCTCGGCACGGCTGACCTGCTGCTCGACCTCAGCCGCGCCCTCCCAGTTCACGCCGGCGATGCGGCTGCCGTCGATGGGCGAATGCACGGGCTGTTTGCCCTGTTGATACAGCGCCGGGTCCACACCAAGACGATCAAGCAATGCGGCAACCATGGGGGTCACTCCTGTAGGCGAAAACGGAAAGCTTTAGTCGAAAACAACACGACGATTCAGACCTTCAGTTGTAGCGGCCTTCAGCTTTGCCAACAAACGACGATTAGGCGAGATATCATTCCATTTATTCATGCAGCGCAAGACAGAAGAAAAAGGCCCGTCCATGCTGAATAAAAGATACCTGCCTTCGATCACGGCCCTGCAATGTTTCGAAGCCGTCACCCGCCACCTGAGCTTCACCCGCGCGGCAGAAGAGCTGAACCTGACCCAGAGTGCCGTGAGCAAACAGGTCGCGCAGCTGGAAGAACTGTTGCAGCACCTGCTGTTTCGCCGGGTACGGCGACGCCTGCAACTGACGCCGGCCGGGGATCTGTACCTGGTGGAAGTCCGAAAAATCCTGACACAGGTGGAGATGTCGACCCACTACCTGCGTTCCTACGGCGGTGAAACCGAAGTCCTGCGGGTATCCACGCCCTCGACCTTCGGCGCCCGCTGGCTGGTGCCGCGGCTCAAGGGCTGGCGCCTGCGTCACCCGCATATCCACCTGGACCTGTGCAACGAACAGGAAGCCGACGACCTGCTGCAGGGCCGCAGCGACCTGGCGTTCTATTTCGGCCAGGGTTCGCGGCCGGGCACCGAGTGCGTGAAGCTGTTCGGTGAAGAACTGGTGGCGGTGTGCGCGCCGGGCTGCCTGCCGGAGAAGCCCTTCAGCGATCCGACGCAGTTGAGCGAGCTGGTCCTGCTGCAGAACGCCTCGCGGCCCCAGGCCTGGCACGACTGGTTCGACAGCCAGGGGTATCACACCGAACACAGTTACCACGGGCCGCGTTTCGAGACCTTCTATATGTGTATCCGGGCGGCCCAGGTCGGCTGCGGCGTAGCCTTGCTGCCCAGGTTCCTGGTGGAGGAGGAACTGATGGAGGGCAAGCTGGTGCTCGCCTGGCCCCATGCGATGCCCAACCACGACGCCTATTACCTGGCCTACCCGGAGCATTCGGCGGAGGTGCCGAAGGTGCGGGATTTTGTCAGTTGGATGCTGGAGCAGATCGACAGTCCCGTGCAACCTTGAGGGTATTGCGCTGCCCTCTCGGGCCTCTTCGCGGGCAAGCTCCGCTCCCACAGTCTCGAGTCGTACCTGAGTTCTGCGCACGACCGGGAACCTGTGGGAGCGGAGCTTGCCCGCGAAGAGGCCGGCACCCGCAACAAAAATCGCTGGTAAAACCGCCAACGGATATGCGCCACTAGCGGTCTTCATTCAAGAACTGCCAGGACGCCGCTGTAACGCGCGACCGGCATGGAGATACCCGTTATGAGCGATAAGGCCTTTGGCGATCGCATTGTGCAGAACCTGCTGGACACCGACTTCTACAAGCTGACCATGATGCAGGCGGTGCTGCACAACTACCCCAACGTCGAAGTCGAATGGGATTTCCGCTGCCGCAACAGTGAAGACCTGCGCCCGTACCTGGCGGAAATCCGCTACCAGGTCGAACGCCTCGCCGAACTGAGCCTGAGTGCCGACCAGCTGGGTTTCCTGGAACGCATCAGCTTCCTCAAGCCGGACTTCCTGCGCTTCCTCGGCCTGTTCCGCTTCAACCTGCGCTATATCCACACCGGGATCGAGAACGGCGAGCTGTTTATCCGCCTGCGCGGCCCGTGGCTGCATGTGATCCTGTTCGAAGTGCCGCTGCTGGCCATCGTCAGCGAAGTGCGCAACCGCTACCGCTACCAGGAAACCCTGCTGAGCCAGGCCCGCGAACAGCTGTACCGCAAGTTCGACTGGCTGAACGCCAATGCCTCCCCCGATGAACTGGCGGAACTGCAGGTCGCCGACTTCGGCACCCGCCGGCGCTTCTCCTACCGGGTCCAGGAAGAAGTGGTCAGCGTGCTCAAGCACGACTTCCCCGGGCGCTTCGTCGGCACCAGCAACGTGCACCTGGCGCGCGAATTCGACATGAAGCCCCTGGGCACCATGGCCCACGAGTGGATCATGGCCCACCAGCAACTCGGTCCACGGCTGATCGACAGCCAGATCGCCGCGCTCGACTGCTGGGTCCGCGAGTACCGCGGCCTGCTCGGCATCGCCCTGACCGACTGCATCACCACCGATGCCTTCCTCACGGACTTCGACCTGTACTTCGCCAAGCTCTTCGACGGTTTGCGCCATGATTCCGGCGACCCGGTGATCTGGGCCGAAAAATGCATCAATCGTTATCACCAGTTGGGTATCGACCCGATGAGCAAGACCCTGGTGTTTTCCGACAGCCTCAGTCTGCCCAAGGCCCTGGGGATATTTCGCGCGCTACGCGGTCGGATCAATGTCAGCTTCGGCATCGGCACCAACCTCACCTGCGACATCGAAGGGGTGGAACCGATGAGCATCGTGCTTAAAATGACTGCCTGCAATGGCCAACCCGTGGCGAAGATCTCCGACGAGCCGGGCAAGGCCCAGTGCAAGGACCCGAATTTCGTGGCCTACCTGCGCCATGTGTTCCAGGTCCCCGGCTAGAAACTCGTCCAGTGGTACCGATCAACCTGTTCCAGACCCCATCCCGCAAGGAGTGAATCATGCAAGCCGTACAGCGCCAGATTGCTGAACAGCTCAAGGTCCAGCCACCGTTCGCTGACCAGGCCGCCCTCGAAGCCGAAGTCGCGCGACGGGTCACCTTTATCCAGGATTGCCTGCTGAACTCCGGGCTCAAGACCCTGGTGCTGGGTATCAGCGGCGGTGTCGACTCATTGACCGCCGGCCTGCTGGCCCAACGCGCCATGCGTGAACTGCGCGAACGTACCGGCAACCTGGATTACCGCTTCATTGCGGTGCGCCTGCCGTACGAAACCCAGTTCGACGAACATGAAGCCCAGGCCTCGGTGGACTTTATCGCCCCCGACGAACGCCACACGGTGAATATCGGCCCGGCGGTCAAATCCCTGGCCGGCGAAGTCGCCGCCTTCGAAGGCAAGGCCGCCGTGTCGCGGGACTTCGTCCTTGGCAATACCAAGGCGCGCATGCGCATGGTCGCGCAGTACACCATCGCCGGCGCCGCCCATGGCCTGGTGATCGGCACCGACCACGCGGCGGAAGCGGTGATGGGTTTCTTCACCAAGTTCGGTGACGGCGCCTGCGACCTGGCGCCGTTGAGCGGCCTGGTGAAAAACCAGGTCCGAGCCATCGCCCGGCACTTCGGCGCGCCGGAGTTCCTGGTGGAGAAAATCCCCACCGCCGACCTCGAGGACCTGGCACCGGGCAAGCCCGACGAAGCCTCCCACGGCGTGACCTATGCCGAGATCGACGCCTTCCTGCACGGCGAGCCGGTGCGCCAGGAAGCCTTCGACATCATTTGTCGGACGTACGAAAAAACCCATCACAAGCGTGAGATGCCATTTGCGCCGTGATTTATTCGGCGGGAATGTCGTAGGAATCGTCTATTTTTCCGCCTAGCACTTGAGGCAACATCGGTCACTGGGCAGTCTTCGCCGCATCTTGTTGTTGGCAGGGCCCCACCCGATGTTGCTCAATCGCAAATACCCCAAGTTGCACGCGCAACCCGTGTTCCGGCACCCGTGGTTTTTTCCGCTGCTCGGCGCGCTCGGGGTGGTCTGCTGGGTCGCCACCGCCGCCAGTACGCCGGACAAGCAGGCCGCCGGCCAGCCCAGCGCCGCGCATTTTCTGCTGATCGCCCAGATGCCGGCGCAAATCGCCTTGCGCGCCAACGCGCACTACATCCCGCAAGCCAACCAGACCGGCTGCCCCTATCAACCGCCGGTGCTGCATTTCAATACCGCCCTCGCCGACACGCCCCGCAGCTCCGACTTCAAGGTGCCCCTGGGCTACGAATTGCCGGACTGCAAACTGTATCTGAGTGAAGTGGACTTCGAGACCGAGGCGTTCTACGGACCTGACAACCTGAACCGCAGCATCACCCATGGCGGCTCGATTGCCGTGCGCGACAACCTGCGACCTGGGGTGTCGGGCTTTCCGAGTTCGGGAGAGAAACAGTATGAGGGCTTGTGCGATTGGGAGATTACCGACCCCGACGCCCTCTTCGGGCCGGGCCAGGTCCTCACCTGCCACGCGCTGGACGATCAGGGGCGGGTGATCGGCGGCAATCGCAAACCCTCCAGGCTCGGCGGAACCCTGAGCCTGGAGGACCTGCAAGGCAAGCGTATTCGCCTGAATCTCAAGATGAAGGATCAACCCTGACCGCTGGAGCCAGGGTTGCGGCACCGGTTACTTGACCGCGAGCTTGCCTTTCATGATCGAGTTGTGGCCCGGGAACGAGCAGAAGAACTCGTAGTCCTCACCGGCGGTCAGTTTCGACACGTCGAAGGTGACCGAGTCCTTTTCACCGGCACCGATCAGCTTGGTGTGGGCGATGACGCGGGTGTCGCCGTCCTTCAGGTAGTTCTTGTCGATCCCGGCGCCCATGCCTTCAGACGCGATCGCGGCCATGTCGGAGGCCTTGCTCAGTACCCAGTTATGGCCCATGACGTTCTTCGGCAGGCTGCCGGAATGGCTCAGGTTCACGGTAAAGGTCTTGCAGCTCTTGTCGATGTTGATTTCCTTGACGGTGTAGGACATCTGATCGGTGGAGTCGACATCGACCTTGCATTCGGCGGCAAGCAACTGGCCACTGGCGAGGGCCAGCAGGGATACCGCAACAACTTTGGCGAACATGGTGAATCTCCAAGGCAGGGTATGAAAATCAAGGGCTCAAATGGGGAGAATAACCAAAATATGGCTCAGTTCTCCTGATCTGTATCAACAGATTGTATACAATCCTAAGCTATCGCTTCGATGGATACAATCAACCAGCCAGACGAACTGGCGCCCTCTAACATTAGGACGTTCTCAGCCAACGGAGCGTCTACCATGTCAATTAACAGCCTGTTGCAAAGCTTGCTCGCCGCTTATGCCTGCGGGGCCAGCGGTACCTTTGAAAGGCCGTCGCGCGAGGTTTAATCCTTGGAGAGTCGCCTGCCAGCCTTTACTCTGGGGTCAGCCTGTCGCGAAAAACCATTGTTTCGTGTGCTGCGCCACGAACACAGGCAGAATACGCGCCGCTCAACCTCACCTTCGACCCCAGAGGATCGCCCATGGCCAAACCCAATTACTCCTTTGCCAAACGTCAGCGCGACCTGGCCAAAGAGCAGAAGAAAGAGGAAAAGCTGCAGCGCAAGAAAACCACCGCCGAAGAAGAGGCCGCGGCCTTGTTGAACCCCGAAGCGGAAGGCGAAGCAACCGAGGCACAGGATCCGACCCCGAACGCCTGATTGCACCGGGCTCTGCTCCTACAGATTCAGGGCGTACGCAAAACCCGCGCTCGCCGCCAACCTGTAGGAGTCGGGCTTGCCCGCGAAAAGGCCCTCAAAACCGCCAAAAGCTTCGCGAGCAAGCTCTGCTCCCACAGGTTCCGTAGCGTTTTCGAAGTCATATCCGGCTTAGCTGACCGACCGCCCCACATCCCCCATCGGCATCACCGTCACCTGGACTTCCGGGTCATGGTTGCCGCCCCCCAGAATCACCCCGCGCAACGGCGACACATCGGAGAAATCCCGGCCCCAGGCCAGGGTGATGTGCTCCAGGGCCGGCTGCACATTGTTGGTCGGATCGAAATCCACCCAACCCGACACCGGACAGAACACCGACACCCAGGCATGGGAGGCATCGGCGCCGATCAGCCGTGGCTGGCCGGGCGGTGGCTGGGTCAGCAGGTAGCCGCTGACATAACGCGCCGCCAGGCCCCGCGAGCGCAGGCAGGCGAGCATCAGGTGGGCGAAGTCCTGGCAGACCCCGCGCCGCCGCTCCAGCACCTCCACCAGCGGCGTGGCGACCTGGGTCGCCTCGGCATCGAAGGTGAACTCGCTGAAAATCTTCTCCATCAACGCCTGGACACCCACCAGCAAAGGACGCCCGGGCGGGAAACAGCTCTCGGAAAACTCGACGAAGCTTTTCTTCAGATGCACGTAGGGCGATTCAAAACGATAACGGCAAGCCTCGAGAATCTCCGGGTTCAGCACCTGGCCGCTGTAGGTCAGGGCATTACGTGTGTCATCCCAAGCCGCGGACAAATTGAAGTCCACCGCCGGTCGCGCCAGCACCTCGACATTCAGCCAGGCATTGACCAGCAACTCGTCATGGGGCCGCTCGAACGCCAGCCGGGTCAAGGGATTGCCGAACACATCGAGCTCATCCCGGCGGCTGGTGGGCTCGGGGCTGATCTTCAACATCTGCTCGCTGCACACTTGCCAGTCACAAGCCCGCGGCCACAGGTGGGCGAGTTGCTGGGCCAGGGACACCGGGCTGTCGTAGTGATAATGGGTATCGTGGAAAATCTGGTAGAGGGCACTCATCACACGGACACCGTCTGCTGGCTGACATCGTCGACATGGGCAAAATGCCGCAAGGCCAGGCGATCGGAGACCTGGCCGCTGGCATCAGCGACTTCCTGCAACAGCTCGGCCAGGCCGTCGAGCACATCGCGCACGCCGGTCTCGCCGAACAAGGCGCCTTCCAGGTTGCCGAGATCGAAACGCCCCAGGCGCTCGACCAACTGGTTCAGCCCCAACTCCCGTGGGACGCCGAAGTCATCGTTCAAACGGCGCAAGGTGCGGCTCACCAGTTTCAGCTGGAACAGCACCGCATGGGGGTTCTGCTCATCCAGCAGCAACAGGTCGAGCACCGGGATCAGTTGCGGCACCGCCAGATAGCGCGAGCGATAGGTGATGCTGCTGTTGCCCAGCTCCAGCAACCACTCCAGCCCGGCCTGATCGAACACCGCGATGCCGCGCAGGAAGGCCGCCAGGCTGCTGCTGAGAAACTGCAGGCGCTCGATGCGCCGACCGATCATCAGGAAACGCCAGCCCTCGTCGCGGGTCATATCGTCCAGGGCAAAACCGGACAAGGCCGCCAGGGACATGACCAGGCGGTTGAGGAAATCCAGCAGCTCGCCAAAGTTCGGATCTTCGCTTTCCAGGCTCAGGGCTTCGCGTTGCAGTTCCACCAGCGCCTGCCAGTTTTCCCGCGACAGCTTGCCGCGCACCTGGGATGCCGCCCACTGCAAGCGCTGCAAGTTGGAGCGCAGGCTGAACGGCCAGTCGTCGCCGAGCAGGGCCGCCAGCAGGCGCTCGGGCAATTCGCCCTCGTCCGGCAGCAGCATCAGGCTTTCGCCAAGCTCCACCGCCGCCTGCAGGGCCTGGGGATCATCGCCGTCGACATAACGCGCCAGCATGATCCGCAACAACCGCGCGCTGTCATCACAACGCTCGCAGTAGCGGCCGAACCAGAACAGGTTTTCCACCACCCGCGACGGCAGGTAGGGATCGCGTCGCACCAGGTCACGGACCCCGAGGGAACGCTGGGTGCGCCATTGCTCACCGCTGGGCGTGCGTTCGCTGAGCACCCAGGTGTCCTTGCTCGCACCGCCGCGCTGCATCGACACCACCTCGGCGTCAGCGTCGGCAGCCACCCGCGTCAGACCACCGGGCAACACCCGATAACCCTCGGCGCTGGCAACAGCGTACACGCGCATGCCGATAGCCCTCGGTTGCAAGGCGCCCTCCTCGGCTTGCCAGATCGGCGCCTGGGACAACTGCGCCAACTCCTGGGCGACATAGGCGTAAGGCCGTGCGCGTATGCGCTCGGCCAGGGCCTGGCGCTGCTCGTCATCGAGGTCGCGGCCGAACACCGGGACAAAACTCTGGGACGGGAACGCCGGCTTGATCAACAGCTCAGGCAGTTTTTCCAGGGCCTGGGCCAGCACCGGCGGCTCACCGCACCACCAGGTGGCAATGGACGGCAGGATCAGTTCTTCACCGAACAGGTGCTGGTTGATTTTCGGCAGGAAGCCCAGCAGACCGGGGGACTCCAGCACGCCGCTGCCCAGGGCATTGGCCACCAGCACCCGGCCCTGGCGCACCGCCTCCAGCAGGCCGGGCACGCCGAGGGCCGAGTCGGTGCGCAGCTCCAGCGGATCGCAGAAGTCGTCGTCGAGCCGGCGCATGATCGCGTGCACCCGCTGCAAGCCGCTCAGGGTCTTGAGGTAGACCGTGGCGTCGCGCACCGTCAGGTCGCCGCCTTCCACCAGCGGATAGCCCAGTTGGCGCGCCAGGTAGAGGTGTTCGAAATAGCTTTCGTTGAAACGTCCCGGGGTCAGCAGCACCACCAGCGGCGCCTCGGCATCGCTCGGCGCCTGGCGTACCAGGGTTTCCTGCAGGGTGCGGAAGAACCCGGCCAGGTGATGTACC
Organism: Pseudomonas sp. MWU12-2319; assembly: GCF_023242525.1. NCBI lineage: Bacteria > Pseudomonadati > Pseudomonadota > Gammaproteobacteria > Pseudomonadales > Pseudomonadaceae > Pseudomonas > Pseudomonas sp. MWU12-2319. Next base: position 159,237 of record NZ_JALJES010000003.1, read on the forward strand.
CGCAAGTCGCGGTAAAGATCGGGAAAGGCCCGCGACACGATGGTGCGGTTTTCCAGGGCATAACCGGCCCCGGAGGGCGCCTGGGTCCGATCCGCCGTGACCCACCAGCGACCGTCGGGCGTGCGCGCCAGGTCCACGGCGAACAAGTGCAGGAAGGTCCCGGCCGGCGGCTGGATACCCTGGCAGGGCCAGAGGAAATTGTTGTGGCCGAAGACCAGTTCGGCGGGCAGCAGGCCGTCGCGAATCAGGGTTTGCGGGCCATAGAGATCGGCCAGCACCGCGTTCAGCAGCCGTGCACGCTGGGCAATGCCCGCTGCCACCCGCTGCCATTCGTCAGCGGGGATGATATGCGGCAACAGGTCGAGTTCCCAGGGCCGGTCGGCGCCCTTGGGGTCGGCATAGACGTTATAGGTCACGCCGTTTTCCTGGATCTGCCGGGCCAACAAGGCCTGGCGCTGCGCCAGTTGTACAGGCGTGCTGCGTTGCAACTGGTCGATCAGCGGCCGCCAATGCGCACGCACGGCGCCGCCGTCGTCCAGCAGTTCGTGATAGGTCCCCGGTGTCAGCGGGTAGCGGTCAAGCAGGTCGGGCATGGAAAGCTCGGCAGACGGCAAGGGCAATCAAGGTTAACGCAGACAGATGGCGCACGGATACGCGAAAACTCCGTGCGCCCTGTCAGATTTATGTGTGTCGCAAGTCCAATGTCATCGGCAGTTCGTCGTTGATCTTCAACGTCGGAACCGGCAGCGTGCCAGGACTGTGGCCGAGGCGGAAGAACCGCGCCATGCGCCGGCTTTCCGCTTCGTTGGCGTTCACCGGCAAGGTCTCATAGTTGCGCCCGCCCGGGTGGGCGACATGGTACTGGCAACCGCCCAGGGAGCGATGCATCCAGGTGTCGAGCAGGTCGAACACCAACGGCGCATGAACCGGGATGGTCGGTTGCAGGCAGTTGGCCGGTTGCCAGGCGCGATAACGCACGCCGGCGACAAATTCGCCGACCCGCCCGGTGGGTTGCAGCGGGACCGCCACGCCGTTGCAGGTCAGCAGATAGCGTTGCGGCGCCAGGCCGCTCAACTTGACCTGCAGGCGCTCCAGGGACGAATCCACATAACGCACCGTGCCGCCGACCGCGCCCTCCTCACCCAGCACATGCCAGGGTTCGAGGGCCTGGCGTACTTCCAGCTCGATGCCGTTGACCGCGTAATCGCCGACTTTCGGGAAACGGAACTCCAGGTGTGCCGCGAACCACTCGGCACGCAGGGGATAACCGGCGGCGTTGAGATCGACGATCACATCGGCGAAGTCCTGTTCGATAAAGTGCGGCAACAGGAAGCGGTCGTGCAGTTCGGTGCCCCAGCGCGCCAGCTTCGGCGGTGCATAGGGTTCGCGCCAGAACCGCGCCACCAGCGCCCGCAACAGCAGTTGCTGGGTCAGGCTCATGCGCGCGTGGGGCGGCATTTCAAAGGCGCGCAGTTCCAGCAGGCCAAGGCGGCCCGTCGCACCGTCCGGCGAATAGAGCTTGTCGATGCAGAACTCGGCACGGTGGGTGTTGCCGGTCACGTCGATCAGCAGGTTGCGCAACAGCCGATCCACCAACCAGGGCGGGCATTCCTCGCCCGGTTGCGGCATCTGCGCGAAGGCGATTTCCAGTTCGTACAGCGAGTCGTTGCGCGCTTCGTCCACCCGTGGCGCCTGGGAGGTCGGGCCGATAAACAGCCCGGAGAACAGGTAGGACAGCGACGGGTGATTGTGCCAATAGCTGATCAGGCTGCGCAGCAGGTCGGGACGGCGCAGGAACGGCGAGTCCGCCGGCGTGGCGCCACCAAGGACAAAGTGGTTGCCGCCGCCGGTGCCGGTATGGCGCCCGTCGATCATGAATTTCTCGGTGGTCAGGCGGGTCTGGCGCGCCTCCTCATAGAGGAACTCGGTGCGTTCCACCAACTCGTCCCAGGTGGCGGACGGCTGTACGTTGACCTCGATCACGCCCGGGTCCGGGGTGATCCGGAAGTTTGCCAGACGCGCATCGTGGGGTGGCTCGTAGCCTTCCAGCAACACCGGGCAATGCAGCTCCTCGGCGGTGGCCTCAATGGCGCTGACCAACTCCAGATAGTCTTCGACCCGCTCCAGCGGTGGCATGAACAGGTACAGGCGCCCGCCCCGGGCTTCGGCGCACAAGGCGGTGCGGGTCAGCCAGGCGGCGGACTCGTCGATCTTCGGCACCCGCTCTTCGCTGACCACGGGCTCGCCGTGGACCTTGAGGGCGGCGGTGTCCGGCAACTCGGGCAGATCCTGGTTCGGATCGGTCGGGTGCACGAAGGGATATTCCGCCGCCGTCACCCAAGGCTGGGACGCCAGCGGCAGGCGATAACCCAGCGGCGAATCCCCCGGTACCAGCCGGCAATGGCTGTCCCGCAGGTACCAGCGCCCGCTCTGCCAATGGTCATTGGCGGCGGTGCGGGCCAGCGGCAGCACCTGGCCGATGACCTTGTCCAGGCCCTGGGAGAACACCTTGCGCAGCCGCGCGCGCTCCAGCTCGTCATCCAGTCGTGGGTCCGTGGCCGTGACGTTGATCGGCAACTGCCCCTCGCGCCACAGGTAGTAGAAATTGTCCTCGTAGGCCGGAAAGACGAAGCGGCTCGGCAGTTTCAGACGCTCGGCAACACTCGCCAGGAAACGCCCGGCCATTTCGCCGTCGGCACCGTAATCTTCCTGCTCATCGGCAATCAGCGCGTCGTTATGCCAGATCGGCACGCCATCGCGGCGCCAGTAGCTGTTGAGCGACCAGCGCGGCAGCTGTTCGCCCGGATACCACTTGCCCTGGCCGAAATGCACCAGGCCATGCGGGGCATACCGCTTGCGCATGCGCTGGAACAGTTCGGCGGACAGCCGGCGTTTGTCCGGGCCCAGGGCGGCGGTGTTCCACTCGGCGCCGTCGGGATCGTCGATGGAGACGAAGGTCGGCTCGCCGCCCATGGTCAGGCGCACATCACCTTCGAGCAGATCGGCATCAATTTGTCGGCCCAGGGCCTGGATCGCCAGCCATTGCTCCTCGGTGTAGGGCTTGGTGACGCGCGGCGCCTCCCAGATCCGCTCTACCGACATTTCATGGCTGAACTCGCACTCGCAAGGTTCCACCAGGCCACTGATTGGCGCCGCTGACGACGGATCGGGACTACAGGCCAACGGAATATGCCCTTCCCCGGCGAACAGCCCGGAAGTGGCGTCCAGGCCGATCCAGCCGGCACCCGGCAGATAGACTTCGCACCAGGCGTGCAGGTCGGTGAAGTCGACCTCGGTGCCGGATGGGCCGTCGAGGGCTTTCACATCGGCGGTGAGCTGGATCAGGTAGCCGGAGACAAAACGCGCCGCCAGCCCCAGGTGACGCAGCAGTTGCACCAACAACCAGGCCGAGTCGCGGCAGGAGCCGGAGGCGTTGACGAGGGTCTGCTCGGGCGTCTGCACGCCCGGCTCCATGCGGATCAGGTAGCCGATGTCTTCGCTCAGGCGCTGGTTGAGGGCCACGAGGAAGTCCACGCTGGGCAACGGCGTGCGGTCGATGCCGTCCAGGTAGGCCTGGAACTTGGGCGTCAGCGGCAGCTTTTCCAGATAGGGCGACAGCTCGTGCTTTTCATCGGCGGCGTAGGTGAACGGGATTTTCTCGGCGTAGGGCTCGAGGAAAAAGTCGAACGGGTTGAACACCGCCATCTCGGCGACCAGGTCGACCTCGATACGCAGTTCCGTGGTTTTTTCCGGGAACACCAGCCGCGCCAGGTAGTTGCCCTGGGGGTCCTGTTGCCAGTTGATGAAATGCTGCTCGGGCTGGACCTTCAGCGCATAGGACAAAATCCGCGTGCGACTGTGGGCCGCCGGACGCAGGCGAACGATCTGCGGACCGAGCTCGATGGCGCGTTCATAGCGGTAATGCGTGACATGGTGCAATGCGACATGGATCGACACGGCGTGCCTCCTGCGAGCCTGGGCTTATACCTGTGCGCGCAAGACTTATGCCACTTGGCCAAGTCCTGCGCTTTCGGCGTGAGTCGTGCTCGCTCAGCTAAGCACAGCACCAGAATGGCGCCAGCTTGAGGGCGTAGTGCAGAGAGTCGCACAGAAACGGGGCGAATGGTCGAACGACGTTCTCAGCGTGGTTTGCGCCGGGCCTTCAGGGCATTTTTCAGGGCTTCGCGTTGGTGGCGAATATCGACGAGCTTGCTGCGCATTTCGCGGTGGCGTTTGCTGTTGAGCAAGAGCAGTCCCAGCAGCGGAAACAGCACAGCCAGTGCATAGATGACTTTATGCGGACGATCCTCGAGGGTCGGCAATACGCTCAACAGGCACACCACCAGCACCACGACCAATCCCCACACCCACTGCGGCCTGCCGCGCACCACCATGAAATTGCAGTGCACCACGACCAGTGTGACCGCCGCGCCCCCCACGACCGACCAGGTCGCCTGCTCGCCGAGTGAGGACCCAGCGAAATAGAACGCCGCCACCAACGGAATAGCACAGGCCAATGAGAACAGCGCCGCGAAAATACCGCCGATAAAGGTCGGGAAATAACGCGATAGAAAACGCGGCAGACTCAGGTCGTCCATCACTCCTCCAACTCTTCGTACAAACCGACCGCAATGGTTTTGACATTACCCGACAAACCGCTGCCGAGCAGGCCAATCGCCGCGCTCAGGGAGTCCTTGATCTGGGTGACGGTGGCGTGTTTCAGCTCGGTTGGGGTGAAGCGCTTGGGCAGTTCTCCAGCCAGTTGCTTGAGTTTGAGCATCTTCGGTGTCAAACGTGGATCGTTGATGCTGAGCAACTCCTTGGTCAACTTCGACCTTTCCTGGCGCGTCAGTCCGCGCAACACTTCACGCAGACTCTTACCGGTAGTGGCCTTGGCCACCTTCACCAGTTTTATAGTGGTCAAGGTGGAAGCCCCTACGCCCAGCAGCGAGGCCGCGTCCAGGCCAATCGAGGCATATTGGTACCACTCTTCACTGTCCAGTTTGTCGTTGAACGATGGGTTGACCACTTCCGCCACCGTTCGGATGCTCCCGGCGAAACACTGCACCGAACTGGCGGCCGCGGCGGTATAACCCAGAACCACAACCACCGAACTGGCCCCGGCACTGAAGGGAACCGCAACCGAGCCACTGAGCACGACAATCCAGCCCAATACCGCCCCGGCGCAGGACAAGGTGGTATTGATGGCCTCTCCAACCAGACGCGACTCACGGGGATTGTCCTGCACCTGCTGGGCAAACTGCACCGGCGCGATGTACTTCTGCGCCTCGCGCAAGATGATGCGCTTGGGCTGGATACTGCAGATCGGCTGGAATTCGCGCAGGGTGACGACATTGAAGTCGGCGTCGATATAGACCACGCCGGCCCCAACGATGCCAGGGTCGGCATCAATCGCCGCAAAGAGCTTCGGCAGGTTGATCTGGCTTTCGATGCGTTGGCGGGCGAGGAATTGCGAGGGGCTGGAATCCATGCCGATGCCAGGGAGCGGGTTGCTCATGCAGTGTTCATCCTTGAATCGAGCGCTGGGAAATTCGCCGCACCTTAGCAAACGAAACAGGTCTCCGATAGAAACCAAAACGCCAGCACCAAGCTAACGCCCGGCTTTCAACGAGGACTTCGAAACTCGCGACGCTCTCCTGAGGGCTCGCAGGTTGACGTAGAGAAATCCGCTGACAAGGTCGAGGCATATTCCATATGGGCGCGATGATATTCTTACGGCCTTCACGATAAAGGTGGGCAACGATGGTCGGCTCGGGAACCTCGATTATGACGCGACCAATCAAGGCACTCCTCACAGGAAGGATTCGATTGGCATGAGTGAACACCAACAGCGGGAATGGAAGGCCACGTGGCGAGACGATTATCTGAAGTGGATATGCGGTTTCGCCAATGCCGAGGGCGGAGTGCTGGAAATTGGGCGCAGCGACTCTGGAAACCCCGTCGGTCTGGCCGATGCCGCCCGCCTGCTGGAGGATATTCCCAATAAGGTCCGCGACGTACTCGGCATCATGGTAGATGTGAATCTGCGTGAAGAGGCAGGTAAAGACCTATTGGAAATTGTGGTGCCGGCCTATCCCAGCCCAGTCAGTTACAAGGGTGAATACCACTACCGCAGCGGTAGTACCAAGCAGGAGTTGAAAGGCCCTGCGTTATCGCGCTTTCTACTGCGCAAACAGGGCCTGCACTGGGATGGCGTGCCTCTACCGGGCCTGACTCTCGACGACTGCCAAGCCACCGCGTTTCAAGGGTTCCGTGCCAGAGCCGCCAAGAGTGGGCGGGTGGATGAAGCCGTGCTTGGAGACAGTGACATCGTCTTGCTCGCCAGCCTGCAACTGGAAGAAGGCCAATACCTGAAGCGGGCGACCGCGCTCCTGTTTGGCACTCAGCCCGAGCGCTTCGTACCTGGTGCCTATATCAAACTCGGTTTTTTCATCACCGACGACGATTTGCGCTATCAGGACGAAATCCACGGCGACTTGTTCAGCCAAGTGGAAAAGACCCTGGAACTACTGCACAGCAAATACCTCAAGGCGTATATCCGTTACGAAGGTATCCAGCGCGTGGAGCGATATCTGTTCCCTTTGCAGGCCTTGCGTGAAGCTCTGCTCAACGCGGTGATCCACAAAGATTACGCCAGCGGCATCCCAATCCAGATAAGCGTCTATGAACATCAAATCGTGATCTGGAACCCAGGCCAATTGCCGGATCGCTGGACGCAGGAGCAACTGCTGGCGAAACATCCGTCCCATCCATTCAATCCACTTCTGGCGTCAGCATTTTTCCGCGCTGGCTATGTGGAGTCCTGGGGACGGGGGATCGAAAAGATCCTCAGTGAGTGTCGCAAACACGGTATTCCGCCACCTCTATTCGATGACGGTTTGTCTGGGCTGATGCTCACTTTCCGAGCCGATCCGGTACAACTGGCAGCGAACCGAGTAGATGCTGCGCTGACCACCCAAGAAACTACCCAAGAAACTACCCAAGAAACTACCCAAGAAGTTCGTCCGGGGACGGTGCGAGAGAAAATTGTAGAGCTATTGCGCCAGCAACCTGCCGCTACCCGCTACGAACTGGCAAGGCAGCTCGGACTGAGCTCTGATGGGGTCAAATATCATCTGAACAAGCTTCGGGTATCCGGGACTATCCGACATGTAGGCCCAACTAAAAGCGGATACTGGGAAGTGCTCAAATAATCAATACCGGCAAAGCTAACGTGGAACACAGGCTCCTGTGACCTGATGCTGTCGAAAAAACCACGTTGAACACACAGCAAAACGCCAGCGCGATGCTGGCGTTTTGTATTTCACTTAGCGTTTGAAGCTAACGCCTCAGCGCGGCACCACCGGCTTGCGGGTCGGCTTCTTGCCTTTGCCCTTGGCTGCGTCGGAACGCTCCTTGGCGGCTTGCTGGTTGCGGGCAAACGCGGCGGCCTTGGCCTGTTCGCGTTTGTCCCAGGCATTGCCGCCATCGCTGCCACGGGGCGGCAGGCCGGTGTGCTGGGTGAGGATCTTGGTGGTCGTGTCCTTCGCCACCTTGTGGCTGCCGGCCGGTGTCGAGTTCTTCCGGCGCGCGCTCTGGTAGCTGTCGGTCGCCGGCTGGTGCAGCGGAATCAACTGGTCCTTGCCCGGCCCGATCAGGTCGCCACGGCCCATGCGCTGCAAGGCCTCGCGCAGCATCGGCCAGCCCTTCGGATCGTGGTAGCGCAGGAACGCCTTGTGCAACCGGCGCTGCTCCTCGCTCTTGACGATGGTCACCGCGTCGCTCTTGTAGGTGACCTTGCGCAACGGGTTCTTGCCCGAGTGGTACATGGCCGTGGCGGTGGCCATCGGCGACGGATAGAACGCCTGCACCTGGTCGGCCCGGAAGCCGTTGCCCTTGAGCCACAGCGCCAGATTCATCATGTCTTCGTCGGTGGTGCCCGGGTGCGCGGCAATGAAGTACGGAATCAGGTACTGCTCTTTCCCGGCTTCCTTGGAGTACTTCTCGAACATGCGCTTGAACTTGTCATAGCTGCCGATGCCCGGCTTCATCATCTGGTTGAGCGGACCTTCCTCGGTATGCTCCGGGGCGATCTTCAGGTAACCGCCGACGTGGTGGGTCACCAGTTCCTTGACATACTCCGGCGACTCGACTGCAAGGTCGTAGCGCAGGCCGGAAGCGATCAGGATCTTCTTCACACCTGGCAACGCGCGAGCGCTGCGATACAACTGGATCAACGACGAGTGGTCGGTATTCAGGTTCGGGCAGATGCCAGGGAACACGCACGACGGCTTGCGGCACGCGGATTCGATTTCCGGGCTCTTGCAGGCAATGCGGTACATGTTCGCAGTCGGACCGCCGAGGTCGGAAATCACCCCGGTAAAACCCGGCACCTTGTCGCGGATCTCTTCGATCTCGCGAATGATCGATTCTTCGGAACGGTTCTGGATGATCCGCCCTTCGTGCTCGGTAATGGAGCAGAAGGTACAGCCGCCGAAGCAGCCACGCATGATATTTACCGAGAACCGGATCATGTCGTAGGCCGGGATCTTCTCCTTGCCATACGCCGGGTGCGGGACACGCTGATAAGGCATGCCGAACACATAGTCCATTTCTTCCGTGGTCATCGGAATGGGCGGCGGGTTGAACCAGACATCGACATCGCCATGCTTCTGCACCAGCGCACGGGCGTTGCCCGGGTTGGTTTCCAGGTGCAGCACGCGGTTGGCGTGGGCATAGAGCACCGCGTCGCCACGGACCTTTTCCACCGACGGCAGGCGGATCACGGTCTTGTCGCGGGTCATGCGCGGGCTGGCCAGGATCTGCACGACCTTGGCTTCCTGCGGGTCTTCAACCGGGCCCTTTTCCTGCTCGATGGCGCAGGCCTGGGTGTCCTGGGTGTTGACGTACGGGTTGATGATCTTGTCGACCTTGCCCGGCCGGTCGATGCGCGTGGAATCGACTTCGTACCAGCCCGCCGGCGTGTCGCGACGGATGAACGCGGTGCCGCGCACATCGGTGATGTCTTCGATCTTGTGGCCGTAGGACAGGCGCTGGGCGACTTCGACAATCGCCCGCTCGGCGTTGCCGTAGAGCAGGATATCGGCGCTGGCGTCGATCAGGATCGAGTTGCGCACGCGGTCCTGCCAGTAGTCGTAGTGGGCGATCCGGCGCAGCGAAGCCTCGATGCCGCCGAGGACGATCGGCACATGCTTGTAGGCTTCCTTGCAGCGCTGACTGTAGACCAGGCTGGCGCGATCCGGACGTTTACCGGCCAGGCCGCCTGGCGTGTAGGCGTCGTCGGAGCGGATTTTCTTGTCGGCGGTGTAGCGGTTGATCATCGAGTCCATGTTGCCGGCCGCGACCCCGAAGAACAGGTTCGGCTCGCCGAGCTTCATGAAGTCGTCCTTGGACTGCCAGTTCGGCTGGGCAATGATCCCGACGCGGAAGCCCTGGGACTCCAGCAGCCGGCCGATGATCGCCATGCCGAAGGACGGATGGTCAACGTAGGCGTCACCGGTGACGATGATGATGTCGCAGGAATCCCAGCCAAGCTGATCCATCTCTTCCCGGCTCATGGGCAGGAAGGGCGCGGGCCCGAAACATTCGGCCCAGTACTTGGGATAGTCAAATAACGGCTTGGCTGCTTGCATGGCGATGACCGGTGTCGAGATGAAAATTCGCGGGCGCGGAATATAGCACAAATTTTGATCAAGTCCGACGATAACCGTCGGGTTTTACCCGCGCCCATCCGCCGAGCACAGGCCGACAACTATCTAGTGCAGCCATACATCCACCTTGTCGTTAGCTGGAGCCTCAAAAACCCGGCAAGGCTACCGTCATGATTCCATCCCCTCCCCCGCTCCCGAACCAACAGTCTCATTTCGAGGTGATCAAAAATCATTTGCCCCCCTGGCTGCTCCTGGCTTCCCGCGAACAACGCGACGCCCTGCGCCAGAGCCTGATAGCCAGCAGCAATTCCCGACATGAAGTCCGGCAGATGATGGCCAAACTGCAATCGCCCGTGCAATTCGTCAAACCGTTGCTGGAGCACGCCATCACCGTCAATTTCCAACTCACCCTGGATGTCGAACAGGCGACTTTTGTTCACGAGCATAAAAACGACTATTTCTTCGGATTGATATCGGTCCAGGGCACGACCACCGAGCAAACGCTTCTGTCAGCGGCCCTGCACAATTTCGACGAATCGCTGACCAGCGCCGACGCCTTCGGTGCCGGCTCGGGGATTTACCTGACACCAGGGGCCCGAGACGGCAAAACCCCGATCAAACCCGAGGAGTTCGCCCTGGTCTGTCGCAACCTGGACTTCGGCAGCCTGTATCAGATTCACCTGCGCTCCATTCTTGCGGTGCCCACCCAACCCGACGGCACTGTCGACGGCACCACCCAGGATGTCCTGATCAAAAGTTACAAGGACGCCTTCGCCGTAGCGATACACCTGGCCGTCATCCAGCAAGAGATCTCGACAGCCTGCCAGCGGGCACTGCTCGACGTACTGCACGATCGTTATGTTGTCCGCTATGGCACCCAACCCTGCTCGCAGCTCGAGTTCCTCGGCATGGACGTCAGCGAGGTGCTGGTGATCGGCCTGGACGCCGAAGACGGGACAAGTCCGTGCATCGTCTACATACCCCAGGACCCGATCCGCCCCCTGGCACGCTACGGCTCAATCAAGGATTTTGAAGACGAACTGAACCGCAGGCTGCTGTCGCCCGGCTACCGACAGTTCTTTTCACGATTCCTCCCGCTCAGCCATCAGGGAAAGCTGCTCGACCAGATGATCAGACGGGCCCTGCGGCAAAAATGGGCGCCGAAGACCGGTCCCATTCCGTGGGCCGAGCCTGTGTTTCTGGCGCTGCACCCCATCAAAGGCAACGTGTTCAAAAGCCTGCGCGACCAGCGCGTGCGACAGATCGAGCGACATGGGCGGGAGGTTGTGGTCCCCACCGCGGATATCGATACCCAAGCCCGTCAAGAACTGCGGGCGGCCTACGCAAAGGCCGGCCTCAGTGCCTTGCTCCTCGCGGCCTCGTTCATCCCCGTGATAGGCGACGTCCTGCTGATCTTCACGGGGGCACAACTGATCAAGGAGGCCTATCAAGGATTCGACGCCTGGAGGCGCGACGAAAAGGTGGAAGCACTCAACTACCTGATGGACGTCGCCGAACAGGTCGCGTTCATGGGCGCCAGCGCGGGCGCCGTCAAGGCCGGGCGTTTCGTCAACTCGCTGCTGCCGGTCAAGCTGTCGTCCAACCGCTTTGCCTTGTGGAAAGCGGACCTGAGCCCCTATCGCCAATCCCTTGAACTCCCTGAAACGCTGCTCCCCGATGAACAGGGCCTGTATCACCATCAAGGCAAGCACTATCTATCGCTGGATGAACAACTCTATGAGGTCGGCACTGTCGCGCCCCCGTCCGGATGGTCCATTCGACACCCCGATGACCCCTGGGCGTATTCACCGCCCTTGTTGCAAAACGGCAGCGGGGCCTGGCGTACCCTGCATGAAAAACCCCAAGACTGGAGCGACCTGAAGCGACTCAGACGATTGGGGCCGGTCGCAGCAGGCACCCCGCCCGAAGACCTGGCGCCGATCCTGCACGCCAGCGCAAGCGATTCGAACCTGTTGCTTGAACTTCATCGCGAGAACCAGGCGCCGCCGGCGCAATTGATCGATACCGTGAAACGCTTCCAGCTCGACCGGCAAATCCAGCATCAGCGATTGCAGGGAAGCCCCCCGAACAACGACAGCCCGGCCCTTTCCTTTACTGCCGAGCAACATACACCGGAACAATTCGAGGACCTTTATCAACAGAGCGAACAGGTCGAAGGACCGTTGCCCGAGCAGATCCGACAGGACTTTCCGAACCTGCCCAAAAGCTATGTGCAAGCCCTGGAAAAATCCATCAACCCAGTCGAAGCCCGACAAATCCTGAACCAGAAAAGCCTGCTGTCCTATCTGAAAGACGAAGCCGAGCTCTCCATGCAGAACGTGGATACCGCCCGACTTCATGAAGGCCTTTATCTGCACACGACATTCAACCCGGCCTCGGACCAACTGGCGTTCCAGACCCTTGAAGCCCTACCGGGTTGGTCAGGCGACGTTCGCCTGGAGCTGTATTCGGGCACACTGGCCGACCCGCCGATCGCCAGTGTCGGGAACGACTCCGCAGCGACCGTCAGGCGCCTGCTCCGTGAAGACTCGCGTTATCGAGTCTACGATGCCGACGGCAAGCAGATCCTGGCACCGAGCGACCTCTACTCGGCCATCGGGCACGCCCTACCCGAAACCGAACTCGACAACCTGGGCTTCAGCGGCGCGAATCGAACCCGCCCCCTCAAGCAATCGCTGATTCAAAAAATCACTCAGTTGGGGGCTTCGCCGACGAGCGTACGGCGGATTCCGGCCTCCCCGATCTCACCGCCTTACCGACCCGGCCGCCCACTGGATACTCACTTCGCGCAGAAAACGCCACCGAGCGACCTGACGGCGCTGGGCGACGACCTGTATCGGGGAGCCTTCTCCCGACACTACATCGAGGAAGGCGAGCGCTATTACCAGGTCGAGCCTTCAGCTCTTGGCTGGAAACTGATCGACGCCCGCAACCCTTTTCGCTTTTATCGCCCGGTGCTGCGGCGCAGGGACGGGCACTGGGAAATCAACACCGCCATCGGCTTGAAAGGCGGTGCCCCGGGGCCGGGGCACAGCAAGATCCAGTTGAGCGAAACGAGCATGGTGTCGGCACTTGAGTACGTCAAACCAGAGCCCTTCACCCGTGAAGACCTGCTGCGCATGAAAGCCATCAAGTCCTATCAGCGTCAGCCCAACCGGATGGGTGAGTATGACCGCGTGAACAATGGCCGCTATCCCTTGCGGGACCTGTCGGGTAATCCGCTGCGCATCAGAAAAATCCAGCACATGAGCGAAATCACCGACTCGGGAGTGCGTTACCAGGCCAAGGATATCCTGCCGTACTTGAAATGGGAGAATCATGAAGCGGTTGCCCAGCTCTACGAGGAGAAGCTGCTGCTGCGGCAGTTCACTGCGGAAGATGCCAAGTTTCCCCAGGAAAGCAGCATGATCGGCCAAGCCATGGTGGTGGCCAGAAAGCCGTTGAGCGCCGGGGAGGCGATCGGCGTGTATGGCGGTAACTTCATCCCGTTTCACGTCAGCAATGCCCGCCGGGATCCGTTCGTGATCGATGTGCTGCCCGGCCCCCTTCCCGACAAGCCGACATGGGACCGGCTGGTGCTGACAGGGGACAACATCATTTCGCGCATCAATTCCATTTTCGAATACGAGGGCCGCCTCCCGGTCCGGCAAGCCGGCAGCGGCTACAACGTCGAAGGGGCAACCTTCCCCGTCGATGTGGAGATCGCCGAGGGACGTCTGGAACCCTTCGTCCTGAGCGGTTTTTTTACCACCCGGGACGTTCCCGCCGATGAAGAGCTGCGCTGGAATTACGGTTATAGCGAAGCGGGGACACGCATCACCTTCGCCGCGCCCGAGACGAGCCTGGAAACCCCAAGCCCCAGCCAGCCACCGTCAAGCCAGGAATGAGCCGCGCCATGCCCACGACGTCGGAAGAAAACGATCCCGAGGCGCTGCCCCACGCCACCTTCATCAGGTCCCGCCTGCCGGCCTGGCTGAAAAACGCCACCGCCGAACAATACGCCAGACTGCGTTCGGCCATGCAGGAAAACAATGCGTCCAGGCTCCTTGTCAGGAACATACTGAGCCCACTCAAAAGCCTGGAGATCTTTGCCGAGCCCATTCTGGAACTCGGCATAAGCCCCCTCTCCCGCGATCTCACCGACATGCAGGTCGCCACCCTGGCCAAACGCTGGAAAAAGGACAGCTTTCTGGGTATCCCCATCTACGACGCCAGTCCCGAACACTCGTTGCTGGAAGCCGCGCTTTACAACTTCGAGGAATGGGAAACCCACGACAACGCTTTCGGCAGCGGATCGGCCATCTACCCCTCGGGAAAAGCAGCAGGCCTGAAAAGCAGCCTCACTCCCAAGACGTTTGCCCGGTTCTGCCGCCATCTCGACCTCGGGTTGAAATACCACCATCACCTCAAGCAGATACTGGACCTGGACCGCCCAGCCGACGAGATCATCCTCTTCGATAACAAGCGCGAGCATTTTGTGCACCATGAGTGGAGCCGATTCAACGTTTCGTTATGGATGGCTTTCATGAAAAACGACATCTCCGACGCGTGTGCGGCCCGCTTGAAATACTTTCTGCTGCCCATCAGAAAAAGAACCGGGAAGCTCCCGCGCTATCAACAAGTCAAATGGCTCGGCCACACGTTACCCGGAGTCATTCATTTCGCTTCCGATCCGGACGACAACACCGGCCCCTGCGCCATCTACTGTCCTGGACACCCCGAGTCCGCGCTCAAGGAATATCCGTCCCTTGTCGAGTTTCAAGAGGATTACCTGGAACACATGCGCTCGGCGGATTTCCGGCAATGGATCAGCCGACTCATGCCGATTGACTATCAGGGCAGCCTGTTGACGGCAAAGATCAGCAAAGCCGCCAGTGGACGCTCGCCTGCCCAGTTGAGGCGTCTCATCAGTCTTTCAAGGATTGAAGGCGAGCTGTTCGAAGAGATTCATTGGCAGCGACTGCAACGCCTTGAAAGCGACGTCGGCAGACTGGCGCCCCCCAGCGCACAGGCCAATGCCACAACACGCGAACAATTGCTGGATGAATACCACACGGCGCGCCTGGACCTGCTGTTCGGCCTGAAGGACTTCATTCCCCGATTCCGCCAGACCCTGCTGACACCGCCAGGCAGCCAGCTCGCCGCCACTGTCTATCAGGACCTCTTTATCTGGAGCCCCAGGGAAGTGAACGCCGGATTGATCCATTTGCTGAATGTGGCCGAGACGGTGACAAACAGCCGGACAGCCACCGTGGTAGACGGGCTGCCCGAGTTGATCCGTGTCCGTTTTCAGGGCCGCACGCGCCTTTGGAAGCCCGACCTGACACCTTATCAATCAGCGATCAAGCCATCCGATGAGCATTGGCAGGCAAACTCACTGGGCTTGTACCCATGGGCGCAGGCTACCGTCCTGAAACTGGACCAGCAGTATTACAAGGTCGAGCACAATGAAGACACCGACCGCTGGCATATCGTGCTGATCGGTTATCCGGACGTTTACTCGCCCCCCCTGCGGCACAACGGCGTCGGCGCCTGGCGGACGATCCACGAGAAAGTCCCGACCTGGTCGAAACAGCAGTTGATCGCACGCCTGGGGCCACGCGCCGCCAGACTGTCCGAATCGCTTGCGAACGCTGCCCTGACGTTCAGCGGCACACACCTTTACACGCTGCGACAGATTCATCACTACAGCCGTCGGACACCACCCCTGCTGCTCGATAGCCTCAAGCGCCTGTGGATCCTCCAGGAAATCGAGCACTTCGATCTCGAGCGGGCCAAGGGCAACGTGGTCTCGGAATTGTCTCCCAGGATCCAGTTATATCTGCTGACCAGACTGCCCGGATGGCCCAGGGACAAAATGCTGGAGATCTTGCGCAGTGGTTCGCAGGTGACTGTCCAGTATGGCGCGGGTATGAGAATGGCTGGAACGCTGCTCAACGTGGTGCTCGAGGCGCTCGACCAGGAAGAAATCGACTCGTTGCTGGAGAACACTATTGCGCCTCTTGAGCAACTGAACCAATTGGCGCTGAAGCTGGTGGCCCAGGCGAAACTGAAAAGCCTGGCCCTGCTCGAACACCTGTATATCGAGACAGAACAACCCGACACAGCGCCGCAACGACAAATACGCCAAGTGCACGCCGAACTCCCCAAAAGTCATCTGGCCGACGTTATTTTCTCATTGGACATACAGGCACAAGGCGCGCCCGAAACAGAGCCGACGCTAAAAAGGGAGATTGAGCGAGCCCTGGAGCAGGTTCGCATCTCACGGGTGTTCGAAGGCCTTTATCCGGGCTGGCCACACACTCAGCAAAGTGATCGACTGGCTTTCTCACTGCTGGAAACCCTGGAAACCTGGCCGCAGGATATTCGTCTTGAACTGTGGGACCCAGACATCGACACCGCCCTGGAGGCCATCGGTGAGCACGACAGCCTGACCTACAGGCGCCTGAAGAAAACGGGCGCTTTCTACCAACTTCAAGACCAGCAGGGCAGTACGCTATCCGGTCTGCAGGACCTGTACACAAGTGCCTGGCTGGCGATGCCGAAACTGACGCAGCAAGCCCTGAACAGCACACTCGATATAAGCCTGGACGAAAAGCGCGCGGCGATGGACCTGAAACAGGCCGTCTTCAGGAACGCCTCGACATTACGCAGCCAGACGCCGGCCCTGCGCGTCCCGAACCATGCACCAGGGCAGCCAGAGCCAAACACCAGCACGCGGGTCCCGGAGAGCTTCGCCGTGCGCGGAACAACAGTGTCGGGCCTGGAGCTGCGCAACGGCGGCATTTACTGGAATCTCCACACCAAGCCCCTGGCCGCCCATGCTCACTTGCACTACATCCGCAACGGTGACCGCTACTATCCGGTCAGGCAGGCCCCCGAGGGCTGGCGACTGTTGAACGCCAAGACGCCCTACAGCTTTTATCAACCGTTACTGCAACGCAAGACTGACGGTGAGTGGGTCTTGCCTCAAGGCACTGAGCCCCCCGACCTCGCACCGGGAGGCAGCCTGTCGGTCCAGAAACACGGCGCTACGCCGTCCAGCCCGGGCGATGACAAGACCTTCACGGAAGCTGAACGACAGCGCATGCGCAGCCGAAAATCCTACCGATCCCATTTGAACTCCCCCCTCACCTACGACCGCGTCGACAACGGTCGCTATCCCTTGCGCGACCTGGACGGGTACCCCATGACCATTCTCGCCATTCACTACTCCAAGGCTGAAGGGAGCCGCCAGTCAAAGGCTCGCGCTCAACAAATCGTTCCTTATCTGCAATGGCAAGGCTATGAAAAGGTCGCACAACTCTACGAAGACAAGCTGGAAATAGCCCGATTCGAACACGACGACCTGCGCTCTGCGCAAGAAGAGCATCTGGTCGGGAGGTTTCTGGTTTCCGCCAGGCATTACCTACGCAGAGGTGAAATACTGGGGGTTTATGGCGGCATGCTGATTCCGCTGATCGTCAGCCACCATCGCCGGGACCCTTTCGCGACCGCGGTCCGGCAGGACTCCACGCATGACCTGATCCGCTTTCGCGACGACCGACCAGAACCGGCCGCACCCTGCCTGTCCGGCGATAACATCCTGTCGAGAATCAATACGCGCTACGAATACCGCAACGGGGTTCCCATTCGACAAGCCGCGACAGGCTACAACGTGGAGTCGGTCGCATTTGCGGTTGACGTCAAGGGCCGTGACGGGCGCATCGAAAAAAATCGCTACTTCATCACGGCCCTGTTCGCCAGCCAAGCCATCTTCGAGTTCGACGAATTACGCCTGAATCACGGTTACACCTGGGAACAGATTCGTACGCTGGAGATTTTACCGCGCAGCCATTAGCGCCAAAGGGACAACGCCCCCAAGTCCGGTCCTCGGCATAACGCCCTTACTCGTCGTCGTCGAAGTTGTAGCTACCCGGCGCCAGGTTCTCGAAGCGCGTGTACTTGCCGATAAAGGCCAGGCGGATAAAGCCGATCGGGCCGTTCCGCTGTTTGCCGATAATGATTTCGGCGATGCCCTTGTGTTCGGTCTCGGGGTGATAGACCTCATCGCGGTACACGAACATGATTACGTCGGCGTCCTGCTCGATCGCTCCGGATTCCCGCAAGTCGGAGTTCACCGGGCGCTTGTTCGGCCGCTGCTCCAGGGAACGGTTGAGCTGGGACAGGGCCACCACCGGGCAGTTGAATTCCTTGGCCAGGGCCTTGAGGGACCGGGAAATCTCGGAAATCTCGTTGGTCCGGTTGTCGCCGCTGGAGCCGGGGATCTGCATCAACTGCAGGTAGTCGATCATGATCAGGGCGATATCGCCGTGTTCACGCACCAGGCGACGGGTCCGCGCGCGCATTTCCGACGGGCTGATACCGGCCGTATCGTCGATGAACAGCTTGCGGTCGTTGAGCAGGTTGACCGCCGAGGTCAGCCGTGGCCAGTCGTCGTCTTCCAGGCGACCGGCACGGACCTTGGTCTGGTCGATCCGGCCGAGGGAGGACAGCATACGCATGATCAGCGATTCGCCTGGCATCTCCAGGGAGTACACCAGCACCGCCTTGTCGCTGCGCAGTACCGCGTTCTCCACCAGGTTCATGGCGAAGGTGGTCTTGCCCATGGACGGACGACCGGCGACGATGATCAGGTCGGACGGTTGCAGGCCGCTGGTCTTCTCGTCGAGGTCGGTGTAGCCGGTGGACAGGCCGGTGATGGCATTGTCGGTGTTGAACAGCGTATCGATCCGGTCGATGGCCTTGGTCAACAGGTCGTTGACGCTGACCGGACCGCCGGTCTTGGGCCGCGCTTCGGCGATCTGGAAAATCTGCCGCTCGGCCTCGTCGAGAATCTCCGCTGCGGTCCGACCTTGCGGGTTGAACGCGGTGTCGGCGATTTCGGTGCTGATGCCGATCAACTGGCGCAGGGTCGCCCGCTCGCGAACGATCGCGGCGTAGGCCTTGATGTTGGCCACCGACGGAATGTTTTTCGCCAGTTCCGTCAGGTAACCCAGGCCGCCGACCTGGGAGGTCTGCCCTTCCTTGTCCAACTGCTCGGCCAGGGTCACCACGT
This sequence comes from Pseudomonas sp. MWU12-2319, assembly GCF_023242525.1. Taxonomy (NCBI): domain Bacteria; kingdom Pseudomonadati; phylum Pseudomonadota; class Gammaproteobacteria; order Pseudomonadales; family Pseudomonadaceae; genus Pseudomonas; species Pseudomonas sp. MWU12-2319. The sequence continues at coordinate 177,987 of NZ_JALJES010000003.1, forward strand.
CGATCGGCATGTTCTGATCGGCCAGCTTGGCGATGGCGCGAAAGATCAGGCGGTGGTCATGTCGATAGAAGTCGCCGTCCGAGACTTGATCGAGCACGCGCTCCCAGGCGTTGTTGTCCAGCATCAGACCACCGAGCACGGCCTGTTCGGCCTCGATGGAATGGGGCGGCACTTTCAGCGCGGCGGTTTGCAGGTCGTATTGCTCGGGAGCGGAGATATCGTTCATGGCCACTTGGAATCAGGGGGTTTGCAAAAGGGCGTTGCCCAAAAAACAAAGGGCACGACCTGAATGAACAGAGTCGTGCCCGATGTTAACCGTCTGGCGCGCAAGTCGCCAGACGATTGGGTACTGCTTAAGCAGCCACCACGACAACGCGTACGGTTGCTTCGACTTCGGCGTGCAGGTGCACGGCCACGTCGAATTCACCCACGTTGCGGATGGTGCCGTTCGGCAGACGAACTTCGCTTTTTGCCACTTCAACGCCTGAGGCGGTCAGGGCATCAGCGATGTCGTGGGTGCCGATCGAACCGAACAGCTTGCCTTCGTCACCGGCGGTGGCAGTGATGGTCACTTCCAGCTCAGCCAGTTGGGCGGCACGCGATTCAGCCGAAGCTTTCTTGTCTGCTGCGGCTTTTTCCAGCTCGGCACGACGCTCTTCGAACGCAGCCAGGTTGGCAGCGGTCGCAGCGGTGGCTTTGCCGAATGGCAGCAGGTAGTTACGACCGTAACCGGCCTTAACGTTTACCTTATCGCCCAGGTTGCCCAGGTTGGCGATTTTTTCCAGAAGGATCAGTTGCATGTGGAAATCCTCTTAACTTTTAACCTTCACCGTTCGCGGAACCGTTATCGGCCTCTTTCGACGCCAGGCGTCCGCGAAAATCAATCAGGCTGTCGACAATGGCCAATACCATGAGCAACGGACCGAGCAAGTGCATGAATGGCACGAGCGTGACGTACATCCCCACCAGCCAGAAACTGGCCAGTTTCTTCTTCGCCACCAGCCCGTGAATCAGGGACAGGCCGGCGAAGACCAGCGGAACACTGCACAGCGGCAACAGAATCAATGCATGCAGGCCGATAAACGGCGCGACAAACATGATGGCCAGCAGCGACAGCGCCACCTTCTTGGGGATCCGGATTTCGCGAAACTCGCGTCCGAAACCACCGGGGTTGTACAACAACGCTTGCCAATAGCGCCCAAGAATCAGGCACATCACACTAAAGACCTGCAGCGAGATCGCCGTCGAGGTGATCAAGAGGGGCACGGCCAGTGACGCGAGGAACGCTCGCTGATCTACCGACAACTTCTGGTAGACCTCACCGAGAGCCAGCGGCACGACTTGTTCAAACGTCTGCGCCAACCCTTCGATGAAGGGACTGAAAATCGTCCCCAGACTCACCGCACATACCAACCCTACTGCCATGCTGACCAGCAGCACGCGGTTCCAGGAGTAGCCGGCGCGTAAAACCAGCGCCAGGCTGCAAGACCCGAGCAGCACCAGAAGGGCCGTGGGGTCTTTCTGGATGTTGAAGTGCCAGAACAGCAGCACCGACAACACACCCAGACCAATGACGCCAAGGGCGTCCGAACCACGCCGCAGGAGCACAAGGCACCCGGCGGCGGCACTCAACCAGAACAACAGCGGCAATGCCGCAGATCCGGCCACGACGAGCATGGCCTGCATACGTCCGCGCATGATGAAACCAGCTAAGGCGCGCATGCATTCAATCCTTTACTGCGTGTCGACTGCCCGGTCTCAGCGGCCGTGGCTGTCGGTGTAGGCCAGCAGGGCCAGGAAGCGGGCGCGCTTGATAGCGGTGGCCAGCTGACGCTGATAACGAGCTTTGGTACCGGTGATACGGCTTGGAACGATTTTGCCGGTTTCGGATACGTAGGCTTTCAGGGTGTTGAGATCTTTGTAATCGATCTCTTTCACGTCTTCAGCGGTGAAGCGGCAGAATTTACGACGACGGAAGAAACGTGCCATGTAATTGGCTCCTCAAAAGGTCCGTGGATTACTCGTCAGCGTTATCGCTGGCGTCGCTGTCATCACCCTCAACGCCATCGGCGTCGGAGTGCTCAGGACGGTCGCGACGCTCACGGCGCTCACTGCGGTTTTCTTCAGCCTTGAGCATCTCGGACTGGCCGGTAACGGCTTCGTCGCGACGGATGACCAGGTTACGGATCACAGCATCGTTGTAGCGGAAGTTGTCTTCCAGCTCGGCCAGGGCCTTGCCAGTGCATTCAACGTTCAGCATCACGTAGTGAGCCTTGTGAACATTGTTGATTGCATAGGCCAGTTGACGACGGCCCCAATCTTCCAGACGGTGGATTTTGCCGCCGTCTTCTTCGATCAGCTTGGTGTAACGCTCTACCATGCCGCCGACTTGTTCGCTTTGATCCGGGTGGACCAAAAAGATGATTTCGTAATGACGCATGAATGCTCCTTACGGGTTGTAGCCTGCCGCTCAAAAACGGTCAGACAAGGAGTGAATGACACTTGTGTGTCTTGCCTGGAGTAGGCACGGATGCGCCAGCCATCACGGCAAGGGGCGCAATTGTAGAGAAGGGGGGCGAGGGGCGCAAGACAATTGGTGATTATTTGAACAACCCATCGCAACAAGCACCGCCGCCTTGACCCTTGAATCACAACCGAGGTGAATGCGATCACTGTGGGAGCCGGCTTGCTGGCGATGCAGACGCCGCGGTGCTTCAGGAAGACCGCGTAATCGTTCATCGCCAGCAAGCCGGCTCCTGCAAGGGAGGTGCGGATCAGGCCTTTTTGGTGGCGGCCTTGACGCTGCGCTGGCGCAGCGCTTCGAACAGACACACGCCGGTGGCCACGGAGACGTTGAGGCTGCTGACGCTACCGGCCATCGGCAGGCGCACCAGGTAGTCGCAATGCTCGCGGGTCAGGCGACGCATGCCCTTGCCTTCGGCGCCCATGATCAGGATGGTCGGGCCGGTCAGGTCCTGCTGGTACAACTCCTGCTCTGCCTCGCCCGCCGTGCCGACAACCCACAGGCCGCGCTGCTGGAGTTTTTCCAGGGTCCGCGCCAGGTTGGTCACCGCCACCAGCGGAATCACTTCCGCCGCGCCACAAGCCACCTTGCGCACCGCCGGCGTCAGGGTCGCCGACTTGTCCTTGGGCACCACCACCGCCAACGCACCCGCCGCATCGGCGGTGCGCAGGCAAGCACCCAGGTTGTGCGGGTCGGTCACGCCGTCGAGCACCAGGATCAACGGTGCGCCTTCAGTGCGATCGAGCAGTTCGTCGAGCATTGCCTCACCCCAGACCTGGCTCGGACTCACGTCCGCCACCACGCCCTGGTGCACGCCTTCGACCCAGGCATCCATCTCGCGGCGTTCGGCCTGGCCGACCGACACGCGGTTTTCCGCGGCCAGCCCCAGCAACACCTGGACCCGCGGATCACTGCGGCCTTCGGCCAACCAGATCTGCTTGACGCGTTTCGGGTGATGACGCAACAACGCCTCTACGGCATGGACGCCGTAGATTTTTTCCAACTGACTCATGACTTGCCCTTGGGTTTACGCGCCCCGCCGCTTTTCGCGGGACCAGCGCCCGCTTTTGGCGGGCCTTTACGATGCTTGCTCGGTTTTTCCGACGACGTCCCGCGCGCGGGCTTTCCCTCGGTCTTGCCTTTACCGCCGTTCTTGGCTTCGGCCAACAACGCCTGCTTCAGTTCGCGACTGCGGCGCACTTCGGCGTTTTTCGCCGCTGCATCGCTGGGGCGATAAGCCTCGTCCGACTTCTTCGCCACCGCGCCACGACGCCCGGCCTTGGCCGGCTCCGGCGCTTTCGCGACAGGCGCGGGGGCAGGTGCGGTGGCTTCAGTGCCACGTTTCTTGCGACCGATCGGCGCGCTGAGGGTTTTCTCGGCCATTTCGAAGTCGATCTTGCGCTCGTCGAGATCGACGCGCATGACCTTCACTTCCACCGTGTCGCCGAGGCGGAAGCTGCGACCGGTGCGCTCGCCCGCCAGGCGGTGATGAACCGGATCGAAATGGTAGTAATCGCCCGGCAAGGCGGTGACATGCACCAGGCCTTCGACGTAGATATCGGTCAGCTCGACGAACAGGCCGAAACCGGTCACGGCAGTGACCACACCCGGGAACGACTCGCCCACGCGATCCTTCATGAACTCGCACTTGAGCCAGTTCACCACGTCACGGGTGGCTTCGTCGGCACGCCGCTCGCTCATCGAGCACTGTTCGCCCAACTGCTCCAGCGCCGCCTCGTCGTACGGATAGATCCGCGCCTTCGGAATGGTCATCGCGCCGGCACGACGCACGTGCGGGGTGTCCTGCTTGGAGTGGATGACACTGCGGATCGCGCGGTGCGTCAGCAGGTCCGGGTAACGACGGATCGGCGAAGTGAAGTGGGTGTAGGCCTCGTAATTCAGGCCGAAGTGGCCCTGGTTATCAGCGCTGTACACCGCCTGGCTCAACGAGCGCAGCATCACGGTCTGGATCAGGTGGAAATCCGGGCGGCTCTGGATACTGGCCAGCAACGCCTGGTAATCCTTCGGCGACGGACCGTCCTTGCCCTTGTGCAGGGACAGGCCCAGCTCACCGAGGAAGGCACGGAGTTTTTCCAGGCGTTCCGGCGGCGGACCGTCATGCACCCGGTACAAGGCCGGAATCTCGTGCTTCTTGAGGAACTCGGCGGTGGCCACGTTGGCCGCCAGCATGCATTCTTCGATCAGCTTGTGGGCATCGTTGCGGGTGGTCGGACGGATTTCCGCGATCTTGCGCTCGGAACCGAAGATGATCCGCGTTTCCTGGGTTTCGAAGTCGATGGCGCCACGGGTATGACGGGCCGCCAGCAACACCTTGTACAGGGCGTAGAGCTGCTTGAGGTCCGGAACCACTTCCGAATACTCGCCACGCAGCTTCTTCGCCTCGGTGGTCTTCGGCTGTTCCAGGATCGCGCTGACCTTGTTGTAGGTCAGGCGGGCATGGGAGTGGATCACCGCTTCGTAGAACACGTAGTCGGTCATCTGCCCGCTTTTGTTGATGGTCATCTCGCAGACCATCGCCAAACGGTCGACATGCGGGTTCAGCGAGCACAGGCCGTTGGACAGCTGCTCCGGCAGCATCGGCACCACGCGCTCGGGGAAGTACACCGAGTTGCCACGAACCTGGGCTTCAGTGTCCAGCGCAGAACCGATCTTCACATAGCTGGAAACGTCGGCAATCGCCACGTACAACTTCCAGCCGCCGGAGAACAGGCGCAGCTTGCCGGGCTTGGCTTCGCAGTAGACCGCATCGTCGAAGTCGCGGGCATCTTCGCCGTCGATGGTGACGAACGGCAGATGGCGCAGGTCGACGCGCTTCTCTTTGTCCTTGTCCTCGACTTCCGGCTTGAGCTTCGCCGCTTCCTTGAGCACGGCCTCGGGCCAGACGTGGGGAATGTCGTAGGTGCGCAGCGCGACATCGATCTCCATGCCGGGCGCCATGTAGTTGCCCACCACTTCGATCACATCGCCCTGGGGCTGGAAGCGCGGCGTCGGCCAGTGGGTGATCTTCACCTCGACGAACTGACCGACACGGGCGTCGGCGTTGCGGCCCGGGGTCACCAGCACTTCCTGCTGGATCTTCGGATTGTCCGCGACCACGAAGCCGATACCGCCCTCTTCGAAGTAACGCCCGACGATGCTCTCGTGAGCACGGGACACCACTTCGACGATCACGCCTTCACGGCGTCCGCGCCGATCCAGGCCGGACACCCGCGCCAGGGCACGGTCGCCATCGAACACCAGACGCATTTGCGCCGGGCTCATGAACAGGTCGTCACTGCCGTCGTCCGGGATCAGAAAACCGAAACCGTCGCGGTGGCCGGCGATGCGGCCGAGGATCAGGTCGAGCTTGTCCACCGGCGCGTAAGTGCCGCGGCGGGTGTAAATCAGTTGCGCATCGCGCTCCATGGCACGAAGGCGGCGGCGCAGAGCCTCGATCTGATCTTCAGTGGTCAGACCAAACTCATCCACCAGCTCCTCGCGACTGGCCGGCGATCCACGCTCGGACAGGTGCGCCAGGATAAGCTCGCGGCTAGGAATGGGGTTTTCGTATTTTTCCGCTTCACGAGCGGCCTCGGGATCGAGGGACTGCCAATCGGCCATTAGATAAATTTCACCTTGTCTATATGCGGGTTAGTTTGGCATACGCGTATTGAAACGGGAAATTTCAGGCACACAGGCGGCCTTAAAACCCATTTGTCCGCGTGAAAAATGCCGGCTGATGCACATTGAAGCGTTTTTTTTGGTTTTTTTCATGACAGGGGTTTACAGTTAAAAGGCGCCTCCGTATAGTGCGCGCCATCGACGACGGAGACGTTGACGATACTGCCCAGATGGTGAAATTGGTAGACACGCCAGCTTCAGGTGCTGGTGACCGCAAGGTCGTGGAAGTTCGAGTCTTCTTCTGGGCACCAATTCAAGTTTCAGAGTAACACTCTGGAATCTCACGAAAACCCGCGAAAGCGGGTTTTTGCGTTTCTGCCTCCTGCAAATCTTCCGGCTCCACCACCCGCCCCTGGCGGATACCGAGCCGCACCCGAGATTTAATTAAAAGCAAAAACAGGGGTTTACAGATCAAAAGGCTCTCCGTATAGTGCGACCCATCAACGGCGCGCAACGCTGCTGATGCTGCCCAGATGGTGAAATTGGTAGACACGCCAGCTTCAGGTGCTGGTGACCGCAAGGTCGTGGAAGTTCGAGTCTTCTTCTGGGCACCAATTCAAGTTTCAGAGTATCACTCTGAAATCTCACAAAAACCCGCGAAAGCGGGTTTTTGCGTTTCTGGGGTTCAATCATTTCAACTCACTCTTACCCCTACTCTCAGCGGCATTGATGGCGCGGCTAAGGCCAGGAGCATGCCTGAAAGTACTTTGGCGCTCTTGAGGCCCTCTTCGCGGGCAAGCTCCGCTCCCACAGTGTCCGCGCCTGGCCGTAGATTGGCGGCGCGGCACAAATCCCGTGGGAGCGGAGCTTGCCCGCGAAGAGGCCAGCACTGACACCCCGCATCAGGCCCGGAACTGCCCCAGGCTCGCCTTGAGCTGCCCCGCCAGGCTGTCGAGCACCTTGCCGCTGGCCGTGGTCTCCACCACCGCCTGCGCCGCGCGCTCGGCCTGGGCATGGATCACCTCGACCCGCCCACGCACCGCATGCGCGCCTTCGGCCTGATGGGCCGCCGCCTTGGTCGCCAGGCCAATCGCCGCATGCACCTGCTCCACCGAAGACTGCACGCTCTGCTGCAACTTCACACTGCTGCGCAACACCGCCAAACCTTCACTGGCCTGACGCCCCGCCTGCCCAATAGCCGCCACCGCCTCCCGCGCGCCCTGCTGCAAAGCACCGATATGCGCCTGGATATCGCCGGTGGAGCTTTGCGTCTTGCTCGCCAACGCTCGCACCTCATCCGCCACCACGGCAAACCCGCGACCGGTTTCACCCGCCCGCGCCGCCTCGATGGCCGCGTTCAGAGCCAAAAGATTGGTCTGCTCGGCAATCCCGTGAATCACCGTCAGCACCACTTCAATCTGCTCACTCTGCTGCGCCAGCCGCTCGATTACCTTGGAACCGGTATCCACCTGTCCAGCCAGGGCCTCGATCAGATTGCCGACCTGATTCGAAGTCCGGGTGTTTTCATCGGTCGCCTGGCGAATATCCACCACCTGCTTCAACGCCGCCTGCATCGCATGGCTTTCGGTCTGCGCGTCATCGGCCATCTTCGACAATTCGCGCAAGCTCTGCGCCACTTCGTCACGCTGCAAATTCGCGGCGGCATCGGCACCAGCGTTGCGCAAAGTCATCTGGCCGATTTCCACGCCGGTACGCTGGGCCACATCACCCGCTTCCCGCACGATAGGCTGCAGCTTTTCGACAAAACGGTTCACCGCCGAAGCCATATCACCGATTTCATCATTGCTGTTGAGCTGGACGCGCTTGGTCAGATCACCCTCCCCGGCTGCCAGGTCATTCAAAGCTGCAATCAGCAGATGCAGCTTGTTGACCACCCGCCGCCCGAGCACCACCGCCAGTAACAGCAGCACGCCGAGACCGACCAGGGCCAGACCCATGCCGATCCGCCAACGCAGGGTCTGCGCCGCATCCTGCACGGTTGCAGTGGTATTGGCCTGCATTTGCGAAGCGGTGGCCTGAGCCGATTGCAAGCGCGCCTGCATGGCCTTGGAACTGTCCGCCGACGCCCCTTGCAGGCTATCGCCCACCAGCTTGTCGCTGCTGGCGATCAAGGCCGTGAAACGCTGGTCCAACGCCTTCAGCTCGGTCTCGACCGAGGCTGTGGAAACCCCCATCCGCACCTTGCCGATCTCCACACCGTTAGGGCTGATCGACGCTTCGACGTAGTAGACCGATGGATCGTTCTTCGCCGCACTGAGCACCTTGTCCAGCGCCCGCTCACCCTCACCCTTGGCCAAAAGAGCCTGGTTGATCGGGTTTTCACGGTTCAGGTAGCGGGTCAGGTGTTCGCCAGCCGCATCGTCATAGACCACGAACAGAACATTCGGATTGCGCTGGGCGCGACGGGCGAATTCGGAAAGGGTCGGTACATCGTTATCCCACATGGCTCGCGGGGCCACGGAAGCCAATAGCTGCGCCATGTCGTTGGCCGAATCCTGCAGATCCTTCTCCAACGCCGTACGCAACTGGGCCTGCTCATCCTTCAGTCGCGAGGACAAGCCGCTGTTCAGACGCTGGCGCGTATTGACCGAAAGGCTGTCGAGACTCGACGTCACCTCTTTGCCCGCCTGCTCCAGCTCCCCGGACAGCTTCTGGCTGTCGATACCCAGGCGAGCGCCCAGATCAGCCTCCAGCGCAGTGACCGTGCTTCGGGTCAGAGCGACCGCCACCAGCACCTGCACCAAAAGAGCGATACCCAGAGTAACGAACACAGGCCGCAATAGACGGCTTTGTAACAGTGAGAGAATGGCCGACACTGGAGATTCCTCGACTTTGGCGCCATTAATTTGATAGCACCCTTTTTAGAGGATAATCCCAGCAAGGCCCGTGCCGAACAACAGGCAGAAACGACAAAGACCCCCAAAAGGGGGTCTTTGTGATCTACATCAACGGCTTATCAGGCGAACGGGTGACGCAGAACGATGGTTTCGTTGCGATCCGGACCCGTCGAAATAATGTCGATCGGTGCACCGACCAATTCTTCGACGCGCTTGATGTAAGCACGAGCGGCCGCCGGCAGCTCTTCCAGGGTCTTGGCCCCCAGGGTCGACTCGGTCCAGCCCGGCATTTCTTCGTACACCGGTTCCAGGCCGATATAGCTGTCGGCATCGGTCGGCGCGTCGATGACCGCACCGTTTTCGTTCTTGTAACCCACGCAGATATTGATGGTTTCAAGACCGTCGAGCACGTCCAGCTTGGTCAGGCACAGGCCCGAGATGCTGTTGACGTCGATGGCGCGACGCAGGATCACGGCATCGAACCAGCCGCAACGGCGGGCACGACCGGTGGTTGCACCGAATTCGTGGCCACGCTTGGCCAGGAAGGCACCGACGTCATCGAACAGCTCAGTCGGGAACGGACCCGAACCGACACGGGTGGTGTAGGCCTTGGTGATGCCCAGGATGTAATCCAGGTACATCGGACCCACGCCCGAACCGGTGGCGATGCCGCCGGCGGTGGTGTTGGAGCTGGTGACGTACGGGTAGGTACCGTGGTCGATGTCCAGCAACGAACCCTGGGCGCCTTCGAACATGATGTCCTTGCCTGCACGACGCAGGTTGTGCAGCTCGGCGGTGACGTCAAGCATCATCGGCTTGAGCATCTCGGCGTATTCCATGCACTCATCGAGCGTCTTCTGGAAGTCGATGGCCGGCTCTTTGTAGTAATTGACCAGCACGAAGTTGTGGTAGTCGAGCAACTCGCCCAGCTTCGCGGCAAAACGCTCGCGGTGGAACAGGTCGCCGATACGCAGGCCGCGACGCGCGACCTTGTCTTCGTACGCCGGGCCGATACCACGACCGGTGGTACCGATCTTCAGCTCGCCACGGGCTTTTTCGCGCGCCTGGTCCAGGGCGACGTGATAGGACAGGATCAGCGGGCAGGATGGGCTGATACGCAGGCGCTCGCGCACCGGTACGCCTTTCTCTTCCAGCTTGGTGATTTCCCGCAGCAGGGCGTCCGGTGCAACCACCACGCCGTTGCCGATCAGGCACTGGACGCCTTCACGCAGTACACCCGACGGGATCAGGTGCAGGACGGTTTTCTCACCGTCGATCACCAGGGTGTGGCCAGCGTTGTGGCCACCTTGATAGCGCACCACGGCGGCAGCATGTTCGGTCAGCAGATCAACGATCTTGCCTTTGCCCTCATCACCCCACTGGGTGCCCAGGACTACGACATTCTTACCCATAACACTTGTCCTCATTCGCGCAAACTTGGTGCCGGCAGCCGCCGGCGGGAAAACTCAAGAAGCCAGCGGCAATACTTGCCAAAGCCCGTTCTGCTGAATCAATTGCCGGTCGCAGTCCGCTTCGCGGGCGGCGGCCGATGGTTGTCCGGGCAAGGCCTGGACCACACGCTGACCCTCGCCGCGCAACTGGCAGACCAACTGCCAGAGTGCCGCATCCGTGCTGTCAGGCATCCAGATACCGCCAGACGGTAGCTCGATTTCGGCACGCCCCAGGGTCACCAGGGTTTTCAAATCGGTGGAAAAGCCTGTCGCCGGACGTGCACGGCCGAAGTCCGCGCCGATATCGTCGTAGCGACCGCCCTGGGCGATGGCCTGGCCGACACCCGGAACGAACACCGCGAACACCACACCGGTGTGGTAGTGGTAACCGCGCAACTCGCCCAGGTCGAAATACAACGGCAATTGCGGGAAGCGCGTGGACAGCCGCTCGGCAATCGCCAGCAGGTCATCCAGCGCCGCAGCGACCTGCGCCGGGGCACCCGCCAGGCGCTCACGGGCCGCCACCAGCACTTCGCGGCCGCCACACAGATCCACCAGCGCCCGCAGCATCGCGGCCAGATCGGCCGGCAAACCTTCGGTCAGCTGGATCACTTCATCGATCGCCTTGCGTTGCAGGGCATCGAACAACTGTTGTTCCACTTCACCGGACAAACCGGCGGCGCGAGCCAGGCCACGGTAGATACCGACGTGACCGAGGTCCATGTGTACATCCGGCACATCGGCCAGTTGCAGCATCGCCAGCATCAGGCTGATGACTTCGACGTCGCTGCTCGGGCTGGCATCGCCGTACAACTCGGCGCCCAACTGGATCGGGCTGCGCGAGGACGACAGGGCCCGCGGCTGTGCATGCAGCACACTGCCGGCGTAGCACAGGCGGCTCGGGCCTTCGCGACGCAGGGTGTGGGCGTCGATACGCGCCACCTGCGGCGTGATGTCCGCGCGAAACCCCATCTGCCGACCCGACTGCGGGTCGATCACCTTGAAGGTGCGCAGGTCCAGGTCCTGGCCGGCGCCGGTCAACAAGGATTCCAGATACTCGATATGCGGGGTGACAACGAACTCATAGCCCCAGCTCTGGAACAGGTCCAACACCTGACGCCGCGCCACTTCGATGCGCGCCGCTTCAGGCGGCAGTACTTCTTCGATGCCATCTGGCAGAAGCCAGCGATCTACCGTTGCCATTAACGCCTTTCCCCTATGATCTGGGCAGCAAGCCCACAGGCGAGCCTTGAGTGAAGCAGAAAATGGTTAACACGCGCGCAAGAACGACGCGACGAACAGCCTGAAATCGGCTTCGCCTACCACTTTCCTCGAAAAACCTGTCGGGTCGATCAACCCGCCGTCCGCCAATCAAACATACAGACGCAAAAAAGCCGGGAATTTCCCGGCTGCCGCATCATACACCCGTTTTCCGAAAGGATCACCCCGCCCGGCATTTTAGCTGCCGGGCGGAGGGGGGACACGATACGTCTTGGATCAGGGCTTGGCTTTTTCCAGATAACGGAAAAAGTCGCTGCTCGGGTCCAGCACCAGCACGTCGCTCTTGTCCGCAAAGCTTTCACGGTAGGCGCGCAGGCTACGGTAGAACGCGTAGAACTCCTGGTCCTGGCCGTAGGCCTTGGAATAGATTGCGGCGGCCTGGGCATCACCATCACCGCGGGCTTCTTCCGACTGGCGATAGGCTTCGGCCAACAATACACGGCGCTGGCGATCGGCGTCGGCACGAATGCCTTCGGCCAGTTCGTTACCCTTGGCGCGGTGCTCACGAGCCTCGCGCTCACGCTCGGTGCTCATGCGTTCGAAGACGCTGCGGTTGACTTCCTTCGGCAGGTCGATGGCCTTGACCCGGACGTCGACCACTTCGATACCCAACTCCTTGGCGGCCATGGCGTTCAGCGAGGCGGTGATGTCAGCCATCAGCGCATCACGTTCACCGGAGACCACTTCGTGCAGGGTGCGTTTACCGAACTGGTCACGCAGGCCCGACTCCAGACGCCGGGACAGACGCTCGTCGGCGATCTGCTTCAGACCGGAAGTCGCGGTATAGAAACGCTCGGCGTCCTTGACCCGCCACTTGGCGTAGGCATCGACCATCACGGCTTTCTTTTCCAGGGTCAGGAAGCGCTGCGTCGGAGCATCCAGGGTCATCAGGCGGGCGTCGAACTTGCGCACCTGGTTGACGTAGGGCAGCTTCACATGCAGGCCTGGCTGGACATCGGCCTCGACCACACGGCCGAATTGCAGCAGGACGGCCCGCTCGGTCTGCAACACAATGTAGAAGCAGTTCCAGGCAGCCACTGCCACGATGACCCCGAGGATCAGGGCGATCAGTGATTTATTGCTCATCAGCGGCTCTCCCGGGTGCGAGTGGGTTGCGGCTCGGTGATATGCGGCGTGACATCAGTGTTGCCACTGGCCATCGACCCCACCACCTTGGCCGGCGTACCGGCGCCGGAACCGCTCTGGATCATCTTGTCCAGCGGCAGGTAAAGCAGGTTGCTCTGGCCGTTCTTGTTACCGGTCACGAGCACCTTGCTGGTATTGCTGAAGACTTCCTGCATGGTGTCCAGGTACAGGCGTTCACGGGTGACTTCCGGCGCCTTGCGGTACTCGGCCACCAGCTTGGTGAAGCGGTCGGCCTCACCCTTGGCGCGGGACACCACTTCGTCGCGATAACCGTTGGCATCCTCGAGGATACGCTGGGCCTGGCCACGGGCTTCCGGGACCACGCCATTGGCATAACCTTCGGCCTGGTTGCGCGAACGCTGTTCGTCTTCGCGAGCGCGGATCACGTCGTCGAAGGCTTCCTGGACTTCACGGGGCGCGGCGGCGCTCTGGACGTTCACCTGGGTCACGGTGATACCGGTACGGTAGGTGTCGAGGAAGCGTTGCAGACGCTCCTTGATCTCGCCGGCCATCTGCACGCGCCCTTCGGTCAGCACCTGGTCCATCGCGGTGGAACCCACCACGTGGCGCAGGGCACTGTCGGTGGCCTGTTGCAGACTGATTTCCGGCTGGTCGACGTTCAACACGAAGTCCTGCAGGTTGCTGATCTTGTACTGCACGGTCAGCGGCACTTCGACGATGTTCTCGTCTTCGGTCAGCATCTGGCCCTGCTTGGTGTACGCCCGCTCACGGGTGACGTTCTCCAGGAACTTCTTGTCGATCGGCGGGAAATAGATGTTCAGGCCCGGCCCTACGGTTTCGTAGTACTTGCCGAAGCGCAGCACGACAGCCTGCTCCTGCTCATCGACGACATAGACCGCGCTGTACAGCCACATGGCCGCGAGCACGACGAGGCCAATGCCCAGCAGGCCGAAACCGCCGCCCTTGCCACCGCCCGAACCGCCATCGTCACCGCGTTTCTTACCGCCACCGAACAACCCGTTCAGGCTCTCCTGCAGCTTGCGGAAGGCTTCGTCGAGATCCGGCGGCCCCTTGCGGTCGCCGTTGTTACGGCGCTTGCCACCCCAAGGATCCTGATTGTTCGAGTTGCCACCCGGCTCATTCCAAGCCATAGCGCTCTCCATCTGATAAAGCAAAGACGCGCCCGCGGCGCGCCGACCAATGCTACAGAATGCCTGTCAACGCGGCACAACCGCTTTCCCAGGCTTTTATTGCAAAGTGTGTTGTTCGATGAATTCCGGCGCCTTCATCCCTTCGCGCGAGACCACTCGATTGAGCTCGGCCCTGGGCAAACGGACGGACAGCAGACAACTGCCTTCTTCGTCGTGTTCTTCCTTCTGCACCGCGCCCATCTCGAAGAACTGTGCACGCAGTCGAGCAAAACGCTGCGGCAAGCGCAAGGTGCCGACGAACAAATCGTTGCCCAGCAACTCGGCAATCGCCTGTTCGAGCAGCTCCAGCCCCCGCCCGTCCCGGGCGCTGAGCCAGACCCGCTGTGGCTTGCCGTCTTCATCGCGCTGGATCTGCGGCTCGACGCCCTCGAGCAGATCAAGCTTGTTGTAGACCTCGAGGATCGGCAAGTCCTGGGCCCCGATCTCGCCGAGTACCACCATGACCTGCTCGATCTGCAGCATCCGGTCCGGTTCCGCGGCGTCGATCACGTGCAGCAACAGGTCGGAGTTGCTCGACTCTTCGAGCGTAGCCCGGAAAGCCTCGACCAGCTTGTGCGGCAAGTGGCGGATAAACCCCACGGTGTCGGCCAGCACGATCGGCCCGAGGTCGTCGAGTTCGAGACGGCGCAGGGTCGGGTCGAGGGTGGCGAACAGCTGGTCCGCCGCATACACGTCGGATTCGGTGACCGCATTGAACAGCGTCGACTTGCCGGCGTTGGTATAGCCCACCAGCGACACCGTCGGGATATCGGCGCGCTTGCGCCCGCGGCGAGACTGCTCGCGCTGGCTGCGGACCTTTTCCAGGCGCCCCTTGATCTGCCGCAGGCGTACCCGCAGCAAGCGCCGGTCGGTTTCCAGCTGGGTTTCACCCGGACCGCGCAGGCCGATACCGCCTTTCTGCCGCTCAAGGTGAGTCCAGCCGCGGACCAACCGCGTGCTCATGTGCTCAAGCTGGGCCAGTTCGACCTGGAGCTTGCCTTCATGGGTGCGGGCGCGCTGGGCGAAAATATCGAGAATCAGGCCCGTGCGATCCAGCACGCGACACTCGAAGACACGTTCGAGGTTACGTTCCTGGCTGGGCGTGAGGATGTGATTGAAAATCACGATATCGACCTGTTCGGCCTTGACCAGGTCGCGAAGCTCCTCGACCTTGCCAGTGCCAATCAGATACTTGGCGGTTGGCCGATGACGCGGCACGTTGAAGAACGCGACGGTCTCGGCACCTGCCGATACTGCCAACTCCTGAAACTCCTGCGGATCTTCGCGCGCCTCAGGGTCCTGACCTTCCAAGTGAACGAGAATGGTCCGTTCACCACCACCGTGGCGCTCAAAGAACAAAGGAGACTCCTATCAGGCGTTACCTGGCTCAGCGTCACCCTGTTCGGTTTCGGTTGCGCTAGGCAGACGAATTGGACGAACCGGCACCACTGTCGAGATGGCGTGCTTGTAGACCATCTGGCTGACGGTGTTCTTCAGCAGGATCACGAACTGGTCGAAGGATTCGATCGTGCCTTGCAGTTTGATACCGTTGACCAGATAGATGGAAACCCCGACCTTCTCTTTACGCAAGGTATTCAAGTAAGGGTCTTGTAGCGAATGCCCTTTTGACATGTGCCGCACTCCTTTAAGGATCAATAATAAAAAATGGGTAAATGGATGGCTTGTACCGCCTTTCCCCCAAGGATAGACGGCAATTGCAAGGACTCAGCCCAATATGGAGATCGTCCCAAGGTATTTCAAGGCGCGTGGCAGATTGTCGCAGTCCAGGCTGTCGAGCCAGTGCAGATCCGTCCAGCTGCGCAACCAGGTGAACTGGCGCTTTGCCAACTGGCGCGTGGCAATGATGCCGCGCTCCTGCATTTCGGCTGACGTCAGCTTGCCCTCCAGATGCTCCCAGACTTGCCTGTAGCCCACAGCACGTATGGACGGCAACCCGACATGCAGGTCACTTCTCCTACGCAGAGCTACGACCTCGTCTACGAACCCCTGTTCCAGCATTTGTGTGAATCTTTGTGCAATTCGGTCGTGCAGAACCTGGCGATTCGCCGGGGCGATAGCCAGGTTGGCAACAGTATAGGGCAATTGCGGCCGTCCCGAAGCGGCTGCGTCAGTACTTTGCGCAGATTGTCGCTGGCGGTGGGCGGTCATGCTCGATCCGCTGACCCGATAGACTTCCAGCGCCCGACTCAGGCGCTGGGGGTCATTGGGGTGGATGCGCGCCGCCGAGACAGGGTCGATGACCGCCAGTTGATCGTGCAGGGCCTGCCAGCCCAAACGTGCGGCTTCTTCCTCGATTTCGGCACGGATCTGCGGATCAGCCGCCGGCATCTCCGCCAGGCCCTCCAGCAACGCCTTGTAATAGAGCATGGTGCCGCCCACCAGCAGCGGAATCTTGCCGCGCGCGGTGATCTCGGCCATCGCCGCCAGGGCGTCGCTACGAAACTCGGCGGCGGAATAGCTTTGTGCCGGGTCGAGAATATCGATCAGACGGTGGGGAAACTCCGCCAGCAGTGCTTTCGAGGGCTTGGCCGTGCCGATATCCATGTCCCGGTAGACCAGGGCCGAATCGACGCTGATCAGCTCGCACGGCAGCACCCTGGTCAGCTCGATGGCCAGGTCGGTCTTGCCCGCCGCCGTCGGACCCATCAGGAAAATGGCCGGCGGTAGTGCCTTGGAAGCCATCATCAGCGACCGCGCAAGAACAGTTTGTCCAGATCATCCAGCCCGAGCTGGGTCCAGGTGGGCCGACCGTGGTTGCACTGGCCGCTGCGCTCGGTGCTCTCCATATCCCGCAGCAAACCGTTCATTTCCGCCAGGGCCAGGCGCCGGTTGGCGCGAATCGCGCCGTGGCAGGCCATGGTTCCGAGCAATTCGTTCAGGTGCGCCTGGATCCGGTCGCTGGTGCCGTATTCCATCAGGTCGGCCAGTACGTCCTGGACCAGGCGATTGGCCTCGGCCTGCTTGAGCAGGGCCGGGATCTGCCGGATCGCCAGGGTTTCCGGGCCCAGGCGCTGCAATTCGAAGCCCAGGCGCTGGAACCAGCCGACATGTTCTTCGGCGCAATCAGCTTCGCGCTGGCTGACCGCCAGGGATTCGGGCACCAGCAACGGCTGGCCGCTCAGGCCTTCGCTGGCCATGGCGATCTTCAGGCGTTCGTACATGATCCGCTCATGGGCGGCGTGCATATCCACCAGCACCAGGCCCTGGGCGTTTTCGCTGAGGATATAGATACCCTTGAGCTGCGCCAGCGCATAACCCAGGGGCGGCACATCGCCCTGGCTGTCGGGCAGGGTCGGCGATGCCAGCGCATCCGGCAGCGGCGCGAAAAACTCGCGATAGACGCCCTGGGCCTCGGCGGCGGGGGGCATCTGGGTCGATTGCGGGCGGTACTGATACTGATAACCGGCCCCCGAGCCCGAACCGGCCGCCGGAGCAAAGGCGGACGCAGGCTGCGACTGGGGTTGCTCCAGCAGATTGGCCGCCAGGCGCATTTCACCCTGGGGACCGAACTCGCCGGCCTCGATCCCTGTCGGCCGGACCATGCCGGCCACCGCAGCGGGCGCGGCCAGCTGATCTTCCGGGCGCACGTCGCCCAGGGCGCGGTGCAGGGTGCCGTAGAGGAAATCGTGGACCATGCGCCCGTCACGGAACCGCACTTCGTGTTTGGTCGGGTGCACGTTGACGTCGACCACCGCCGGATCGACCTCGAAAAACAGCACGAAGGTCGGGTGCCGGCCATTGAACAGCACGTCGCGATAGGCCTGGCGCACCGCATGGGCCACCAGCTTGTCGCGCACCGCGCGGCCATTCACATAGAAATACTGCAAGTCCGCCTGGCTGCGGGAGAAGGTCGGCAAACCGACCCAACCCCACAGGTGCAGGCCGTTGCGCTCCACTTCGATGGGCAGGGCCTGCTCGAGGAAACCCGCGCCGCAGACCGCCGCCACGCGCCGGGCACGGGCCGCATCGTCATGGGCCTCGTGCAGGCTGAGAATGCTTTTGCCGTTATGGCGCAGGTGAAAGGCCACGTCGAAGCGGGCCAGGGCCAGGCGCTTGATCACTTCCTGCAGGTGATCGAACTCGGTCTTCTCGGCCTTGAGGAACTTGCGCCGCGCCGGAGTGTTGAAAAACAGGTCGCGGACTTCCACCGAGGTGCCCACCGGATGGGCCGCCGGCTGCACCCGGGCGTCCATGTCGCGGCCTTCGGTTTCCACCTGCCAGGCCTGGTCGGCGTCGCGGGTGCGGGAAGTCAGGGTCAGCCGGGCGACGGAACTGATGGAGGCCAGGGCCTCGCCACGGAAACCGAGGCTCATCACCCGTTCCAGGTCTTCCAGGTCGCGAATCTTGCTGGTGGCGTGGCGGGCCAAGGCCAACGGCAGGTCGTCGGCGGAGATGCCGCTGCCATCGTCGCGCACTCGCAGCAGCTTGACGCCGGCCTGTTCGACATCCACATCGATGCGCTTGGCACCGGAATCCAGGCTGTTTTCCAACAGTTCCTTGATCACCGAGGCCGGGCGCTCGACCACCTCACCGGCGGCGATCTGGTTCGCCAGTCGCGGGCTGAGCAGTTCGATACGAGAACTGCTGTTCAAGGCTTCACTCATTGTTTGGCCGCCAGTTCCGCACCCGGAATCGTCAGGTTCTGCCCGACCTTCAGCTCGTCGCTGGTCAGGTTGTTGGCACTGCGCAAGGTCGACGCCGAGACCTGGTAGCGCACGGCGAGCATGGCCAGGGTCTCGCCCGGTGCCACGCGATGGTCACGCGGGCCCTCGGCGATCTTGCCGGAATCCCGCAGCCAGGCGATATAGGTGCCCGGTGGCGGGTTCTGCTGGAAGAACTGGCGGATACCGGCACTGATGGAGCGCGCCAGGGCCTGCTGGTGATTCGAAGAGGCCAGCTTGGACGCCTCGTTGGAGTTGGAGATAAACCCGGTCTCCACCAGGATCGACGGGATATCCGGCGACTTCAGCACCATGAACCCGGCCTGCTCGACGCGCTGCTTGTGCAGCGGCGTAACCCGGCCGATGTTGCTCAGGACCTTCTGTCCGACGTTCAGGCTGGAGGTCAGCGAAGCGGTCATCGACAGGTCGAGCAACACGCCGGCGAGCATCTTGTCCTTGTCGTCGAGGCTGACGTTACCAGCCCCACCGATCAGGTCGGAGCGGTTTTCACTGTCCGCCAGCCAACGGGCAGTCTCGGAAGTAGCGCCGCGATCGGACAAAGCGAACACCGAGGCACCGAAGGCCGCGGCCGAAGGGGCGGCGTCCGCGTGAATCGAGACGAACAGATCGGCGCCTTTCTTGCGGGCGATCTCGGTACGTCCGCGCAGCGGGATAAAGTAGTCGCCGGTACGGGTCAGCTCGGCGCGATAGCCCTTCATACCGCCAACCTGGCGTTGCAGTTCGCGGGCGATGGCCAGCACCACGTCTTTCTCGTGCTGGCCACGGGAGCCGGAGGCACCCGGGTCTTCGCCACCGTGGCCGGCGTCGATCACCACGATGATGTCACGCTTGCCCGCCGGCGCCGGCGGCAGCTTGATCGCCGGTTCCGTTGGCGTCACCGGGACCGCTGGCACGGTTGCCACCGTCGGGGTCGGCGCCGCGGGTGGCGCGGCATCGGCGGGGTTGTCGAACAGGTCGACCACCAGGCGGTTGCCATACTGCGCGTTCGGCGCCAGGACGAAGCTCTTCGGGGTGACCGCCTTTTTCAAGTCAACCACCACCCGCAGGTCGGTCGGTGTGCGCTGGGCCGCCCGTACGCTGTTGATCGGGGTGTTGGCGGTCGGCACATTCAACGGGCCACCCAGGGTCGCGCCATTGATATCGATCACCAGCCGATCCGGAGAAGTCAGGGTGAACACACTGTGCTGGACCGGGCCGGAGAGGTCGAACACCAGACGCGTGTTGTCCGGGGCCCGCCACAGGCGAACACTCTTGACCTGTGTCGCCGCAACGGCGTCAACGGCCAGTGCCGCCAGCAACAATCCCACGACAGCAACCAACGCGCGAATGCGCATACCAAACCCCATCATTTATTTGATTTCCAATGCCAGATCGGCACACCAGGAGTCGCCTCGGGCGCCCTGGGACAACAGATACAGCGAACGACCGCCATTATGCGGGCTAATGGTAATGGTCAGGTCGGGCTTTGGCAAAAAGCCCTCGCCCCGCTGTGGCCACTCCACCAGGCACAGGGCCGCGCCGTCGAAATAATCACGAATCCCCATGTATTCCAACTCTTCCGGGTCGACCAGGCGATACAGATCGAAATGGAAGGCACGGATATCAGCGATTTCGTACGGTTCAACCAGGGTAAAGGTCGGACTTTTCACCGCGCCGGCATGGCCGAGGCCGCGAATGATGCCCCGGGACAAGGTGGTCTTGCCGGCGCCGAGATCGCCTTCGAGGAAAATCACCCCGATGCCACGGGTGACTTCGGCGATTTTCCGGCCGAAGGCGACCATGGCCTCTTCATCCGGCAGTTGAAGGGTTAGTTCAGACACGGTGATTGCTCCTCCAGCAACTGTCGAATGACCGGGATCAGATCGCTGGCCGCCAGTCCTCGGCCGTTTTTACCCGACTGCTCGCCGGCACTGGCGTGCAGCCATACCGCCAGGCAGGTGGCGTCGTAAGCCGGCAAGCCCTGGGCGCGCAGGGCGCCGAGCAAACCGGAAAGGACATCGCCTAGCCCGGCGGTGGCCATGGCCGGATGGCCGCGCTCGCAGATCGACAAGCGCCCGTCCGGCGCGGCAATCAGGCTGCCCGCCCCCTTGAGCACGCAGACCGCCTGGTACTGCCGGGCCAGCCGGAGGGCGGCGGCGGGACGATCCGCCTGTACAGCGGCCGTGGAAATCCCCAGCAAGCGTGCCGCTTCGCCTGGATGAGGGGTGATCACGCTGTCCGCCGGCAAGGTAAAGCTGCCCGTGGCCAGCAGGTTCAGGGCGTCGGCATCCCAGACTTGCGGCAACCCGGCATTGGCCGCCAGTGACAACAGGCTGCGGCTCCACGCGGATTGACCGAGCCCCGGGCCGACCACCAGCACGCCCGCCTGGGCCAGCACCGTCATCAGCTGATTGGCCGACTCGATGCCCAGCGCCATCACCTCCGGCAGCCGAGCCAGGGAGGCCGCCACATGTTCCGGACGTGTCGCCAGGGACACCAGCCCGGCACCACCGCGCAAGGCCATTTCAGCCGCGAGCAGAATGGCGCCGCCAAAACCCCGGTCGCCGCCGATCAACAGCACATGGCCGAACAGCCCTTTGTGGGCGTCCAGTTCACGTGCGGGAAGGCTCGGCAGGGTGGCGAGGGTCAATGACTGAATATCGGAAAAAGGCGGTTTGGTCTGCGGCATGCGTCGTCGAGCTCTGATGTCTGGCAGAATTATACGCACCAAAGCCTAGGTTTCTCCTGTCTCATGCCTGTAAATAGCGTCGACCTCCCCGCCCTCGCCCAATCCATCAAGGAATGGGGCCGTGAACTGGGCTTTCAGCAAGTCGGCATCGCCGGTCTGGAGCTGGGCGAGCATGAGCGGCACCTGCAACGCTGGCTCGATGCCGGCTATCACGGCGACATGGATTACATGGGCGCCCACGGCAGCAAACGCTCACACCCCGACGAGCTGGTGCCCGGCACGTTGCGAGTGGTGTCGTTGCGCATGGACTACCTCCCGGGCGACACGCAGATGGCCCAGCGCCTGGGCCAACCGGAAAAAGCCTATGTCTCGCGCTATGCCCTGGGCCGTGACTATCACAAATTGATCCGCAAACGCCTGCAACAGCTCGCCGAGCGTATCCAGCAGGTTATCGGACCCTTTGGCTACCGCGCCTTCGTCGACAGCGCCCCGGTGCTGGAAAAGGCCATTGCCGAACAGGCCGGGCTCGGCTGGATCGGCAAGAACACCCTGGTGCTCAATCGCAAGGCCGGCAGCTACTTCTTTCTCGGCGAACTGTTTGTCGACCTGCCTCTACCAGTGGATGCTCCCCATGCCACAGAACATTGCGGGCGCTGCACGGCATGCATGGATATCTGTCCGACGGCGGCGTTTGTCGGACCCTATGTGCTGGACGCACGGCGCTGTATCTCGTACCTGACCATCGAGCTGAAAACCGCGATCCCGGAAGAGTTGCGGCCGCTGATCGGCAACCGGGTGTTTGGCTGTGACGATTGCCAGATCGTCTGCCCATGGAACCGTTTCGCCCGCGCATCCGATGAAGGCGACTTCAAGCCCCGACACAGCCTGGACAATGCCGGGCTGGCCGAGCTGTTCCTGTGGGACGAAGAGACCTTTCTGAAAAACACCGAGGGCTCGCCACTGCGCCGGGCGGGGTATGAGCGCTGGTTGCGCAACCTGGCGGTCGGGCTGGGGAATGCGCCCTCGACGATCCCCGTGCTTGAAGCCCTCAATACCCGCCGGGACCATCCGTCGGAACTGGTCCAGGAGCATGTGCAGTGGGCGCTGCGCCAACATTCCGAGCGCAGTGCCCTGGGTCCAGTCCCGCTCTGACCTGGAGATTCAAACAGAAACCGCAAAACCGCTGACCGACGCCTGTATCTCAATCTCGCAACGACGAACCTCCCGTCTTAGCAGCAGCAGCGAACGTCCCGTCGAGTTTCTCAGCGTGATCCGTGAGCCCTCCCCCACCACCGCCATCACCGGGTGGGTTTCTCCGCTCTTGAAGCGGATATAGGACGGCAGTTGGACGGTACGTACCACCTGCTCCAGCGCGCAGTCGCTGTGGTCAGCGGCATTCAACAAATCAAGCTTGAACGCACTCTTGTCCTTGAACTTGACGACTTCCAGCGAAGAGCGGGACAAGTCCAACTCCGCTATGGTCTCGCGGGCATCCTCCTGGCCGGACAGGTCCAGGCTCACTTGAGGCAAACGCAGGAACGCCCCCTCGGGCACGATCAACTCCGTTTGGCTGCCAAAGTTCGAGTCAAAGTCTTTTGAGGTCAGTACGCTCTTTTTGAACTGCAAGGTGTAGGCGGTCTCGGGGTGCAGCCTGACCTGGTATTTGTTGAGAGCCTGCTCCTGCGGTGACTCTCCCGCCGCCCAGCCGAACGGATTGGCCTCCAGTAACAGATGAGGCGTGGCGCCGAACAGCAGGATCGTCGGTATCGGACCAAAATCCAGTACCTCCAGCCGTGTGCTCGGCGTGGAAGGCATCGTCACCATCAGCTTGCGCTCTCGCCCCCGGCGAGCCTCCTGGCGGCGCAGGTACCAGCCCTTATGGACCTGTTCGGTCTTTTCCTTGTCCTTGGCATCCGCCCAGAACGTCAAGTCATCCGAGGTCAGCCCCGACGGCGACAACGTATAGCCCCTGGGCTGCTGGCGAACGCTGGTGTCCTGGCTGACCGCACCAATATCCTTGAGCGGGTTGGTCTGATCGTGATCGTCCGCGTCATTGATCATCGGCGTCAGAAGAAGATCGATGCCCTCTTCCCGCAACCCGGTGAACAATCGATCCGCCGCCTGACGCATCTGCTGCTGGGTCAGGATCCCCGGCAGCGTTGAGGCGCCGAACAGGTTGCTGAAGAACAACCCCACCTTCTCATCCCAGCGATAATTCTCCAGCTGGGAAAGGCTGACGATGGCATTCAAAAGGATGTTCACCACCGCCAGGGCCATCCCCACCAGGATCAGCGCCACCCCCACCCCGGGCACACCCAGCAAGATAAATCCCGCCAGGCTCACCCCAAACGAGGCGCCATCGATCACCGTCATGGTGATATAGAGCGCCTGCTCCTCGGCGGTTTTCGCCAAGCGGGCGCCCTCGACGTTGCGGTACAGGCTGACCGCCGTGAACAGCACATCCAGGGGCAGCAACACCTTGTTCATCTTGAAGAACAGATGATCAAGCCTCGGCTGCCAGAGCGCTCGCGAAGCGCTGGAGGCCAGGCGCAGGGCCAGCACCGGCCCGATATCCGTGGTGAAATCAAAGACACCCTTGACCACCGCCAATGAATCGCTGGTAGTAAACAGTCCCGATTTGAGCGAAGAAAAATCGAGGTGGAAGGGCTGGGTACGGAAGTCCACAAAGACCCCGAAGGCCCCGAGCAATCGGCTGGAACCGGCGGCCACGCGGGCGGTGGTCTTCAGGACGGCGGGAGACAGCTGCTTTTTCTCGATGGCGGTCTTGGCACGACCGAGGTTTTCCTGGGTCTCTTGCAGGTGTCTCAAGGACGTCGAGTCCTGCACCAGTGCCTTCTTGCGTTTCAGGCTGTTTTCCAGCTGATCGATGGCGGGAAGAATCTTGGTTTCCTCGCCTGATTCGAGCAGCGCTCTCAGGTCTCGCGTCGACACGCCAAATTGCTCGCTGCCCAAAAGACTGAGATAGAGGGGTGCGCCAATCACTATTGCCCTCATGGTCAAAGCGTTAAAGTGCTGCTGAACCTTAGTGAAGATAGAGTCCGGCACACTACTTTCAGGGGACATGTGAATCCTGTCCACCTCAATCCCTGTCATCTCCCCGTACTCTTGCTTGGTAACGACAAAGAGAATCTGCGCCAACTGCTGACTGTAGTAGGACGTCGTTGCATAATTATCAGGTTGCACACCATACAACGGGGAATAATGCGCACTGTAGAACGGGAAATCCTGAAACTCCCGATAGGCAATACCTAAATGCTCACGAAAGCCCTTGAGTATCAACTGCCGTTTGTAATGATATCCAGGATCGAACGGATCAATCAGAATCTTGATTCTGTTTTCTGCTCTCAAATCCTCCAAGGCCCTCTTGTACTGTTGACTATTGACCTTCGCATCGGCATCAATGGTTCCATCCGGCTTGCGAGAGAGATAGCGATTTTTTATTTCCGCATAATACTCGTGCAACTGGCGCATGGTTTCAAATGTGTTGACCCGTAAAAATGCTTCCGCGCCCTTGGGCCTGATGGAAACCATCTCATAAGCCAAGTGTTCCATACGGGCAATGTGCCGCGCCTCTGCCAAAGGCCCAAGCAGCAACGACGGCATTTCACCAATCGCAACTGTCTCAGCCCTTCTCCTCTTTCGTTCCTCTTCCAGATCGCGCTCATAAACACTATAACCAGACGCTTTTTCCTGCTTGGCCTGGTCAAACTCAGCCTCTGATACAACACCGCCTTGAAAAGCCTCCTTGACCAGACCGGCGACGGAAAACACATGGGTTTCCTGCAAGAAGCGCTGAACCGCGGGCGCAGCAAAATCCCAAGCGCCAGTCTTCGATATAAAATCAATAAACTCGGCCGATTGCATCTCCTTCATGATTCTTAGCACGACACCCGGAAGAGGAGCCATTCTATCCTTGATATCCGTCGCATTGAACGGTACCAGGCCTGAGCTTGCGGACGCCACCAAAGAAGCGTGAGGACTGCAAATAACGGTTATATTCGGGATCCAGCGTCTTTCTACACCGTCCCCGCCCCGTACATTAAAGCGCCCCGCCTCCAGGCAGCGCTCGACAAAAAGCGCCGCGACATACTCCGCCATGGCCTTGGGGAAATTACACGCGGCAAAATTAAGATACCTGATTTCCTTGAACCTGGCAGGTTCCTTTCCAAATACGCTCGTAACATTACTGTATATCCAGCCGGCTACTCTCTCAGCACTGGAGACGCCGGCCAAACCAAAAATATCCGCATGACCGACGATGTTGATGATGCCGTCAAACGGAGCACCTGCCGCCCGTGGGCTGATGTAATCAATCGATAGGACATTAATCGGGCTGGGTCGGCCGCGACCGAAGAACGTATCGATATCATGTGATCGCGCCTGATGGTAGCTGCTGATGCTGTGGACGCCCAAGTCCTGATCAAGCCCAATCAACCGATCCAGATTTTCCTTTCTGAAACGTACAAACTCCTTATCCAGATTGCCGATATATCGATGAGCGTCCTCTGGATCCATGGGGATTGCCGCACTGGGGTTCAAGACATCGACAATGGTGGGAAAAGCGATTGCACTGATCTGCCATTCGCTGCCATAGATCCGTCGAAATACCTCTTTAAACGAAATGGAGAACTTGATTAAATCATCGGGATCTTTCAACGCACCTCTATTTTTGTAGGAAAAATAAAAATCGATCAGCGTCAACGGATGTTGATTTTCATAGGTTATAAGTGATTGATACAGCAGGGTACTGGCAATATCCTCACCAATCAGCAGATTGAGCGACGTGCCCACAGCACGTTTCACACGCACACCCGGTCGGGAGGGGCTCACCGGTAAGTTGACACCCTGAAACACCCGCCATTTTTTTTGGACGACACCCAGATAATAGAGTGAGATCAACCCCTTCAAAAAGCTCAACTCTTCCCGCTTTTCAGTCAGGTGATTGCCCTCGGCCTTGGCCATTGCGATGAAATCCTTGAGCAAGGCCAAATGGACCCGCGCGTGCGCAACGCCCTCTCTTGCGGTCAACAAATCCGACTCAAGCTTCGAATAAGTCGCTCTCAGCGATTCATTCATCTCCTGCCAAAGCACAAAGGACTGAATATCCCGGGTAAAATCAAAGCTCCACTGATGTCGAAAACAGGGATAGATCACTCGCTGCTCCCCGCTCCCCTGGGTATAGATTTCGCCCAGGGTGTAAGTCTTCCCGACCAGCGTTGCCCTGATCGTTGTATCCTCCAAATAAAGACTTGGAAAAACAACCGCGTAGCGCTTCAAGACCTTCAGGATGGACTCAAGATAGGCCAGCTTTTCCTTGTCCAGCCCAGCGCCTGATATCTCATATTGATTCAGGCTGTAGTCAAACGATAACTTTTGCATACACCCACCTAAACCTTCAAAGATTTCTTATATTGTTCGACCAGAGGATTGAGCGAACCGGAAAAGCTTAAGTGGGCCAATGTTTTCACGTTATAGTCCTTGTCGACCTTATCCCCGACCGTCAGCAACCCCTCACGGCGCCAAAGTGCACTACGCCAAAAACTCAAATCCTTGATCGAGATCATCGGGCCGCCTCCCCCTGTACTTCCCAGGCCGAGCGTCAGCATGACTTCATCGATGGTTTGATTGTCTTGAGGCTTGGTTTGATCGACGGCGGGGGCAATCGCATACGTCAAAGAAGCGTCCAGCCCGCGGGAAAGATCGCTGTCAGTACGGGCAGCGCATACGTTGAAGGCCTTTCGATCATCACTCAGAGAAAGCAGCAGGAAACACGGGAAATCCTTCAAGTCTATCGCCCCACGGTCGTTACCCTGGTCGTCATGGAAAACCATTTTCTCTTCATGACTCAGTTCCCCAGTCACTGAGTCGACCTTCATTCGCCTTAGCATTTGCACAGTGAATACGATGCTGTTCTGTGGCACGGAGGTCTTGCAGGTGAGAACGCCGATATCGGCTCGACGGGTGTAAAGGGCCTTTTTATCTTCGTTCAGTTTGACCTGAAGCTGACTCATGGTTGCCTTCAGTTGCCCCGTCACCTCAAAATTCGACACCCGCAGCTGTTCCATAAAGAGCGGAAGCCTGCTCGCCAATGCGCCGATCTTGATCATTTCCGCAAGGGTTCGATCTTTATAGTGAGCACCGGGAACAAACGTCGCGGCCGGATCAAAACGCTCCACGTCCTCCACAATTTTCTTAAAGTTCAACCCGTATTGCCGCTTTGAAAAGACCGGCTCCTTGCGACTCCACGTATCAATCAACGAGCCGACCGTCGTGATCTCAAACAACCTCGGCTCCTTCAACAACACATTCAACATAAAACTGCCCGAGGCCCCTTGGCCTGCCGAAGGCGTTAAAGAAAGGGAGACTTTATTTTTAAATGCATCAAAGCACAGCCCCTGAGTCGTTTCGATATCGAAATGGGTATTTTCCACGGCGTAAAACAGCTCGTCATTGAGTGTGCCCCATCTGTTTTTCTGAAACGGATAATAGGCAGACAAGCGTTCCAGAGGTAATTGCCGATATCCAAAGCACTTCAATACCTGATCTTTTTCTTCCAGATAATCCCTGAAATTTTCCACCCCCTCCGGCTGGGCGTTGCCCACCCAGGCCGCCACTCTCTCCAGGCGCAAGGAGTGTTGGCCATTTTTAATGGCCACGGGAATGGTATTGAACTGAAACTCACTAAAACCAGAGAAAAAACCGTTAAACGCGTCACCGAAATCACTCAGGATATAGGGCGTTTCCCCGATTTTCTGAGTGTTCCATACCTTGACGGTCGAGAGCCCCTCCCTGGTTTCCAATTTAATGACACAGGGATCCTGATGGGAGAACATCAGCGGCTCGACTTTTCCCGAGACCATGCGGGTGGCGACTTTCACCGCGCTTTTATTACGCCGACTCGCCGCTGAAACCTTGCCCTCCTTATCTTCCTCCCAGACCCTGAGCATCAGATACAACTGATCGTTCAGGCAGACCAATGTAAAACTTCGGCCTAGCCGATAAGAAAGCACCCGTTCCTCAGCAGCCCCTGGCCGTTGTTCAATAACATAATGATCTTCTTTCTCTTCACCCATCCAGATATTCGGTTTGGCGACAAGACTGGCGGAATCGGCATCATGTGCCTGCCAGACCGCGTGAACAGCGGTAAATTTGAACGTGAAGGCATAGTCCTTTTCTCCATAAAAAGGGCACGCTACCTTATAACGGCCTTCGTTCATCTCCAATAACTTGACTTGCGCAGACATCAGGGCTTCTCCTTATTCCTTTTCGACCACGTCATACTGGTTGATCTGAT
This sequence comes from Pseudomonas sp. MWU12-2319, assembly GCF_023242525.1. Taxonomy (NCBI): domain Bacteria; kingdom Pseudomonadati; phylum Pseudomonadota; class Gammaproteobacteria; order Pseudomonadales; family Pseudomonadaceae; genus Pseudomonas; species Pseudomonas sp. MWU12-2319. The sequence goes on from NZ_JALJES010000003.1 coordinate 206,705, forward strand.
CCTTCAGATACGCCTTGGAGTGCTTATCCTCAGCCACCCTATCGGCCAATTGAGTAAAGCCTTGTTGAAGAGCCGGCTCCGGTAGAGCCGACTGGAACCGATAAGCCTCCTCTCGATGACTCAACTCCGACTGTTTCAAGAATTCAATCAACTGATCGGCGCTGAACATCCCCTCCTCAAGCAGCAGGCTGAGTCGTTTTTGCGCGGAGCGTTGCCACGCCAGAATGCCTTTCAAGCAAATCGTCAGCAGGTGCTCGTCCGTTTCCAGAAAAAAGAACAGGTCATCCTCTTTTATTTGCGCCGTTCTGAAACTGACAGCAGGGGCTGAAATAAAGTTGACCGCCTCCTTCTTTGTAGACAGGAAGAGCACCTTGTCCCCGCCCAATACATCGGAAATTTCAATGGTATTTCTATAACCGTTGGCGATCACATTGTCGGTTCCACCCTGGTTGAGGTAGAAGAAGTTCTCGGGTAAATTTCCGACCAGCTGGGTTTCATGCAGACCGCCATGCAGATAGGCCACGTCGCCCCGTGCGATCAAAATATCCTGACCGTCTTCGCTGGGATAAAGGGGTGTATTGGCCTGCCCCAGAATGCTGTTGCGCAACACGTACTCTGTCTTGCCACTCCACTGGCGCAGAACGGTTTTCTCACCCAGCGTTTCACGACTGAGGTCAACGTGTCGCCGCCAATGGACCTTTCCGTCGTTTTGCGACACTTCCAGGCTGTACCGGCGTCCCCTTATCTCGATTTCCAGAAACTCGCCGATCGGCTCCTTCAAGAAATTGACCAGCGTCAACGAGCCTTCCTTGAGCGACGTCTGGCGCCCCCCCAACCTGGCCAGAAGCACGGAATCCTGGGTCGCGGCCAGCTCCTTTTCAGGATCGACCAGCACGGCCCACTCTAAAACGATACTCCCCCAACGCTCATCCTCCGGCCCCGGGACCTGCATCGTGATGTGCTCCAGTTCGACCCCCATCAGCTTCAGACGAGAAGGCGCCATGCCCTTGCGAAGGTCTTCCTCCGCGGCGAAATCAAAGGTGGTGTGGGAGTCCCACATCAGATAAATCGTATTCGGTGAGCCGCGACCTTGAACCTTGCTGCGCCCCTGCCCCACATACAGGATGTTGGAAAAGAGCGGATCCAGTTCATATTCATGGTTGCCTTTCAGGCAGGGAATGTAGGTATACGGATTGAATTTCCCTTCGACGGTCAGAAAATACGGTGCGTCATAAGTGCCCCCTTCAAACTCCCTTTCCGCGCGGTATGTGTAAGGTGAAGGGGTTGCCGAAAGGGCACTCTTTTTCATCCAGATACAGAGCACCAGTATTTCCACACCCTGCCACCAAGCGGGTGTTTCTTCGAGGCTGGCCTTTTTCAGCCAGGCGCTACTGAATAGCTTTCTTCCGGTTTTCGAATAGCCATGAACAGAGACATTCTTCGCCAGCGCTTCGGGAAAGCCCCCGCGCATGAACACATCTTTCGCCATTCTTTCAAAAGAGAAAGGAATCTCCGTATAGGCCAAAACATGTTGTTCAAGAAACGCTTCCAGCTTGGAATCCTCGACCACGGGATCTATATCCAGGTCCTCATGGGGGAGATCCGCCCCTTGGGCAATCGCTGAAAATGTCAGCGCGCGATCAAAGTAAAAGTCGATTTCGGAGAAAAATACCTGATCCATTGCCGCCGAGGGAAAGAGAGGCGTCAGAAGGATTCGATAATAACAAACCGAGGTATTTTCTTTTAAAGGGTCCTTGATATCCAACTGAAAAAAGTAGGGATCGCCCTGCCTGTCCAAATTGAACAATCGCGTCGTGGCAGCGTCTTCGATGACTTTTCTAAAGTGACCACGACCTACATAGGGCTCCTCGCCCAACGGCTGATAATGTGCGTCGAGCATTTCATAGGAAAAATTGACGACTTCCGGTGGTGCCTGTTCAAAATACGCCAATCCCTTCATGCGTAAAAAAGATTCCTGATCAAGATAAGTGACCGATGCGAGCGACGCCATATCAATCAGCAGCCCATGCTCTATTTTCTTGACTGCCGTCGAAAGTTCAAGGTGGTGCACACTGTTATAGGACACCTCACTTCCCGAATCATAAAAAACCCTGAACCGAGGAAAGTCGATATTCAAATACTTGAACAGGTCCTGGCCATTCAATAGACATTTCATCTCCAAAAAGTCGAGGCTATGGGTCTTGTTGATGGCCTTCATATCAATAAGCTGATGGCTTGACGCGCGAGCCATGATCAGCAGGAAATCTTTCTTTTCGTCCTCCAAAGAGCTGATCCGAGCGCCCCCACGCGTCGTAATACGGTAGGAAAACTGCAGGGAGCTCAAATGGAAGGCTGACGTCGGAACACTCGGAAGAATAACGAAACCTTTTGCTTTGGCTTTCTTTATCTCCTCAAAACTCAGATACCCTGTTGTCGGGATCGTCGGCTGCCCGTCATGCCGGGTCAGCTTGATTTCGTAATTGACCAGGGTGTCGCCTGGATACCGATCGAGATCCGCCTCCTTCTCTGCATTGAATACCAGCGCTGTCGAGTCATAGGGCCGACTGGCGGCGCTCCCCAACATCACCGGCTGGTTATTCCCGGGAATAAGAAGTTCCGGCAAATCCATTTCCAGAACATTATATAAACGATTCCCGTAATAGAGATCGGGATTCAAGGTAAGGGTCTGGTTTTGCAGAATGAGCTTTAAATTATTCTCTATGTTCTTTCTTAGAATCAACTCATCATCTTTGACTTCGCTGACAAAAAAATTGCCTTCCAACGACACCTGCAGCTTGGCTTGATCACGATCCTCCACCTTGAACGATTGCCTGTTAACAGATGTTACCCGTGGATCCAGCCGGGTGATGAGGTCGTAATATCTCAGCGAAGTATCCGTCAGAATCAACTCGACCTTTTCCAGCTTCGAGTCCGTCGCGGCAGCATGCCCGGTAATCTTTATTACTTTCCTGTCACTCATCACTTATATTCCCTTAAAGTGCTTAAACTTTATTGAACCGTCAGATTCGTATCTAAACGGAAACTGCAAAACCGCTGACCGATGCCTGTATCTCAATCTCGCAACGGCGAACCTCCCGCCTCAACAGCAGCAGCGAACGTCCCGTCGAGTTTCTCAGCGTGATCCGTGAGCCTTCCCCCACCACCGCCATCACGGGGTGGATTTCTCCGCTTTTGAAGCGGATATAGGCCGGCAGCTGGACGGTCCGCACCACCTGCTCCAGCGCGCAGGCGCCGTGGTCAGCGGCATTCACCAGGTCGAGCCGGAAAGTACTCTTGTCCTTGAACTTGACGACCTCCAGCGAAGGCAGGGACAGGTCCAACTCCGCCAGCGTTTCGCGGGCATCCTCCTGGCCGGACAGGTCCAGGCTCACTTGAGGCAAACGCAGGAACGCCCCCTCGGGCACGGTCAACTCCGTTTGGCTGCCAAAGTTCGAGTCAAAGTCTTTTGAGGTCAGTACGCTCTTTTTGAACTGCAGGGTGTAGGCGGTCTCGGGGTGCAGCCTGACCTGGTATTTGTTGAGGGCCTGCTCCTGCGGAGACTCTCCCGCTGCCCAGCCGAACGGATTGGCCTCCAGCAGCAGATGAGGCGTGGCACCGAACAGCAGGATCGTCGGTGTCGGACCGAAATCCAGTACCTCCAGCCGTGTGCTCGGCGTGGAAGGCATCGTCACCATCAGCTTGCGCTCTCGCCCCCGGCGAGCCTCCCGACGGCGCAGGTACCAGCCCTTATGGACCTGTTCGGTCTTTTCCTTGTCCTTGGCATCCGTCCAGAACGTCAAGTCATCCGAGGTCAACCCAGACGGCGACAACGTATAACCCCTGGGCTGCTGGCGAACGCTGGTGTCCTGGCTCACCATCCCGATGTCCTTGATCGGGTTGGTCTGATCCTGATCGTCCACATCATTGATCATCGGCGTCAGAAGAAGATCGATACCTTCTTCAGACAAGCCGCTGCTGATGGCGCCTTGCGTGTGATCAGCGTTCCCCTCGAACAGCCGATCCGCCGCCTGGCGCATCTGCTGCTGGGTCAGGATCCCCGGCAACGTCGAGGCGCCGAACAGATTACTGAAGAACAGCCCCACCTTCTCATCCCAGCGATAATTCTCCAGCTGGGCGAGGCTGACGATGGCATTCAAGAGGATATTCACAACGGCCAGGGCCATGCCCACAAGGATCAGAGCGACTCCTACCCCGGGCACGCCAATCAGGATAAATCCCGCCAGGCTCACACCGAACGAGGCGCCATCGATCACCGTCATGGTGATATAGAGCGCCTGCTCCTCGGCGGTTTTCGCCAACCGCGCGCCTTCGACGTTGCGATACAGACTGACAGCCGTGAACAACACATCCAGGGGCAGCAGCACCTTGTTCATCTTGAAGAACAGATGATCAAGCCTGGGCTGCCAGAGCGCTCGCGAAGCGCTGGAGGCCAAGCGCAGGGCCAGCACCGGCCCGATATCGCTGGTGAAATCAAAGACCCCCTTGATCACCGCCAGTGAGTCGCTGGTGGTGAACAGGCCCGATTTGACCGAAGAAAAATCCAGGTGGAAGGGCTGGGTGCGGAAGTCCACGAAGACGCCGAAGGCCCCGAGCAATCGACTGGAGCCGGCAGCCACGCGTGCGGTGGCCTTCAGGACGACGGGAGACAGCTGCTTTTTCTCAATGGCGGTCTTGGCACGACCGAGGTTTTCCTGGGTCTCTTGCAGGCTTCTCAAGGACATCGAGTCCTGCACCAGTGCCTTCTTGCGTTTCAGGCTGTTTTCCAGCTGATCGATGGCGGGAAGAATTCTGTTTTCCTCGCCCGACTCGAGCACCGCTCTCAGGTCCCGCGTCGACACGCCAAACTGTTCGCTGCCCACAAGGCCCTGTCGCAGGGCCGCGTCCACCACGATAGTATTCGACTGCGGACTCGCCTCTTGAAAAGAATGGAACACCGCCGGAGTGAAATTGACATAGGGTATATTCTTGAAAAACTCACGAGCGGCCGCATCGATATTGATGTTGGTCATCTCGAAGTAATCCTGTTTATCGAGTAAAAACATCTTCCTGTAAGCAAGCTGGTAATTCGTCTCGCTGCTAGGTACCGGGCTACCACACAGCCTGAAAATCACATCCGTAAAACTCCTTATTTTTAACGGACCAACAGGATCATAAGGATCGATCAGAAATTTTAATTTCGTGCTTGTATACAGATTATAGCCGCCCACGAAATCACGTCGCGCCCTGGCCAGCTTCAAACTCGCCAGAAAAAACACTACTTTTCTGATTGTCTTGACTTCACCGACGGGCAATAACTGTGATCCCTCCGCTATAGAGGCGACCGTGACCAATGAGCGAATTGCGTCAACGCTTTCGGGAAAATGTTCGCTGATGAGCCGGTTATATTCATCAACACCGCGCTGCCGAACATTAAAATACTCCGTTACAACCCCCCTCAAATACCTGAGCGATACGTTTTCCAGCTCAGAACCGGCGATGGGAGATATCCGACTCACCTTGAGAACATTGGTACTCCTCAAGTACTCAATGAATGAAGGATTACTCAAATCGGGATCATGACCCGGCCATTCAAAATGTTCTTTGACCGCCAACTGAATAGTGGGGTAGGTATTGATGAGATACCTGAACGCCTTGAGAACGTGGCCCGGAAAAACCAGATATTGCGCTTGCCAGCGACTCGACAGATGTCCGAGGGGTGGCTCGGCGGTTAATACAAGAGGCGCGGTGGGACTGCTGACGACAAGCACATTGGGAATCTTGTCCGTTTCAAAATGAGGCAGCGCCTTCTCCAGAAGAAGAAGCGTGATGTGGGTGGCCAGACTTTGAGAAATATGGCAAGACTGAAAATTGACAACCTTTAATTTTTTAAACCCGGCCTCGGCATAGCTCGCAAGTAAATTGCTGTATAGCCAACCCGCTACCTTTTCTGCATCCCCGAGCACACGACTCTCTATATCGATGCCATGTCCTATAATGTTGACAACCCCATCAAAAGGCAGGCCCCCCGTGGTGGAAGAAGCATAGCCTATCAGCAGACGACTATTGCTCAGGGTATAAGCCGCGTCCCAGGTTAAATAAGGACGAGCGCCAGGACTGAGTATACCGGCCAGGATTCTTCCTCTAACCGTCGTAAACTCCTCGTGGACACTGAGCAACACCCGCCGCCATTCAGCAGAGTTTACGTTAGGTAGAGAAAGAAGCGTTTGGGCCAGGTTATGCTCTCTCAATGCCGTTAATTGGTGAAGCTCGCTAAGGTAACCAAGGGGAATTGAGCGAAGATTGATGGCTGACAAAAAGTCAATAAAGTTTTTCCGTGTCTTGATACGCCCTTTCCATCGCCTATAGTACGTGGAAAGCAACTGCATGGACGCACGGTCGGTAACACTTTGCGAAGCGATAACCTGATAGAGCCTGATATCGGCAACATCATCACCCACCAGGAGATTCAACGAATGCCCGACGGCTCGCTTGCGTCGACTGTTTTTCGTAGCCGACACCCCGGCATCCGTCAGGACCACCCCTCGCAATGCCCTCATCCTTGCCTGTGCGACGCCCACCTGGTAAAGAGAAAGCAGTCCATTCAGAAACCCCAGCTCTTCTTTTTTTCCCCTGAAATCCCCGCCCTCCAGACTGGCCTGGGTCGTGAAATCCTGGGTCAGCACAAAGTTGATCCGCTGTTCTTCGGCGGCGGGCGCCTTTATCAATTTCGACTTGAGATCTGCATACTCCGCCTTTGACTCCTCAGTCATTTCTTTCCAGAGAGAAAAGGTCGATATTTCCTGCATGAAATCGAATACAAAACCATCTCTAAAGCAAGGATAAATAATGCGCCGCTCATTCACTCCTTGCGTATAAATCCGCCCCAGGAGATAGGCCTTTTCGCCCAGGACCGCATAGATTTCCCTATCCTGCAGATAAAGACCCGGCAAAGAAACATCATACTTCTTCAACGTGCGCCGAACCGTTTCCAGATAGATCAGGCTGTCTTTGTTCAAGACACCACCCGAAATCTCATAGTGATTCAGGTCCGGGTCGAACAGTAGCTTTCCGCCCTGCGCAAGGGGGCGCGAAGGGAGGCTGCCAGGTGGAAAAGACTCAAGCATCGCAATATCCTTATTACTCCTGATGAGTCACAAGGCTACGCGCAGTCCTTTTCTAAATAAAAACGGAATTTATTGATCCGATGCCTGCGAAACAGATCAACAATAAGAGATCAAACAATAGATATATAGGTCCACTATCAGGCCTGATCGTTATAAACAAACTTCGGCATTTCCCAGTGAAAGCGAATGGCCAATAAGCGCAGCAGGAAACCACCGGACAGTGTGATCAAGATCGCCTGTTCGCTGGGCAACTGCCAATAGGTACAACCCAGGAAACACCAGGCGGCGGCGAACGAGACGCTGGCATAGAGTTCACGGCGGAAGACCAGGGGAATATCGTTGCAGAAAATATCTCGCAGTACTCCACCAAACACCCCGGTGATCACCCCACTGACCGAAGCCACCATCATGCCTTGCCCCATTTCCAGGGCGGTCATGCAGCCGATCAGGGTAAAGGCCACCAGGCCCAGGGCATCGAGCACCAGGAACAGTGAACGCAAGTGACGCATCAACGGCGCGATAAACACCGTCACCAAGGCCGCGACCGAGGTCAGTACCAGATACTCAGGGTGCTTGACCCAGGTCAGCGGGTAATGCCCCAGCAACACGTCGCGCACCGAACCGCCGCCGAGGGCGGTGACACAGGCGATCAGCACCACGCCGAACCAGTCCATGCCACGACGTCCGGCCGACAGGGCACCGGTCATGGCTTCAGCGGTAATGGCGACGAGGTAGAGCATCAGCAACATGATGGCGATCCGGGCAGGTGAAGGCCGGCAGTCTACTGATTTGCGCCGCGCCCCAAAAGGGCGCAGCGCGCTAATCATCGGTGTGACTCAGAACTTGATGAAGTGCTTGCGGTAGTGCTGCAGCTCGGCGATCGACTCGCGAATATCGTCCAGTGCCAGGTGCGTGCTGCCCTTCTGGAAGCTGTCACGCACTTCCGGCGCCCAGCGTGCGGCCAATTCCTTGAGGGTGGACACGTCCAGGTTGCGGTAGTGGAAATAGTTTTCCAGGGCCTTCATATGACGCGCGAGAAAGCGTCGATCCTGGCAGATGCTGTTACCGCAGATCGGCGACTTGCCCTTGGGCACCCACTGCTCCAGGAAGGCGATGGTCTGCGCCTCGGCTTCGGCCATGTCGATACGGCTGTCACGCACGCGCTGGGTCAGGCCCGAACCGCCATGCTGACGGGTGTTCCACTCGTCCATGCCGGCCAGGATCGCATCGCTGTGATGGATCGCGATCACCGGACCTTCGGCCAGGGTGTTGAGGTCGCTGTCGGTGACGATAGTCGCCATTTCGATGATGACGTCGGTGTCCGGGTTCAGGCCGGTCATCTCCAGGTCGATCCAGATCAGGTTCTGTGGGTTTTGCATGGGTTGGCTCCTCGGCGTAGCCGCACAGTTTAGCGCAGGCCGCGCTTGCCGGGCGTGCTAAACTCGCGACCGCTTGACCCTCCCCGCCGATTCAACGACACGGAACACCCATGGCCAAACGCCAGCTCAACCGCCGCCAGAACTGGCGCATCGAAAAGATCCAGGGCGAACGCGCCTCACGCGCCGCCAAACGCGAATCCCAGGCCGTCGAGGCACTGGAAGGCGGCGACCTGGGGGCCGAGCAGACGGGCCTGGTGATCGCGCACTTCGGCGTGCAGGTCGAAGTCGAGGCGCTGGAAGGCGAGCTCAAGGGCCAGGTTTTCCGCTGCCACCTGCGGGCCAACCTGCCGGCGCTGGTCACCGGCGACCAGGTGGTCTGGCGTGCCGGCAACCAGGGCATCGGCGTGATCGTCGCGCAACTGCCGCGCACCACCGAACTGAAGCGCCCGGACAGCCGTGGCCAGCTCAAGCCGGTGGCGGCCAACGTCGACATGATCGTGATTGTCTTCGCGCCGCTGCCCGAGCCCCATGCCAACCTGATCGACCGCTACCTGGTGGCGGCCGAGCATGCCGGTATCCGACCGTTGCTGCTGCTGAACAAGTTCGACCTGATCGACGAGCAGAATGCCCCGGCGCTGAATGCGTTGCTGGCGGTCTACCGGCAGTTGGGCTACCCGCTGCTGGAAGTGTCGGCCCACCATGGCAACGGCATGGAACAACTCCAGCAGCAGTTGGACGGGCGCATCAGCGTATTCGTCGGCCAGTCCGGGGTCGGCAAGTCCTCGCTGGTCAACAGCCTGCTGCCCGAGGTGGGCACCCGCGTCGGCCCGCTCTCCGAGCTGTCCGGCCAGGGCACCCACACCACCACCACCGCGCGGCTGTTCCACTTCCCCGGCGGCGGTGAACTGATCGACTCCCCGGGAATTCGCGAATTCGGCCTGGGTCACGTCAGCCGTGCCGATGTCGAAGCGGGTTTTATCGAGTTCAACGACCTGATCGGCACCTGCCGCTTCCGCGATTGCAAACATGATCGCGAACCCGGCTGTGCCCTGCTCAAGGCCCTGGAAGACGGCCGTGTGCAGCAGCAGCGGATGAACAGCTACCGCTCGATCATCGCCAGCCTGCCGCAAGACAGCTATTGAGTTGACCGAAACAACAAGGCCGCGATCATCGCGGCCTTGTTGTCTGACTTATGAGCCTGTCTTGGGCTTGCCCGGCTCATCCATCTTCAGCACACCGTCCTCGAAGATGTTCAAGCGTTGCCGCAGCTCATGAGCCGGTAGCGGTTGCTTGTCCGCCGGCAACGCGTTCGGATCGGCGGGCACTTCACCCGGTGCGCCCTGGCCCTCGGTCGGGGTCGTGGCCGGCGGGGCATCATCCGAGCCCTGCTCGCCTTCGATGGCCTTCTGGGCCTTCTTGGTCAGGACCACGATATCGATACGGCGGTTGACCGGATTGAATGGATTGGCCTTGTCGAACAGCGTCGACGAACCGTAACCCACCACCCGCGCCACTTGCGTGTCCGGATAACTGCCGGCCACCAGGGCACGCCGGGCCGCGTTGGCACGGTTGGCCGACAACTCCCAGTTACCGAAGTCGCCGGTGCCGGCGTAGGGTTTGGCATCGGTGTGACCGCTGACGCTGATCTTGTTCGGCACCGCCTTGATGGTGTCGGCCATGGCCAGCAGGATGTCTTCGAAGTAAGGCTTCAGGCGCGCGCTGCCGGAGTCGAACATCGGCCGGTTTTCCGCGTCCATGATCTGGATACGCAAGCCATCCGGAGTGATCTCGAACTTGATCTGGTCCTTGAACTTCTGCAGTTCAGGGCTCTCATCAACCTTTTTATGCAGCTCCTGCATCAGCAATTCCAGGCGCTCTTTCTCCACCTGCTCGGCCATGCTCTCGACCTGATCGGTGTCGACCGTGACCTTGTCCGGTTGCGGCTGGGATTTGACTTCCGGGTTGAGGGTCTTGTCCGGTGCCAGCACCGGCGAACCACCCAGGTCGATGATGTAGGGCGTACCGCTCTCGGAGAAGCCGATCGGGTCCTTGAAATAGCCGGCGATGGCGATCTTCTGTTCCGGGGTCGCGGTGGACAGCAGCCACAGCACCAGGAAGAACGCCATCATCGCCGTCGCGAAGTCGGCGAAGGCGATTTTCCAGGCGCCGCCGTGATGCCCACCGGCAAAGCGCTTGACGCGCTTGATTATGATCGGCTGATTGTTTTCCATGACTCAGCGACCGCGAACCGCTTGTTCCAGCTCGGCGAAGCTGGGACGGTGCTTCGGATACAGGACCTTGCGCCCGAACTCCACCGCCAGCGACGGCGGCATGCCGGAAGCCGAGGCCACCAGGGAAGCCTTGATCGCTTCGTAGATGTTCAGCTCTTCCTTGGCGTCGTGGGTCAGGGAAGTCGCCAAGGGGCCGAAGAAACCATAGGCGGCGAGAATACCGAAGAAGGTACCCACCAGTGCCGCGCCCACGTGCAGGCCGATGGACTTCTGGTCGCCCTCACCGAGCGAGGCCATGGTCACCACGATCCCCAGTACCGCCGCGACGATACCGAAGCCGGGCATGGCATCGGCGACGCCGGTCACGGCATGGGCCGGATGCTCGAGTTCTTCCTTCATGGAGAACAGCTCCATGTCGAACAGCCCTTCGAGTTCATGGGGCGCCATGTTGCCGGAAGACATGATCCGCAAGTAGTCGCAGATGTACGCGGTCATGCGCTCGTCTTTGAGCACCGCCGGATACTTGGCGAAGATCGGGCTGGCGGCGGCGTCTTCGATATCGCCTTCAATCGCCATCATGCCTTCGCGACGGCTCTTGTTGAGGATCTCGTAGATCAGCCCCAGGACCTCGAGGTAGAAGGTGTGGGTAAACCGCGAACTGAACATGCTCAAGGATTTCTTGACCACGTGCATCGTCATGTAGCCCGGGTTGGCCTGCAGGAACGCACCGAAGGCCGCACCGCCGATGATCATCACCTCGAAGGGTTGGATCAGCGCGGCAATCTTGCCGTGGGAAAGCACGTACCCGCCGAGCACGCTCGCGAATACGACGATGATGCCGATAATTTTAGCCATAGGTAGAGAGCACTTACTGAGTCGGGTTCAAGGTCATATTCGGAAGTTAATAAATCTCTTCTTCTCCTTATCGGCGAATCTGCGCCAGACTATAGCCAGTTCAGGCGAAAAGCCAGAAAACCGGCCATGTGCCAGCTTGCACGGTCGATTGCGCGGCGCCTACCCAGCCCATTACGGGCCCGTTAACAGTGATGATGATCGCGCTCGAATATGGCTAACGAAACGACTGTCTCCACACAAAAACCCAACACGCTGCAGGGCTGGGTCAAGCTGCTGCAAGCCGTGCGTTTGCCCGTCCCCCAGGACAGTCACGACCGGGTCTGCCGCGCCATCCGCGACAATCGCAGCTCATTGCGCGATATCGCCGAGCTTATGCAGGACAGCCCGGCCCTGGCGCTGAGTGTGATCTGCGAGGCCAACCAGCACACCCATGGCAGCATGACCGAGCCTGCGGAAAACCTTGAGGTGGCGATCAATCGCCTGGGCCTGAAACGCACCGAGGAGCTGCTGGCGCGCCTGCCGGCCAAGGCACCGGAAGAGATTCCCATCGCCTTGCGTCAGCTCCAACTGATCAGCCAGCACGCCAGCCAACAGGCCAACGGCCTGTTCGCCGCGCGCCTGGCGCGGCTCTGGCAGGACATCCATTGGGGCAGCCTGTTGTTTCTCTCGCCCCTCTGGCCATTGGCCCTGACGCATCCCAACCTGCTCGAAGACTGGGAACTGCGGGTGATTCACAAGAATGAATCGGCCGCGGCCGTCGAACAGGAACTGTTCGGCGTACGCCTGCTCGACCTGTGCCAGGCAATGGCTGATATCTGGCGCCTGCCGAACTGGGTGACCCAGGGCTATCATCTGCTGAAAACCGAATTGCGTACCCTGGCCAGGGCGCTGCACATCGCCCGTGACAGCGAGCACCGCCTGCACCAGCAACAGCAGCTCGACGCCGATCCGGAGCTGCGTCGCTGGCTGAACCAACCCGCCAATACAGTGCTGCTGGCCAACGGCCTGGCCCTTTCGGCGCAACAGGCCTGGGACAGTCCGCACCATCTGCGCTGGCAATACCTGACCAGCCTGTACCTGCAACAGCCCATGGATGAGTTGCAGCAACAACTGCACCAGCAGGCGGCACAAAGCGCCAACCAGCACAGCATGCCGGATCTCTGGCACCCGGCCGAAGCCCTGATCTGGCGCGGCAGCATGCGCCGCGTCCACAGCGGCCTGCTACCGGCAGTGGATCCTTCGCCCGAAGCCCTGGCCCTCTGGCGCAAACATTGTGCCGAACTGCTCGCCGAACCCAGCCGGTTCACCAATGCCATGCACCTGACCGGCATCGCCCGCGACGCCCTGAGCACCTGCGGCATGCGCCGGGTAATGATCCTGATGGCCGACCGGACCCAGAGCACCCTGCGGGTGCACCAGATCGCCGGGTTGGCGAAAGAGTCGGCCAGCCTGGTGCTGCAGGTCAGCTCGAGCCCGGTCCTGCAACGACTGCTGAGCCAGCCGGCGCAGATTCGCCTGACCCCGGCCAATAACGCCCAGTTCTCCGCCCTGCTGCCCGGCAACCTGCGGGCACAGTTTCCCGGCGAACACCTGCTGCTACGCTCCCTGAGCAACAATGGCCGGGTGATCATGCTGGTGGTGGCCGACCAGGGCGGCGGGCCCTTCTCGGAAATGACCGTGCAGGCCTTCGGCAAAACCGCACAGTGCATCGAGAAGGCGCTGCACGCCTTTACCAACCGTGGCGCCTGACGCTGCGTTACAATCTTCCCTTTTTTGCGCCCTGGAGACCTCACATGCCTGACTTCTCTGGCTTGCCGTTGGTGATCGAGCCCGGCGACCTGCTGCCCCGCCTCGGCGCCCCCGAGCTGATCCTGGTGGACCTGACCAGCAGCGCCCGTTATGCCAGCGGGCATATTCCCGGTGCCCGTTTCGTCGATCCCAAGCGCACCCAACTGGGCCAGCCACCGGCCCCCGGCCTGATGCCGCCGCAGGCACTGCTCGAAGCGCTGTTCGGCGAACTGGGGCATAACCCGAACGCGGTCTACGTGGTCTATGACGACGAAGGCGGCGGCTGGGCCGGACGCTTTATCTGGCTGCTGGACGTGATCGGTCACAGCCGTTACCACTATCTGGATGGCGGCCTGCACGCCTGGTTGGGCGAAGGCCTGCCCGTCGACAGCGACATCCCCGCGAGCGTCGGCGGCCCCGTCACCCTGACCCTGCACGACGAACCCACCGCCACCCGCGACTACCTGCAAAGCCGCCTCGGTGCCGCCGACCTGGCCATCTGGGACGCCCGCGGCCCGCTGGAATACAGCGGCGAGAAAGTCCTCGCGGCCAAGGGTGGGCACATCCCCGGCGCGGTGAACTTCGAATGGACCGCCGGCATGGACAAGGAGCGCCAGTTGCGCATCCGCCGCGACATGCCGCAGATCCTCACCGACCTGGGTATCACCCCGGACAAGGAAGTGATCACCCACTGCCAGACCCACCATCGCTCTGGCTTTACCTACCTGGTCGCCAAGTCGCTCGGTTACCCGCGCGTCAAAGGTTATGCCGGCTCCTGGGGCGAATGGGGCAACCACCCCGACACCCCCGTAGAGATTTGAAATTTCCAAGGATTCTTGATGAAAAAGCGTTTGTTCATCCTCAGCCAGTACCTGCTGCCCCATCACCTGCTGTCGCGCCTGGCCGGCTGCATCGCCGAATGCCGCGTGCGCTGGTTCAAGAACGCCTTTACCGCCTGGTTCGCCAAGCGCTATCAGGTGGACATGTCCCAGGCGCTGGTCGAAGACCTGACCGCCTACGAGCACTTCAATGCGTTCTTCACCCGCGCCTTGAAAGACGGCGCGCGGCCGCTGGATGAAACCCCGGGGGCGATTCTCTGCCCGGCGGACGGTGCGGTCAGCCAGCTCGGTCCGATCGAACACGGCCGGGTGTTCCAGGCCAAGGGCCACAGCTACAGCGTGCTGGAACTGCTCGGTGGCGACGCGGTCGCCGCCGCACCGTTCATGGGCGGCGACTTCGCCACCATCTATCTGTCACCGAAGGACTACCACCGGGTGCATATGCCCCTGGCCGGCACTCTGCGGGAAATGGTCTACGTGCCGGGCCGGATTTTCTCGGTCAACCAGACCACGGCGGAAAACGTCCCGGAGCTGTTCGCCCGTAATGAACGTGTGGTCTGCCTGTTCGATACCGAGCGCGGGCCGATGGCCGTGGTCCTGGTCGGTGCGATGATCGTCGCCTCGATCGAAACCGTCTGGGCCGGGTTGGTCACACCGCCCAAGCGCGAACTGAAAACCGTGCGCTACGACGAAGCCGCGCGCCAGCCCATTCATCTGGAAAAAGGCGCCGAACTGGGTCGTTTCAAACTGGGCTCCACCGCCATCGTGCTGTTCGGGCCACAGCAGGTACAATGGACTGAAGGGCTGGTCGCGGGCTCGCCCGTGCGCATGGGCCAAGGCCTCGGCGCTCCCGTCCAGGCCTGATGTACACTGGATCTTTACGGCTTGCGAGCTGCCTTCGCAAGCCCGAAAGACCAGGTCAGGGACAACGGGTCACAGTCGGATTGGACCGGTAAGGCTGCAAATGTCCCGCGGCCCTGCTAGAGGTGTGGCATTATTTTGCTATCGTTTTTTTGTCATCCTGGCCTGTAGTGGGCCCGGGTTGTTTCGCTGCCGGAGCTGGACCGCTACATGAGCAATCCGAGTCCCCATCTGTTGTTGCGCGCACCGACGCCTACGCAGTTGAGCCTGTCTTTCTGCGATGCGACACCGCGCGACCTCAAGCGCTGGATCGCCGGCCTGCCGAAAGCCAATCTCGGGGAAACCGCTCGCCTGCTGTATCAGGGCCTGGGCGAACTCAACCTGTTGCTCACCCCCAGCGAAAACCGCCTGCAGCTGCTGGAACTGCTGCGCCCCGAGGTGTACTACGTCTGCAAGCACCTGGAACGACACTTTCTCAACCAGTCCATCGTCCTCGACGAACGCCCGAGAAAAGTCGCCAATCTCTGCCAGGCCCTGCAAAACCACCTGGCCATCGGCTACAAGCAGATCGCCATGCGCGTGGCCTCAAAGGGTGGCAAGGACCGCACCCTGCTGACCACCGCCCTGCAACGGGCGCTGCATTGCCTCAACGGCCCGCTGGTGCGCGCCAGCCAACTCTATTGCCCGGTACCGGAAGGCCTCTGGTTCGAGGTGCACCAGCTCTATCAGGTGGCCCTTGCCCATCAAGTGCAAAACACGCCGGTGTTCGACGAACAGGCCAGTCAGCCGCTGCCCCTGAGCGTCGAGAATACCTATATTGTCGCCCTGCTGCTGGGGTGCGCGCGCAGTAACCAGATGCGCCAGAACAACATTGCCCGCCTGGCAGAGGTGCTCGAACCCTGGAGCGCCCAGGTCCGGCTGCAAGGTGCCGAGCAGGCGTCCAGCCTGTTCTCCGTCGCCCCCGGAAGCGACGCGCCGCCACGCTACACGTCGCTGTTCGCGGTCGAGCAACTGCCGAACCTGATCGGCATCGACACGCTGCCCCTGGTCGAGGCCATCAAGGACTACCTCGCGCTGCCCGCCGACCTGCGCGGCCAGTCGCGCCTGCAAGTCCCCAGCGGTTTGAGCCTCGACGTACTGCAACACCTCAGCGCCGCCTGGGGCGAAGCCGCCGAACGGACCTTCCAGCGCACCCCGGGCCAGGGCACCGTGACCCTGTGTGTCGGCATGAGCGCGCTGCACTTTTACCTCGGCGGCCAGCGCTCCTTCAGCGATATCCTCAAGATCCCGACGGCCAGCAAGGCCGCGCAATTCACCGTGCAGTTATCCAACAGCGCGGAAAAGGATGCCTGGAACCACGCCTTCGACGCCCAGCGCGCCGGCAGCGCCGACACCCTGCTGCCTTACGAGGAAATCCAGTATCACGTCAGTGATGCCGACAGCAGCCAGGCCGCTTTCAATAGCGCCGAAGATTTCCCGACCCATGGCCTGCAGATCATCAACCACAGCCCCGGCGGCTACTGCCTGGCCTGGCCCAAGGAAGTACCCGCGCAATTGCAGGCAGGGGAAATGGTCGGGGTCCAGGACCCCTCAAGCCAGGGCTGGAGTGTCGCCGTGGTGCGCTGGATCCGCCAGGTGCGCAGCGGCGGCACGCAGATGGGCATCGAGCTGGTGGCGCCCCATGCCCAGCCTTGCGGCCTGCAACTGTTGCGCGGCGGCGAAGGCCACAGTCAGTACCTGCGGGCCCTGCTATTGCCGGAAATCAGCGCCATCGGCGTACCGGCCACGCTGCTGGCGCCACGCCTGCCGTTCCAGGAAGGACACAAGGTGATCATCAACAGCAACGGTGAAGAACGCCGGGCCGGGCTGAACAAGCGTCTGGCCAGCACCGGCAGCTTCAATCAGTTCGAGTACCGCCTGCTCGAACAGCCGGTGACACCCAAGACCGATCCGAGTGCCGGTGGCCTGGGCGTTGCCGAAGACGACTTCGGCTCGCTGTGGAAAATCCTGTAGCCGGCTTCAGCGATCCCGCACGCCCAGCAGATACAACACCCCATCCAAGCCCAGTGTCGAGATCGCCTGTTTGGCCGAATGCCTGACCAGCGGCTTGGCGCGGAACGCCACGCCCAATCCGGCAATCGCCAGCATCGGCAGGTCATTGGCGCCGTCACCGACCGCGATGGTCTGCTCCAGGCTCAGGCCTTCCTTCTCGGCCAGCTCACGCAGCAGATCGGCCTTGCGCTGGGCATCGACAATCGGCTCGATGGCCACGCCCGTGCATTTGCCGTCCACCACTTCCAGCTCGTTGGCGAAGACATAATCGATACCCAGCTTCGCCTGCAATTGCCTGGCGAAATAGGTGAAGCCCCCCGACAGGATTGCGGTCTTGTAGCCCAGGCGCTTCAACTCGGCGAACAGCACTTCGGCGCCTTCGGTCAGGCGCAGCGAGGCGCCGATGGCGTCCAGCACACTGACGTCGAGGCCCTTGAGCAGCGCCAGGCGCTCCTTGAAGCTGGCGCGAAAATCCAGCTCGCCGGCCATGGCCCGCTCGGTGATGGCCGAGACCAGCTCGCCCACGCCGGCCGCCTTGGCCAGTTCGTCGATCACTTCGGCCTCGATCAGGGTCGAGTCCATGTCGAACACCGCCAGGCGACGGTGGCGACGGAACAGCGAGTCTTCCTGGAGGGCGATATCGGCATTCAGCTCCTGGGCCGCGTTCAGGAACTCGCGGCGCAAGGCCTGCGGATCGGTCAGTTCGCCGTTCAGAGAGACTTCGAAGCAGCTCTTGCTCAGGGCCGATGGTGCGGCGGACGGCGTGTGCGCCGACAAACGGTCGATCCGCTCGACTTCCAGACCGTGGCGCGCCGTGATCGCAATCACCCGCTGCAACTGCTCGGCGGTGACCTGGCGGCTCATCAGGGTCGCGACATGGCGCTTGCCGCCCGATGTCGCCAACCAGTCCTGATGCTCAGCCTCGGAAAACCGACTGAAACGCACCTGCTGCGCGCGCCCGGGAAGGCTGGCCTCAATGTCCAGGTGTATCGACGCGGCCCGCGCGGCGTCCGCAAACTCGACCAGGATGCCGAACGCCAGACTGCCGTGGATAGCCGCCTGGCGGATATCGAGAATGTTCACAGCACCTTGTGCCAGCACGCCAGTAATGGCTGCGGTCAGACCCGGACGGTCCTCTCCGGTGATGCTGATCAGGACGATTTCGCGCAAAGCGCACCCCCGCTCGTTAAAAAAAACGCATTCTACCCACTTTCACTGACCATCGGGCACAGCCAGCGCTTTGCCGGTCTAGGGCCTCTCGCTATACTGCGCGTCAACTTCACGGACAAAAGAGCCGCGCTCAGTGAACCGGCCCACGCCAGTCAAAACCGATAACTTCTTCCTGCTGATCTTCCGGGCCTTGCGTCACCGCCGTGTACCGCTCGCCTTGCGCATCGCCAGCCACAACGTGATCCTCGTCGCGCTGGCGCTGGTCATCTACGCCTGCGTGATGGGATTGCAGTTCAAGGAAGCCATGCACCAGCAGGCCGATGCCCTCGGCCAGAGCCTGACCACCCAGACGGCCACCTCTGCCACGGAACTGCTGGTGTCCAACGACATCCTCAGCCTCAACGTGCTGCTGAACAACCTGACGAAGAACCCGCTGGTGGCCCACGCGGCTATCTACAGCGTGGATAACCGCATCCTCGCCGAAGCCGGCCAGCGTCCGAAAAACGGCCTGCTGGGTGAAGCCGAAGGGTTGTACCAGACCAAGATCACCTTCCAGGACGTGACCGCCGGGCATCTGCGCATCAGCCTGGACATGGCGCAATTCCAACAGCCGATGACCATCAGCCTGCAAAGCATGGGCATTCTCAGTGCGATCCTGCTGGCCTTGGCCCTGGCCTTGAGCCTGCGCCTGGGCCGGCATATCTCCACGCCGCTGCTGCAATTGCGGGTCTGGCTGCGGGACATGGACGAACACACCCCGGCGACCCAGCGCCAGGATGAAATCGGCGATCTCGCGCGCCAGTTGCATTCGCGCTTCGCCCCGGTCAAACCGGAGCCCGAGCCGGAGCCGGAAATCGACTACGACGAGAATGACTACGTCGAGGAAGAAGAGGACGTCGAGCCGGCGTTCCAGGTCCGCAACCTGCGCGACCCGAGCTTCGACGAGACCGCGGCGGCGCCGACACCCAAGCCGGCTCCGCGGCATATTGTCAGCAACGTGGAAGACGAACTGGACGACGACGAAGACCCGTTCGCCGACCTGCGGGAAAGCCCACGGCCCGCGAGCGGCGCGGCAGTGAAGCCACAGCCGGTAGCACCGAGCCAGCCACAGCACAGCGCGGTGCTGGCGGTACAGCTGGGTGCCCAGGACCAGTTGCGGCGCCTGCCACGCGCGCGCCTGACGGAACTGCTGGACCGTTACCGCGACTGCCTGGACCAAGCCGCCTCGTTGTATGAGAGCGATCTGCACACGCTGAACGACGGCAGCACCCTGATGCTCTTCCACACCGAAGACAGCGGTGATGACTACCTGACCAACGCCATCTGCTGTGGCGAGCTGCTCCGGGCCCTGGGCCATCAGTTGCAGATCGAGGTGGCCGACAGTGGCATTACCTTGCAAC
Organism: Pseudomonas sp. MWU12-2319; assembly: GCF_023242525.1. NCBI lineage: Bacteria > Pseudomonadati > Pseudomonadota > Gammaproteobacteria > Pseudomonadales > Pseudomonadaceae > Pseudomonas > Pseudomonas sp. MWU12-2319. Next base: position 226,404 of record NZ_JALJES010000003.1, read on the forward strand.
TGCAGCTGGGTCTTACGTTGGGCGATGAGTTGTTCGGCCTGAGCCAGATCGACCTGCTGCTGACGGAAACCGCCCAGGACGCCCTGGCGCTGTCGCAACACAGCCGCAACCTGCTGCTGGTGGAACGACGCATCAGCGATGACCCGCTGATTCGCCAGCGTGCGCGTATTCGGCCGATTGCCAGCCCCGAGGGTGCCTGCTGCGTGGAACGCTTGATGGAGCCGTATCCGTCGATGCTGGAACGGCAACTGGCGCGGATGCACGAGACGCGGGCCAAGACGCAGTGAAAAAACTTGAATCACTCCTGGATTCAAGCGCTGTTGCTCCACTGCTTGAAAATGAGTAGTCTGAGCGCACGACTCAACCTCTGGCGGGCCGATTAAGTTCAGCCTCAGCCTCAGGTGAAAAAACCGGCCCAATAGCCGGTTTTTTCGTTTTCAAGGATCTGAATTTGTGCGTACCGCTTTTTTCGTAGACGGGTACAACCTCTACTACGGAGCTCTTCACGGCTCGCCCTATAAGTGGCTGGACCTGCCGGCCATCCTCTCCCACATTCTGCAGGCTCAGAACCCGGCCTGTGAAACGGCGTCGGTTCATTACTATACCTCTCCTGTCATTGCTCGACTGGCAACCCGTGGCCAGGCATCCAATGACGCTCAAAGCCGCTATATCCGAGCACTGCAAACAAAAGGGGTCACGGTCGTACTCGGTAATCATCGCCTTGCCAGAGGGTTCGCCCCCAGATTCGTCAAAGGACAAAAAGCGTCACGCTCTGACCAAGTGGCTATCTGGCAGCTTGAGGAAAAAGAGACGGATGTGAACCTGGCACTGGGCATGTATCGAGCGGCCTGCCAAGCAGAGCCGCTACAAATCGGACAAATCGTTCTAGTGTCAGGAGATACCGATCTCGCGCCAGCGTTAGCCGCCATCAGAACAGATTTTGCACAGCTCGCGCTGGGAGTGATCGTGCCCCACAGGAGCGAGAATGGTGAGTTGGCCCGGGAAGCCCCCGGATCACTCAAACTCCATTCGCACTGGATACGCCGATCTATAAGCGATACTGAATTAACGGCTTGTCAGCTACCGCCAAAAGTCCCGCTACCAAAGAAACCCGCCATCATCAAACCGGACTACTGGTAGCGAGGGCGGCTGGCACTGACAGCCAGGCGCGGAGGCTCTGACCAAGTGTCGAATCAGAAGCGAAACACTTCCATATCCGTACGAATCGGCGAAGCCATCGGGATCTTCGGCTTCTCCGGCCCGGCCTGTTTGGCCGGTGCCGGAGCCGCCGCCTTGCGGTTTTCAACCAGCGGCGCTTGATTGGCCAATGGCTTGAGCGCCACGCTCAGTTGCTCGGCCAGGCGCTGCAACAGCTCGCCCTGGGCCTGGACCTGTGCCGCCGAGGTGCCGGTGTGCTGCTGTTCCAAGTGGACGATGCGGTTATCCCGTACCTGCCCACGACGGTCGAGCAAACGCCACTGCGCGTCGAGAATCGCCGGTTGATGGGTGCCGGAATCCAGTCGGGTAATCGACAACAACACCTGCACATCCGGGGTGCTCCCGGCAATCGCCGGGGCCAGGACCACGCGCTGGCTGTCCAGGCGCCAGGCCAGCTGGCGAACCAGCAACTGATTGATATCGGACGACAGGCTGCCAGCCCAGCGACCGTCGGTCGCCGCGGTCAGGCTGCCATCAGGTTGGCGCTGCAGCAGGGTTTCGCGTTGCAGGTAATCGGCCAGGGAAATCGGCCCGAGCACCACCGACATCCCCGAGCTCTGCTGAGGCTGGCCCGGCGTGCCGCTGTCCAGCTGATACAAGGACACCGGCTGGTGCACGCTGCAGCCGGCCAGGCCGAGCAGGCCCGTCAGCAGCAGAATAAAAGGAAGGCGCAGAACAGTCATCATCCCATCCAGGTGGCCGCCATAAGGCCCTGCCACAGTCTGATCCAAAAATTCGTTTGGGCACGCCGCCACGCGGGTGCCGCAAGTGGCGCATATCATCCGTGAATATGCGCCATGACTCCAGTGCCACGGTAGCGTTCTTCCTGCTAAAACGCTGGACGAACGCTCTAAACCGCTTTAACCGAGGCCTTCTACCAACAACGCGTCAACCCGCTGGAAGCCCCGTGGCAGCTTGTTGCCACGCCGGCCACGCTCGCCCTTGTAGTGCTCCAGGTCATCGGCCTTGAGCGACAAGGTACGCTTGCCCGCCTGCAACACCAGGGTCGCACCGTCCGGGATCACCGCCAGGTCAGTGACGTATTCCTCGCGGCTGGCCACGCGCTCACCGGGAATGCCGATGATCTTGTTGCCCTTGCCCTTGCCCAGTTGCGGCAGGTCGCTGACCTTGAAGATCAGCAGCCGGCCTTCGGTGGTCACCGCCGCCAGCCAGTTCTGCTCACGGTCGGCCACCGACTTGGGTGGCATCACCTTGGAGCCGTTGGGCAGACTCAGCAGGGTCTTGCCCGCCTTGTTCTTGGCCTGCAGGTCTTCACCCTTGACCACGAAACCATACCCGGCATCGGAAGCGATGACATACAAGGCCTCGTCTTCAGGCAGCAGCACGCATTCGAAGCTGGCCCCTGGCGGCGGCGTCAGACGACCGGTCAGCGGCTCGCCCTGGCCACGGGCCGAAGGCAAGGTATGGGCCGCCACCGAGTAGCTGCGCCCGGTGGAGTCGATAAACACCGCGAACTGGTTGGAGCGCCCCGCCGCCGAGGTCTTGAAGCCATCACCGGCCTTGTAGGAAAGGCCCGTGGCATCAATATCATGGCCTTTTGCACAGCGAACCCAACCTTTTTCCGACAAAACGACCGTTACCGGCTCAGTCGGCATCAGCTCGTTTTCCGACAGGGCCTTGGCTTCGCTACGGGCAACAATCGGCGAACGACGGTCGTCGCCGTAGGTTTGCGCATCGGCCACCAGTTCAGTGCGGACCAGCTTCTTCAACTTGGCTTCGCTGGCCAGCAGCGCTTGCAGCTTGGCCTGTTCCTTGAGCAGCTCATCCTGCTCGTTGCGCAACTTCATCTCTTCCAGGCGCGCCAGCTGACGCAAGCGGGTGTCGAGGATGTAGTCGGCCTGGATCTCGCTGAGGTCGAAACGCGCGATCAACTCGGCCCGCGGGTGCTCCGCGGTGCGGATGATATGAATCACTTCATCCAGGTTGAGGTAGGCGATCAGCAAGCCGTCCAACAGGTGCAGGCGCTTCTCGACCTTGTCCAGGCGGAACTTCAGGCGCCGGCGCACGGTGTTGACGCGGAACGACAACCACTCCACCAGCAAGGCGCGCAGGTTCTTCAACTGCGGCTTGCCGTCGAGGCCGATGATGTTGATGTTGACCCGGTAGCTGGACTCAAGATCAGTGGTGGCGAACAGATGCTGCATCAGTTCGTCGAGGTCGATACGGTTCGAGCGCGGGATGATCACGATACGGCACGGGTGCTCGTGGTCGGATTCATCCCGCAGGTCGGCGACCATCGGCAGCTTCTTGGCCTGCATCTGCGCGGCGATCTGCTCCAGCACCTTGGCCCCGGAGACCTGGTGCGGCAGGGCATGCACGACGATATCGCCGTCTTCGATGCGATAGACCGCGCGCATGCGCACCGAGCCACGCCCGGTTTCGTAGATTTTCAGCAGGTCGGCTTGCGGGGTGATGATTTCCGCTTCGGTCGGGTAATCCGGGCCAGGGATGAACTTGCACAGGTCCTCGACGCTGGCGTTGGGCTCATCGAGCAGGTGCACACAGGCGTTGGCCACTTCCCGCAGGTTGTGCGGCGGCACGTCGGTGGCCATGCCCACGGCGATACCAGTGGTGCCGTTGAGCAGGATATTCGGCAAACGCGCCGGCAACACCGCCGGTTCATCGAGGGTGCCGTCGAAGTTCGGCACCCAGTCCGCGGTGCCCTGGCCCAGTTCGCTGAGCAGCACTTCGGAGTAACGCGACAAGCGCGATTCGGTGTAGCGCATGGCCGCGAAGGACTTCGGATCGTCCGGCGCCCCCCAGTTACCCTGGCCGTCCACCAGGGTATAGCGGTAGCTGAACGGCTGGGCCATCAGCACCATGGCTTCGTAGCAGGCGGAATCGCCGTGGGGGTGGAACTTGCCGAGCACGTCACCGACGGTACGCGCGGACTTCTTGTGCTTGGCGTCGGCATCCAGCCCCAGCTCACTCATGGCGTAGACAATACGCCGCTGTACCGGCTTCAGGCCGTCGCCGATATGGGGCAGCGCACGGTCCATGATCACGTACATGGAGTAGTTGAGGTAGGCCTGTTCGGTGAAGTCAGCCAATGACCGGCGTTCTACGCCATCCAGGCTGAGATCAAGGGAGTCGCTCATGCGGGCCTCATCAGTTCGTTGTCTGGCGCGGCGGTGATAGCGCCGCGCTGGTGAATTCGGGGGTGTTCAACAGGCGCGGGCCCGGCAGCCGTGGTTCGCCGCCGGGACAGCCGCGCATCAGGTCAGGACCTCGGCCAGGTCGCCCTTGGATTCCAGCCAGGTCTTGCGGTCGCCGGCACGTTTCTTCGCCAAAAGCATATCCATCATTTCCGAAGTGGCTTCGAAATCATCCAGGGTCAACTGCACCAGGCGCCGGGTATTCGGATCCATGGTGGTTTCCCGCAGTTGCGGCGGGTTCATCTCACCCAGGCCCTTGAATCGGGTGACCTGGGGTTTGCCGCGCTTCTTCTCCGCCACCAGGCGATCGAGAATACCGTCACGCTCGCCTTCGTCGAGGGCGTAGTAGATTTCCTTGCCCAGGTCGATACGGTACAGCGGCGGCATCGCCACATAGACGTGTCCGGCATCCACCAGCGGGCGGAAATGCTGGACGAACAGGGCGCAGAGCAGGGTCGCGATGTGCAGGCCGTCGGAGTCGGCGTCGGCGAGGATGCAGATCTTGCCGTAGCGCAGCTGGCTGATGTCCGCCGCGCCCGGATCGACACCGATGGCCACGGCGATGTTGTGCACTTCCTGGCTGGCGAGCACTTCGCTGCCGTCGACTTCCCAGGTATTGAGGATCTTCCCGCGCAACGGCAGGATCGCCTGGAACTCCTTGTCCCGCGCCTGCTTGGCCGAACCGCCGGCGGAATCACCTTCCACCAGGAACAGCTCGGCACGCATCGGGTCCTGCCCGGCACAGTCGGCCAGCTTGCCCGGCAGCGCCGGCCCTTGGGTAACGCGTTTGCGCTCGACCTTCTTGCTGGCCTTCAGGCGGCGGCCGGCGTTGTTGATCGCCAGTTCCGCCAGTTGCATGCCCAGCTCGGGGTTGGCGTTGAGCCACAGGCTGAAGGCGTCCTTGACCACCCCGGAAACGAAGGCGGCGGCTTCGCGGGACGACAGCCGCTCCTTGGTCTGGCCGGAGAACTGCGGCTCCTGCATCTTCATCGACAGGACAAAGGCAATCCGTTCCCAGACGTCTTCCGGCGCCAACTTCACGCCGCGCGGCAGCAGGCTGCGGAATTCGCAGAACTCGCGCATGGCATCGAGCAAGCCCTGGCGCAAACCGTTGACGTGGGTGCCGCCCTGGGCGGTGGGGATCAGGTTGACGTAGCTTTCCTGGACGCTGTCGCCGCCTTCCGGCAACCACAGCAAGGCCCAGTCCACCGCTTCCTTGTTACCGGCGAGGCTGCCGCAGAAAGGTTCGTCCGGCAGGCGCTCGAATTCACTGACCGCATCCACCAGATAGGAACGCAGGCCATCTTCGTAATGCCATTCGACCTTCTCGCCGGTGGCCTTGTCCTCGAAGCTGACCAGCAGCCCCGGGCACAGTACCGCCTTGGCCTTGAGCACGTGCTTGAGGCGGCTGACGGAAAATTTCGGCGAATCGAAATACTTCGGGTCCGGCGCAAAGTACACGCTGGTGCCGGTATTGCGCTTGCCGACGGTGCCGACCACTTCCAGCTCGGTGGCCTTGTAGCCATCGGCGAAGGTCATCTGGTATTCGTTGCCGTCGCGCTTGACCCGGACCCGCACCTGGGTCGACAAGGCGTTGACCACGGAAATCCCCACGCCGTGCAGGCCGCCGGAGAACTGGTAGTTCTTGTTGGAGAACTTGCCGCCGGCGTGGAGCTTGGTGAGGATCAGCTCGACGCCCGACACCCCCTCTTCCGGATGAATGTCCACCGGCATGCCGCGACCGTCGTCGGAGACTTCCAGGGAGTGGTCGGCGTGGAGGATCACCTGTACCGATTTCGCATGCCCGGCCAAGGCTTCGTCGACACTGTTGTCGATGACTTCCTGGGCAAGGTGGTTCGGCCGACTGGTGTCGGTGTACATGCCCGGGCGTTTGCGCACCGGGTCGAGGCCCGAGAGGACTTCGATGGCGTCTGCGTTATAAGAGCTAGCGCTGGGAGTGGCCATGGGGTCTCGTCGTCAGTCGTCTATGAATAGGGGTCATTCTCAGGCTCCGCGCCTCAGGGCATCAGAGCTGCGAGAAATCGATCGCCTGGTATGTATCGGCACCTATGCCGGCAAAGCTGAGCAAGGCCGGCAATTGTTCGGCAAAGCCCTGGAAACTATGATCGCCGCCGGCCTGGATACGCAAGGCACAGGCCCGGTAATACTGCTGGGCGGCGCGATAGTCCAGGGTTTCGTCGGCGGTCTGCAGCCAGACCTGGAAACGTTGCGGGTCCTGGGGCGCCGGGACTTCCAGCTCGGCCAGGGCCGTCACGTGATCGAGGGTCAGGTCCCAGGTTTCGCCACTGTAGAGGTTCTGCTGGGGGCCGAGGAAGCCGTCGAACATCCGGTGCGGCGCCACCGCCGGGTTGACCAGCAACGCCTTCAGCCCATGGCGCTCGGCCAGGCACGTCGCATAGTAGCCGCCGAGCGAGCTGCCGACCAGCAGTGGACGACCGAGTTCGGCAATCGCCGCTTCCAGCTGGGGTATCGCCTGGCGCGGATGATGATGCAGGGCCGGTACCCGCAGCTGCGCTTCCAGGCCCAGGCGCTCCATCAGTTGGATCAACTGAGTGGCCTTCTTCGACAGCGGCGAGCTGTTGAAACCGTGGATATACAGGATCGAACCGGACATGTGAGCGTTCTCCATTGGCAGGCTCCCGCACACAGGAGCCGGGCACCGCACAGGCAAAGACGCGCAGTTTAGCCTGACTCCGGCGCGCTGACTCGCCCTGAGACGTTTCCTACCCATTAAGAAGAAGTGATCAGTAGCCGGTGCCGCCGTAGTCGACCTCGAAATCGAAGCCGCGGACCCGGGAAATCGCCGTCTCCAGCCGTCCGTCCGAATGCAGGCGCAGCCAGCGATAGCCCGGTGACTTGTCGTCGACCTTGAAATCCTCGCTACCCGGCGCGAACTGCACGCAGGTAGAAGGCGACGCCAGCAGGCGTACGCCGTTGCGCTCGCGGTCCAGTTCCTGGTGGATATGCCCCCAGAGCAGCGCGCGAACCTGGGGAAAGCGGTCGAGCACGGCGAACAGTGCCTCCGGATTGCGCAAGCCGATGGGCTCCATCCAGGCACAATCGATGGAAATCGGATGATGGTGGAAACACACCAGGTGATGGCGCTGCGGCGCTTCGCTCAGGGCTTGCGCGAGCAACTGCAGCTGTTCGTCCTGCAGATAGCCGGGGACCGAGCCCGGTACGGCGGAATCCAGCAGGGTAATCCGCCAGTTGCCGATATCCACCACCGGCTCGAGCAGATCGCTGTGGTGAGCGGCCTCGGCCATTTCCCGCAACTCGTCGTGATTGCCGGGCAGCCAGCGCGCCGGTGCGTCGATCGCCTCGCTCAACTCACGGAACTGCCGATAGGACGCCACCGTACCGTCCTGGGACAGGTCACCCGTGGCCAGCAGCAGGTCGACAGCGGGCTGCTCCGCCAGCACGCAATCGATCACCCGTTGCAGGCTGTCCCGGGTATTCATGCCCAGCAACGTGCCGTCCGCCTCGGCAAACAGGTGGCTGTCGGACAGTTGCACCAGCAACACGGCGTCCGCGGGGGTCGACTGAATGGATTCGCTCGGCAAGAGGCTCTCCTGCAAAATGCTGAGGGGTCGTTCTGCACGCTTCGCTCGGAAAGCGCGCCGCAGGCAATTATGGTCGGGGAATCGGCAAAGAGGAAATGGGTGAAACGGACACACTTCACATTTAACCGGATACAACCTAGCGAATCGCCTCGAACTCATGGCCGCAGGCCAGGCAATGACTCAGCCACTCCCCGAGAAACACATTGAGCTGGGCTTTTTCGTCCGGCTGGTGCATGGCCGAGTTCGGATACGGATAGATACTACGAAAACGCCGGGCATGTTCGGCACTGATCACCTCGGCCATGCGCGCGTCGTGGTAGACCTGTACCTGCAACTGCGGCACCGGCAACCACGGCAGGCTGTGTTCCTGGCGCACCAGCAAGGTGGTGGTGTAGGGATTGTCCTGCAACACCTCCAGCGCCAGCACGCCGAGCATCTGCTCGCCCTGGGTCATGGCAATGCGCCGCGCGCGCTGCTGCTCGCGCATCTGCGGCAGCAACCGCATGAGGCGCGCATAGTTGGCCTCGCAGGCCGCTTGCAGCCCCACCAGGTCAACCCGATAACGTTCGCGCAACAGACTTACGACCATAGCCCCCTCACTTCAGCGCGGTTCAATGCCAGCCATTGCAAGGCAATGATCGACGCCGCGTTGGCAATTCGCCCATCGCGCACGGCTTGCAGGGCGTCTTCGAACGCCCAGACCGTGGCACGGATATCTTCATTTTCTTCCGGCAACCCGTACAGGCCGCCAGCCCCTTGGGTGTCGCAACGCCCCAGGTACAGATGCACCAATTCGTTGCTGCCCCCCGGCGACGGAAAGTACCGGGAGATCGGCCACAGGGCCGTCAGGTTCAGGTCAGCTTCCTCCTGTGCCTCGCGGTGGGCAACCTCTTCCGGTTGTTCGTCCTTGTCGATCAGACCGGCGACCAGCTCGATCATCCAGGGATTCTCCGCCTTGCCCATGGCGCCGACCCGGAACTGCTCCAGCAGCAGCACTTCATCGCGCCGGGCATCGTAGGGCAGGACACACACGGCATCGTGCCGGACAAAGACTTCGCGATTGATCGTATTGCCCATGCCGCCGTCAAACAGTTCATGGCGCAGGTGCAGGCGATCGAGCCGATAGAAGCCCTTGAAGCAGTTCTCCCGGAGGATGACCTCGACCGTGGTCGGGCTGGTCCTGGTACTGTCCGTCATCATGTTCCCCATTGTGATAGCGGCGAGGCTTTCCCTCGACTTCGCGCCATCCTAACGCGCCGAAGTGCCATGATGCAGCCCTTTCCCCTCGCCGGGATAGACGGGCGCCCCTGAAACCTACTCTAATTAGCGTAGTGGCGAACCGAGTACGCCGCTGACAGTCGAAGCACGATCACTTGACCTTTCTTTCGCTGACGAAGGACACCCATGTCGTTTTTTAAAATCGCCGCGCTGACGCTCATCGCCCTGACCCTGGGCGCCTGCCAGAGCCTGTTCCAGCCAAGCCTGAAGACCCCGCTGAGCGTCAAGAGCGACGCTTCCGAACAGGTCAAGCCGGGCTGCAGCAATCCGGACTGCCCGCTGGTGAATATCAATACCGTGCATTTCCCCGATGAGCCGCAACTGGACGCAGCGGTGGAGCGGGCGTTGCTGCAGATGGGCCGGACCTCGCCCGAGGCGCCGCTGCCGACTTCGCTCAAGCTCTATCGGGAACAATTCCTCGCCACCGCCGAAAGCGGCCACAGCAGCTACTTGGAGGCCAAGGTACGTGAGCAGCATGACGGCTTGGTGATCGTCGAACTCGCCAGCTACCTGGACGATGGTGCCGAGCACGGCATGCCGGGGCGCGGCTTCCTCACCTGGTCGCGTCAGGATCACAAGGCCCTGAGCTTGCAGGACATGCTGCTGCCCGGCCAGGAAGAGACATTCTGGAAGCTGGCCAAGGTCGCCCATAACAACTGGCAGATCAACAACCGGCTGGACCAGGACTTCATTGCGTCCTGGCCCTTCCGGCAAACCCCGAACGTCACCCTGGCCAGCGACGGCGTGATCCTCAAGTACAACGTGACGACCATCGCCCCCTACGCCATGGGCCTGATCGAAATGAGCATTCCCTACCAGCGCCTCAACGGCGTGCTCAAGCCCGAGCTGTTCCCCGCCCGACGTTGAATGCACGACCGAGCAAGCCTTGCAGCAGCCCTGCCACCACCAGTGACGGCAGGGTTGCGCCCAGCTCCGGATGGAAATTGGCCAGCAGGTGGTAGGTCGACACACCGCCCAACCAGGCCAGCAGTGCCGGCCAGCGCAACAGCGACGAGGCGCCCGCCGCACTGCGTCCACGCAGGATGAAGTGATCCACCAGCACCACGCCGAACAGCGGCGCGAACACCGAACCGATCAGCAACAGGAAGTTCTGGTATTGCGCCAAGGGTGCGAAGCAGGCGATGAGGGTGCAAAGCACACCGATGGCCAGGGCCAGGTGCTCGACCTTCCAGCGCAGCAGGATGCCGCTGGAGACCGCCGCCGAGTGGATATCGGCAAAGGCGTTTTCCGACTCGTCGAGCAGGATCAGCAACAGCGGGATCCCCAACCCGGCACCGGCCAGGGCCAGCAGCAAGGCATTGGTTTCACCGCTGGGAGCGAATGCCAGGGTGTAGGCCACGCCCAGGCTCATCAGCCAGAAGTTGCCGATCAGAAAGCCCAACGCCGTGCCGCCGAACACGCTTTTCGCGCGCTTGCCGAAACGCGAGTAGTCGGCGATCAGCGGCAACCAGGACAGCGGCATGGCAATGGCGATATCGAAGCCCACGGCAAACGGCATCGAGCCATCACCGCCCTGCGCCCACAGCGCCGCCAGGTCGGCCTTGGCGAAGAGGTTCCAGGTCAGCCACAGGCAGGCCGCCAGCAGCAGCCAGATGCCCCACTTGCGCAGGATCTTGCGCACGAAGGTCAGTGGACCGCTGACCGCCAGCAGGGTCGCCAGCGCGCCGAACACCAGGGTCCAGAGCAGCGGGTTGGCCAACAGGCTGCCCTCGCTGAACGCCCGGGCGCCCAACAGGCTCGCCGCATCGCGCATGACGATGATTTCGAACGCGCCCCAACCCACCAGTTGCAGCAGGTTGAGCAGCGCCGGCAGGCTGGCGCCGTACTGGCCGAGGCTGAGTTTCAGCGCGGCCATGGAGGCAAGGCCGGTGTCGCTGCCGATCACGCCGACGGCGGCCAGCAGCAGGACACCGACCACGGTGCCGAGGAGGATCGCCAGCAACGAACCGGACAGGCCCAGGCCCGGTGCCAGCAAGGCACCGGTTTGCAGGACCATCAGGCCGATGCCGAGGGAAAACCACAGGGAGAACAGATCGCGCGCGCCGAACACACGCTTGTCGGCGGGGACCGCGAGATCGGGGGAGTAGGTGCTGGGAGTGTTCAAGAGTGTTGGCCCAAGGGAAGGAGATAGGTGTTTTTATCGTGAGAGCGTCCTTGCCCGTGCTATTGCCTTCGCGGGCAAGCTCCGCTCCCACAGTTTTCCGTCGAGCACAAAACCCAGGCTCGACTCAAATCCTGTGGGAGCGGAGCTTGCCCGCGAAGAGGCCCTTACAAGCGCCCGGTTACCTCAGACCGCATCAGACTTTCTGGTACAACTGGCTACCTTCGCGCTTGAAGCGTTCCGCCTGCTCCGCCATGCCCTGTGCCGCCTCCACATCAACCGCTTCGATCCGCTGGTTGGCCGCGTATTCACGGACTTCCTGGGTAATCTTCATCGAGCAGAACTTCGGCCCGCACATCGAACAGAAATGCGCGACCTTGGCCGAATCCTTCGGCAGGGTCTCGTCGTGGTAGGCCCGTGCGGTATCCGGGTCCAGGCCGAGGTTGAACTGGTCTTCCCAACGGAACTCGAAGCGCGCCTTGCTCAGGGCGTTGTCGCGGATCTGCGCGCCCGGGTGACCCTTGGCAAGGTCGGCGGCATGGGCGGCGATCTTGTAGGTGATGATCCCGGTCTTCACGTCATCCTTGTTCGGCAGGCCCAGGTGCTCCTTGGGCGTGACGTAGCAGAGCATGGCGCAACCGAACCAGCCGATCATCGCCGCACCGATACCGGAGGTGATGTGGTCGTAGCCCGGCGCAATGTCAGTGGTCAGCGGGCCAAGGGTGTAGAACGGCGCCTCGTCGCAGCACTCCAGCTGCTTGTCCATGTTCTCCTTGATCAACTGCATCGGCACATGCCCCGGGCCTTCGATCATGCACTGCACGTCGTGCTTCCAGGCGATCTTGGTCAACTCGCCCAAGGTCTCCAGCTCGCCGAACTGCGCTTCGTCGTTGGCGTCGGCAATCGAACCCGGACGCAGGCCGTCGCCCAGCGAGAAGCTGACGTCGTAGGCCTTCATGATTTCGCAGATTTCGTCGAAATGGGTGTAGAGGAAGTTCTCTTTATGATGCGCCAGGCACCACTTGGCCATGATCGAACCGCCACGGGAAACGATCCCGGTAACGCGCTTGGCGGTCATCGGCACGTAGCGCAGCAGTACGCCGGCGTGGATGGTGAAGTAGTCGACGCCCTGCTCGGCCTGTTCGATCAGGGTGTCGCGGAACAGCTCCCAGGTCAGGTCCTCGGCCACGCCATTGACCTTCTCCAGGGCCTGGTAGATCGGCACGGTACCGATCGGCACCGGCGAGTTGCGGATGATCCACTCGCGGGTTTCATGGATGTGCTTGCCGGTGGACAGGTCCATGACCGTGTCCGAGCCCCAGCGGATGCCCCAGGTCAGCTTGGCCACTTCTTCCTCGATGGAAGAACCCAGGGCGCTGTTGCCGATATTGCCGTTGATCTTCACCAGGAAGTTGCGGCCGATGATCATCGGCTCCAACTCCACGTGGTTGATGTTGGCCGGGATGATCGCGCGACCGCGGGCGATTTCCTCGCGGACGAATTCGGCGGTGATCTGTTTCGGGATGCTCGCGCCGAAACTGTGGCCCGGGTGCTGTTGCTTGAGCAGGCCGGCGGCACGGGCTTCCTCCAGCTTGAGGTTCTCGCGGATGGCGACGTATTCCATCTCGGCGGTGATGATGCCCTGGCGCGCGTAGTGCATCTGGCTGACGTTGGCGCCGGCCTTGGCCCGACGCGGATTGTGCACATGGGCGAAACGCAGCTTGGTCAGCTCCGGGTCAGCGAGGCGCTGCTGACCGAAGTTCGAACTCAGCCCGGTCAGGCGTTCGGTGTCGCCACGGCTGTCGATCCAGGCCGAGCGCACATCGCCCAGGCCCTTGCGCACGTCGATGATCACGTTCGGATCGGTGTAGGGACCGGAGGTGTCGTAGACCAGCACCGGGGCGTTGACCTCGCCGCCGAAGTCGGTCGGCGTGATATCCAGGCTGATTTCGCGCATCGGCACACGGATATCCGGGCGCGAGCCCTGCACGTAGATTTTCTGCGAACGGGTAAAAGGCTGTACCGACTGCTCGTCGACCTTGGCTGAATCGCTGAGGTTGGCGGCATCTTTTAATTTTGTACTCATCACGGCTCTCCAGACGGTATCCAGGGGGATTGTCGGGACGAACCTGAAAGGCACGGACACACCAGGGCTGGTGCTGTGCTCGGTGCTCGTGAAGGCCGTTCGATTGTCGAACAACATCCCGGACGGAGCACAAGAGGACTCGCCGGGGGACGAGAAATCTTGTTCCCTACGCAGGCGCTAACCTGATCAGGTTCAACGGGATCCGGAATTATCCGATCTCAGCCTCATAGCAAGGCACCCCGACAAGAACAAGACGAGTGTAGAGAAGACTGCGACATAATGCCATCTCCCCCTTATTCGTCTGGATAAATGGCAGATATACAGGATTGTTGCCAACCCGCCCCCGGCACTACACTCGCTACTTCTTGACGCTGGGCAGGCCGGGCAGTAGCCTCGGCCATCGCATTAGCACCGTAATATTTACTCTAGGAACTGCCTCATGCTGCGCAAACTTTCACTGGCCCTGGCCGTGTCTTGTGCGACCAACGGACTGGTCTGGGCAGCTGAAACGCCCCTGACGGCCAAGACCGATCTGGTCAGCGTGTACCAGGAAGCCGTGGGCAATAACGCCGACCTGGCCGCCGCCCGCGCCAACTATGACGCGCAAAAGGAAGTCGTGCCCCAGGCCCGGGCCGGCCTGCTGCCGAACCTGTCGGCCGGCGCCAGTACGAACAATGTCCAGACCTCCATCGACCAGCCGTCGATGAACCTCAACCGCAGCGCCACGACCTACCAGGCGACCCTGTCCCAGCCGTTGTTCCGGGCCGACCGCTGGTTCCAGTACCAGGCCGCCAAGGACGTCAACGAACAGGCCGCCCTGCAACTCTCGGCGACCGAGCAGAACCTGATCCTGCAAAGCGCCGAAAGCTATTTCGCGGTGCTGCGCGCCCAGGACACCCTGGCCTCGACCAAGGCCGAGGAAGCGGCGTTCAAGCGCCAGCTCGACCAGTCCAACGAGCGCTTCGACGTCGGCCTGTCGGACAAGACCGACGTGCTGCAATCCCAGGCCAGCTACGACACCTCGCGGGCCAACCGGATCGCTGCCCAGCGCTCGGTGGAGGATGCCTTCGAAGCCCTGATCACCCTGACCAACCATCAGTACAACTCGATCCAGGGCATCGTCCACACCTTGCCGGTGCTGGCGCCGACCCCGAATGACGCCAAGGCCTGGGTCGACACCGCGGCCCGGCAGAACCTCAACCTGTTGGCGAGCAACTACGCCGTCAGCGCCGCCGAGGAAACCCTCAAGCAGCGCAAGGCCGGCCATGCCCCGACCCTCGACGCGGTGGCCAAGTACGAGGCCGGCGACAACGACGGTTTCGGCCTGGGCAATCCCAACTTGCTGCCCCAGAGCTACGCCGGCCCAGTGAAGCAGACCACGATCGGCCTGCAATTGAGTGTGCCGCTCTACAGTGGCGGCCTGACCAGCTCGCAAGTGCGTGAATCCACTTCGCGCCTGAGCCAGACCGAGCAGCAGCGTGAAGCCCTGCGTCGCCAGGTGGTGGAAAACACCCGCAACCTGCATCGTGCGGTGAACACCGATGTGGAACAGGTGCAGGCGCGCAAGCAGTCGATCATCTCCAACCAGAGTGCGCTGGAAGCGACCGAAATCGGTTATCAGGTGGGGACGCGCAATATCGTCGATGTGCTGGATGCCCAGCGTCAGCTGTACACCTCGGTGCGCGACTACAACAACACCCGCTATGACTACATTCTCGATAACCTGCGCCTGAAGCAGGCAGCGGGCACCTTGAACCCGGGCGACCTGAGCGACCTGCAGCGCTACCTGAAGGCCGACTACAACCCGGACAAGGACTTCCTGCCACCGGATCTGGCGAAGGCGGCCGCGGCCAATCTCAAGGGCAATCCAAAGTATTGATCGGGACCTTGAGAACACCACGAAACCTGTAGGAGCAGGGCTTGCCCGCGAAGCTTTTGGCGCCAGTAAGGCCCTCTTCGCGGGCAAGCCCTGCTCCTACAGGACGTATTGCGGCCACAAAATCGTGTTCATCCTTGATTGAGGTTCTAGCGCGACAACAAACGCCCCAACCCATCCAACAAACGCTGCAACGCGCCCTGGTTGGCCCGCATCACCTTCAGCCCCGCCTCACCCATCTTCTGCGCATCACGCGGCAACTCGAACAGGCGCTGCACCGCCACCGCCAGGCCTTCGGCATCCTCCACTTCCTGCAACGCCCCCGCTTCACGCATCAACGCAGCGATCTCGAGGAAGTTGAACAGGTGCGGCCCGCTCAACACCGGCTTGCACAGCGCCGCCGGCTCCAGCAGGTTATGCCCGCCGTTGGGCACCAGGCTGCCGCCGACGAACGCGCTGTCAGCCAAGGCGTAGAGAAACAGCAGCTCGCCCATGGTGTCACCGAGCAACACCGAGGTTTGCGCACTGACAGGCTCGCCGCTGGAACGCCGTACCGTCGTAAAACCCTGCTCCTGGCACAAGGCGAACACGCTGTCGAAGCGCTCCGGGTGACGCGGCACCAGGATCAGCAAGGCGTTCGGATAGTTGCCCAACAATTGCCGATGGGCCGCCAGCACCACCGCGTCCTCACCTTCATGGGTGCTCGCGGCGATCCACACCGGCCGTTCCTGTGCCTGCCATTGCCCACGCAGTTCAGCGGCGCGCACCAGCAGTTGCGGGTCGATGCTCAAATCGAACTTGATCGAGCCGGTCACCTCGACGCATTCAGGCCGGGCGCCCAGTTGCCGGAAACGCTCGGCTTCGGCTTCGGTCTGCACCGCGATCAGGCTCATTTCCTCCAGCATCGGTCGGGTCAGGCGGGCGAATCGCCCATAACCCTTGGCCGAACGCGCCGACAGTCGCGCATTGGCCAACGCCACCGGAATCCCGCGCCTGGCGCACTGATGGATATGGTTGGGCCACAGCTCGGTCTCCATGATTACCGCCAGCTTTGGCCGCGCCGCCTCGAGAAAACGCGCCGCCGCCCACGGCAAGTCATAGGGCAGGTAGCAATGCTGAATGCGCGGCTCGTCGGCGAACAGCGCCTTGATCCGCTCGGAACCGGTGGGCGTCATGCAGGTGACCGTGATCGGCAGCTGCGGATACTTCGCCAGCAAGGCGCGAATCATCGGCGCGGCGGCAATACTCTCGCCAACCGACACGGCGTGCACCCAGATCCCGTCCGGGCGCAATGTCGGCAGGCCACGGGCAAAGCGCTCGCCGACCCGCCGGGCATAAGCCGGCGCCTTGCGCGCCCGCAGCCATAGACGCAACGCCACCAGCGGCAGCCCCAGGTGAAACAAAAAACTGTAGAGAGTTCTATTCATGGCGACGGAGTTTATCGACTTTTTCAGCCGATCGCCTGCAAGTGCTCGGCAAACCGTTCGGCCAGCCAGCGCGCCGCCGGCCCCAGGGGCTCGTCACGACGCCAGACCAGTTCAACCACCAGCGCCGGCGGCGTCCATTCGCTGCTCAGCTCGACCATCTGGTTCTGGTACGCCGGGTATTGCACCACGTGCCGTGGCAGCCAGGCCCAGCCCAGGCCGCGCATCAACAGCTCAGCCATCACGTAGAAGGAGTCCGCCCGCCAGACCTGCGGACTGAGCTGTTCGTCGCCGGGGTAACCGCTCTGTTGCGGGGAAATGAGCAATTGCCGATGCCGGGCCAGTTGCTGGCGGTTGACCCGCAGCGAAGCCGCCAAAGGGTGATTGACCGCGCACACCGTGACCATCTCGACACTGCCCAACGCCCGTCGCTCCAGGGTTTGCGGCATCTGGTCGTGGTGGAACAGCAGGCCCAGGTCCGCCCGTCGCTCCACCAGTTTGCGCGCGACATCACCCTGGGCACCGCTGGCCAGTTGCACCTCGACGCTGGGGTAATGCTCCGACAGCGCTTCCAGACTGTCGAGCACCGGCTGATAGGGCATGGCCTCGTCCTGGGCCAGGCGCAAACAGGCTTCCTCGCCACGCATCAAGGCCAGCGCCCTACCATTGAGACGATCGCACTGGCGCAGCACTTCCCGCGCCTCCTCCAGCAACGCGGCCCCGGCCTCGGTCAACTTCGGCTGGCGGCCGCTGCTACGCTCGAACAGCGTCACCCCCAGATCGGTCTCCAACAGGGCGATCGCATTGCTGACCGCCGACTGCGCCTTGCGCTGCTGGCGGGCCACGGCGGAAAACGAACGCTGCTCGGCAACGCCGACGAACAGGCGCATCTGCTCCAGGTTCCACTGAATACTCATGGGCAATCCATCTTTTTTTCAGATAGGTAATGACTTTACCCCATCTGGTGAGTCTCTAGAATGCCAACCTTATCAGCAGGCCCAAATACGAGAGATTGTCCCATGCACGCTTACTACTACCTGGCCATCGCCATCTGCGCCGAAGTCATCGCCACCGTCTCCATGAAAGCGGTCAAGGGCCTGAGCACGCCGATCCCCTTGTTGCTGATCATCGTCGGTTACGCCATCGCCTTCTGGATGCTGACCCTGGTGGTGCGCACGGTGCCGGTGGGCGTGGCCTACGCGGTCTGGGCCGGGATGGGCATTGTCATGGTCAGCGTCGCGGCGCTGTTTCTCTATGGGCAGAAGCTGGATATCCCGGCGATGCTCGGCATGGGCCTGATCGTCCTCGGCGTGGTGGTGATCCAGCTGTTCTCGAAGACCGCCGGGCACTAGCCCGCTCGCCACCTGTATACTGCGAGCCTTGTCTTGAACACCGAGGTCGCCGCATGCCATCCGCTCTCTCCACCGATGTCCTGATTGTCGGCGCCGGCGTTGCCGGTCTCTGGCTCAACGCGCGCCTGCGCCGCCAGGGGTTTTCGACGGTACTGGTGGAACGCGCCAGCCTCGGCGGCGGGCAGAGCCTCAAATCCCAGGGCATCATCCACGGCGGTGCCAAATACGCCCTGCACGGTGCCCTGAGCGGCGCCTCGGAAGCCATCGCCGACATGCCGCGGCGCTGGCGCGAGGCCCTGGCCGGCAACGGCGAGCTCGACCTGTCGGGCGTGCGCCTGCTCTCCGAAGCCCACTATCTGTGGTCTCCCGGCACCCTGGCCGGCAACCTCACCAGCTTCTTCGCCAGCAAGGCCGTGCGCGGTCGGGTCGACCAGGTCAAGGGCGAGCAACTGCCGCCCGCCCTGCAAAATCCGCGCTTCAAGGGCAAGGTCTATCGCCTGGCCGAACTGGTGATCGATGTGCCGAGCCTGATCACCCGCCTGGCCGAACTGGCCGGTGACGGCCTGCTGGCCGGCCACGATATCGAACCCCTGCTGGACAACGAGCAACTGGTGGGCCTGCGGGTCGATGGCCGCGATATCCATGCCCAACGCATTGTGCTCAGCGCCGGGGCGGGCAACGCCGCCTTGCTCAAGGCCCTCGGCCTGAGCCAGCCGGCCATGCAGACACGCCCCTTGCACATGGTGCTGGTCAAAGGCCCGAGCCTGAAGCCGTTGTACGCCCATTGCCTGGGCGGCGGACCCAAGCCACGGATTACCGTGACCACCCATCCGGCGGCCGATGGCCAGTGGGTCTGGTACCTCGGCGGCGATATCGCCGAGGCCGAAGGCGTCGCCCGCGAGCCCGCCGCGCAGATCGCCAGTGCCCAGAAGGAACTCGGCAACCTGCTGCCCTGGGTCGACCTGAGCCAGGCGCAATGGGCCACCTTGCGGGTCGAGCGCGCCGAACCGCTGCAATCGGGCCTGACCCGTCCGGACAACGCCTTCCTCGCCGAACAGGATCGCCTGCTGGTGGGCTGGCCGACCAAGCTGGCCCTGGCGCCGGACTTCGCCGACCGCGTGCTCAAGAGCCTGGAACGCGACGGTATCCGTCCGGGCCCGGCAGCCAGCTTGCCCGACCTGCCGAAGCCGACGATGGCGCAAACCCCTTGGGAGCAACTGCTGCCATGAGCCTGCCGACCCTGCACGACCTGCATCGAGCCCTCGGTAGTACCGGCCTGCAGGTGTCCCCCCTGGGCCTGGGCACCGTCAAGCTCGGCCGCGACCAGGGAGTCAAATACCCCAACGGTTTCCAGATTCCCGACGACCAGCAAGCCCGCCAACTGCTGCATCTGACCCGCGATCTGGGCATCAACCTGATCGACACCGCACCGGCCTACGGTCGCAGCGAGGAACGCCTGGGCCCTCTGCTGCGCGGACAGCGCCAGGAGTGGGTGATCGTCAGCAAGGTCGGCGAAGAGTTCGAAGCCGGCCAGTCGAGCCATGACTTCAGTGCCGTCCATACACGATTCTCCGTGGAGCGCAGCCTGCAACGCCTGGAAACCGATTTTATCGACCTGGTGCTGGTGCACTCCGACGGCAACGACCTGGCGATCCTCGAACACAGCGAGGTCTACCAGACCCTCGCCGCCTTGAAGGCCGAAGGCAAGATCCGTGCTTTCGGTTTTTCCGGCAAAACCGTCGAAGGCGGCCTGAAAGCTCTGGAACAAGGTGATTGCGCTATGATCACCTACAATCTGAACGAACAGGGCGAGAAACCGGTCATTGACTATGCTGCTGCCCACGGCAAGGCGATCCTGGTGAAAAAGGCCCTGGCCAGCGGCCACGTCTGTCTGGCCCCCGGTATCGACCCGGTGCGGGCCAGCTTTGAACTGCTATTTGCACAGCCCGGTGTTGCCAGTGCTATTGTCGGCACCATCAACCCGCTGCACCTGGCCCACAATGTGGCGACGGTGGCCCGGGTCATTCGCCAAAACTGATGCCGCCCAAGCGGCCGACCCCGACGCAAGAAGGAGCCGAGATGCCGCGGACGCTGATACGCAAGAACCCCAGCGACTTCAAGACCCTGCCATTACTCGTCGAGGCGACCCCCGAAGGCTTGAGCTACCAGAGCGTCGGGATGCCGTTGAACTTTGCGCAAACCCTGCACAAACGCAAACCGGTCGCGGTGGACGACCCCGAGCGTTTCACCCTGGAACTGGCCAACCTCGGCGTCTCGGTGCGACTGACCCTGCACTGGCACAACCGCGACTACTGGGTGTTGGTCCGCCAGCGCCGCCAGGATCGCGGCGACGTGGTGCTCAAGCTGATTTCAGGTTATGTGCCGGCCCATGAACTGGCCATTCCGCTGCTCACCGCGATTGCCGAAATCGCCGAAGAGTGCCTGCTGGAAACCCCGGAAGGCTGGCTGACCGGGCGCTTCAACGACACCTGGCTGCCGGCGCCCTACTCCGCGGCGCTGCATTATCGCGAAGCCCTGCCCTTTCGCCTGACGCCCTTGTCCGGCGCGGCAAGGCCGGTACGCTGCGGCGCGCTGCAGTTGATGGAACGACCGCAGACCTACGTGCACCTGCCCACCGCTTCACTGCAGTTGATCTATGACCTGCGGCTCGAGGTCCCCCGCGACGCCAAATCCCTGAGCCTGTTCCATGTCGACGAACGATTGGAGAACGATCAGTTGGTGGCGCGCCTGGACCGCAGTCGTCCCGATCTGTACCTGATGCCGCTCAAGGACGGACGGCCGTGTGCCGAGCTGTACACCCTGAAAAAGGATCAATTGCACCCGGCCAGCACCCGTGGCCTGTACCTGGCGGAAAGCTTTGCCCGACAGGAAGGCTGGGTGGTGCGCGAGGAGCGGATTCGCTGGAAGGACTGGGTCCGGCAGCAGGGGATGGCGGAGCCTGAAAAGGACTCGAAGATCAGGCGCCTGACCGGCAAGGCCCGGCAGATCCTGCGCAAGATCGTGCCGGTGAAAACCGGGCGCTGACAAAGCAACGGCGAACACATGACCCTTGCAGGAGCCGGCTTGCTGGCGATGACGGCCGCAAGAGCGATGCAAGACTCGCCGGCCTCATCGCCAGCAAGCCGGCTCCTACAGTAAAGGCATTAATGCAGGCCCATACGGATTGAACGGGCCAGGCGCTTAGTCAGTTGCTGCGGATCTTCTCGACAATCGCCGTGGTCGAGCTGTTTTCCACCAGCCCAAGCACTTTCACCGTACCGCCATAGGCCGTCACGATGGAAGCACCGACCACCTGGTCGATCCCGTAGTCGCCACCCTTGACCAGCACATCCGGCTTGACCTGGGCCAGCAGGTTCTCCGGAGTGCCCTCGGGGAAACTGATAACCCAGTCCACGGCACCCAGGCCGGCCAGCACGGCCATGCGCCGATCAACGCTGTTGATCGGACGGCCTGGGCCCTTGAGGCGGCTGACCGAGGCATCGTCATTGACCGCGACGATCAGGCGATTGCCCTGGGCCCGCGCCTGCTCCAGGTAGGTCACGTGACCGGCATGGAGGATATCGAAGCAGCCGTTGGTGAACACGATCGTCTCGTTGTGCGCCCGCGCATCGTCGACCGCCAGCAGCAATTGCTCCAGGCCCAGCACACCGCGCTCGGAACCTTCCTCGCGCTGGATCGCCCGGCGCAGCTCAGGTGCACTGATGGCCGCCGTACCCAGCTTGCCGACCACGATGCCGGCGGCGAGGTTGGCCAAGGCCACCGCGTGAGGCAGTTCTTCGCCCGCGGCAATGGCCGCGGCCAGGGTCGAGATCACCGTATCGCCGGCACCGGTCACATCGAACACTTCACGGGCCCGGGCCGGCAGGTGCAGCGCCGGATGATCGGGGCGCAGCAGGGTCATGCCATGCTCGCCACGGGTCACCAGCAAGGCACCGAGGTCCAGGTCCTGCATCAACTGGGCACCCTTGGCCACCAGTTCATGCTCATCGGCACAACCGCCGACGATGGTTTCGAACTCGCTGAGGTTCGGTGTGATCAGGCTCGCGCCACGGTAGATCGAAAAGTCCTTGCCCTTGGGGTCGGCCAGCACGGGAATACCCCGCGCCCGGGCGGCCTGGATCAGGACCTGATGATTCTTCAAGGCGCCTTTGCCGTAGTCGGACAGCACCAACACCTTGATACCTTCGAGCAAGCCGTCGACTTCAGCCCCGAGGGCCAGGGCATCGGTGGCGAAGGGTTCTTCAAAATCGATTCGCAGCAACTGCTGGTGACGACTCATGACCCGCAGCTTGACGATGGTCGGCTGGTGCGCAATGCGCTGGAACAGAGCCCGGACCCCGGCGCCCTTGAGACTGTTGGTCAGGCTGTCGGCGGCCTCGTCGTCACCGGTGACACCCACCAGCGACGCCGGGGCCCCCAGAGCGGCGATGTTCAGGGCAACGTTGGCGGCACCACCGGGGCGATCCTCGATGTGCTCGACCTTGACCACCGGCACCGGCGCCTCAGGAGAAATCCGTGAGGTACCACCATGCCAGTAACGGTCGAGCATGACATCGCCGACCACCAAGACAGGGGCTTGATCGAATCGCGGCATGGACAACTTCATGGAGCAACCCACATACAAATGAACAGGGGCGCGATATTAACACAGGCAAAAGCGCCGACTGCCTCAATAGCAGTCGATAGTCGCGCTCAAACCGGTGAAGCCCCTCAGCAGATACCCACCACCTTGGTCGGGCCGGGCTCGTCACCTTCCTGGAATTCCTTGGCGTGCAGACGAGCGTAATAACCGTTCTGGGCCAACAGCTGAGCGTGGGTGCCGCGCTCGACGATCCGCCCTTCGTCCATCACCAGAATCAGGTCGGCCTTCTCGATGGTTGTCAGACGGTGAGCAATTACCAGTGTCGTCCGGTTGCTGACGACGTGATCCAATGCCGCCTGGATATGCCGCTCGGACTCGGTGTCGAGTGCCGAAGTCGCCTCGTCGAGGATCAGCAGCGGCGCGTCCTTGAGCAAGGCCCGCGCAATGGCAATGCGCTGACGCTGGCCACCAGACAACAGCACGCCGTCCTCACCCACCAGGGTGTCATAGCCTCGCGGCATTTTAATGATGAACTCGTCGGCATAAGCCTCGGTCGCCGCTTTACGCACCTGTTCGGCCGAAGCCCCCGCGAGGTCGCCATAGGCGATGTTGTTGGAGACGGTATCGTTGAACAGCGTGACCTGCTGGGTCACCAGGGCAATGTGGCGACGCAGGTTACGCAAGGTAAAGCTCTGGATTTCCTCGCCATCGAGCAGAATCTGCCCCTGCTGGTGTTGATAGAAACGTGGGATCAGGCTGGCCAGGGTAGATTTACCACTGCCCGAACGCCCAACCAGGGCGACCATTTGCCCGGGCTCGACGACAAAGCTGATGTCATCGAGCACCCGCTTGTCGGTATCGGGGTACTGGTAGCTGAGATGACGCACTTCAAGCCGACCTTCGACACGCTCATGCTCGACCGTACCGTCATCGACTTCCGCAGGCTCGTCGAGCTGCTCGAAGATACTCTCGGCACCCGCGACCCCTTTCTGGATGGTCGAGCTGACTTCGGAGAGCTGGCGAATCGGCTTGGGCAACAGGCCAGCCATGGTGATATAGGCCACCAGGTCGCCCGGCGAAGCATCGCCGCGCAGGTACAGCACCAGGAACATCACCACGGCCATGGCGGTGTAGGTCACCAGCTGCAGCGTCGGCGTATAGATGGCCCCGGTCTTGGTCATTGCCAATTGCTTGTCGGTATTGCGCTGGCTGGACTGCTCGAAACGCAGTTTCTCGTAGGTTTCGCCACCAAAGCTGCGCACGACCCGGTAACCATGGATCGTTTCGGAAGTTACATGGGTGACATCGCCCATCGAGACCTGGATCTTCTTGCTTTGCTTGCGGAACTTGCGGGCGGTGCTGTTCACCATCATCCCGATCACCGGCAGTATCGCCAGCATGACCAGGGTAAGCTTCCAATTCATCCAGACCAGGGTACAGAACAGGAAGACCACGGTCATGCCTTCGCGAATGACCACCTTGATCGCATCGGTGGCGGCGCCCGTGACCATGGTCACATTGAAGGTGATGCGGGAGATCAGATGCCCGGAGTTGTGCCTGTCGAAGAAGCGATTAGGCAATTCCAGCAGCTTATTGAACAGGACGATGCGCAAATCGTGGACCAGCCCCAGGGAAACCCGGGCCAGAAAGAAGTTGCCCAGATAAGAACCCACGCCCTGCCAGACTGCGATCAGCACAATCATCATCGGCACGGTTTCAAGCAGTTGCAGCTTGCCGAAATAGGGATTGCCCGGGAACAGGGCCGCCTCGGGATTGGCCAGGCCATCGACAAAGTACTTGAGGATGTACGCCAGCATCGGCTGGGTAGAAGCGAAAATCAGGAACCCAACGATGCTCAGAGCAAACAGGCCCACGTAGGGCCTTACGTAACTCAGAAGACGGAAATAGATCGCCAGCGTGGACTGGGCTTGGGTTTCAGGACTGCTCATGGGAATCCGCGCGAATCAGTGAGAACAGGATAATATCACACCCCCTTTTCTGACCAATGAAGATGACGGCAGGCAGGCCTGCCGTCAGCTTGAAGTCTACTTGCCGATCACCAGTACGGTGGCGCCCTTGCGATTGGCGAAGCGAGTCATGATGTGCATGTCGTGCCCCGCCAACCATTCGCCCAACCAGGGCTCGTCACCCTTGGCCTCGATCAGGAAGTAGCGATAACGGCTCGCCTGCTCCGGTGCCATTGCCTGCTCACGGGTCTTCGTGGGGAATATATAACCGCGTCCAGCGTAATAACTGAAGCGTCCGTCCTCGTAGTAGACCGATGCGTCCGGTTCTATATTGGCCGCCACCCAGTGGCCGGCCTCGATATATTGAGTTTTTTTCGCCCCGGTAGTGATCACGTTAGTCAACAGCAACAGCAGGCCGATCACCAGAACAACCTTGCCCAGCCGCGGAAACCGCCGGGCGAACACCATAGTGGCCATGGCCAGTGCAGGGACGAACAACAAATTCATGAAACTCACATAACGACCGATCATGAACTGCTGCTTGATAAAGAACAGCATCAAGACCACGAAGTAGAGCACGGCCGCCCAAGCGAACGGGCGATATTGGCGCCAGTAAATACCCAGCACGCCCCAGCTACCGCGATAAAGGAAAGAGGCGCCGAATACCCCCATCATCTTGACGAAGAGAATGATTACCGTCGCCATCATGCCGAAAAAGATGATCCGCCCGGCATCAGACCTTGAAAATGGGTTGATTAGGGTATTGGCAAACTGCTGGGACAGTAGATCGAAAGAGGCAAAGATATTCTTGGGGTTGATCATGCCCAGGTAGGCCTCGACACGAACCGACGAAAGCCCCCCCACCGCCGAAAGCACAACCACCGCAGAAATCAAGCCCAGTATCGGCAGCAGGCTGAACTGCAGGAACTGTTTGCGATGCTTGTTCGACCAGAGGTTCGACAACTGCCACAGCATCAAGGCCGGCCACAGCAGCACGGCCTCCAGCCTGAAAAATAGCGCCGCCACAATGGCCACATGGATGCTGCAAGCAAGCACCCAACCGCCGCGAGCCTGCCAGCGCAAGGCCAGCCAGAGCGTCAGGGTACAGAAGAACCAGAAGCCGAACTCACGCAGAATGTCATCACGATCCTGGTTCACCGCCGGCATTGCCAGCACGACCAGGCAGGCCCAGCGCGCTGCTTCCGGCGTACGCTGGCATACACAGTCAACCACCAGCGCACAGGTTCCAGCCAGGAAAAAAGCACACCACAAATGGGCGATCGTCTCGAACGACAAAGGCAGGACAACGTGGGTACCAGCAATCAGCAAGGTGAACCACGGCCAGTCGAACGACTGGAAGGCCAGTTTCGGCCCCTGCTCCGTGACCCCTTGGGCAATCGTCATGTAAAAGGCCGCATCGCGCCCGATTGTTACCAGTCCCATCACCGCGATCAAGGAAAGCAGCAGGCTCCCCAGGAAAGCCACGCGAACCGGATATTCATTGATTGCCCTGGAGATCAATGCCCCTGCCTTACTGCCAATACCCGCCACCTTGTCTCCCCTCGATACCAGCGCAATCCTTGCGCAAAGAAAGTCCGTCAAACCCCAAACGCTGAGTTGCATGAGCCGACCCGATCCCCATGAACCTCAATCAGCGTCGCCGAACCACAATGACGCCCCCCATCGGAACGTCAGGACTCGGCATACTCATTGGCACCATCCTTGACCACCAGGATGTCTTCCATGATCAGGTACTGCAGGTCCGAGCCGAAGAACATGTTCAGGGCATCGGTCGGCGAGCAGATCATCGGTTCGCCACGACGGTTCAGCGAGGTGTTCAGGGAGACACCATTACCGGTGAGTACCTCCAGCGCCTTCATCATGTCGTAGTAGCGCGGATTGTATTCGCGCTTGAGCACCTGGGCCCGCGAAGTACCGTCTTCATGGACGACTTCCGGCACACGGGTCTTCCACTCTTCAGCCACTTCGAAAGTGAAGGTCATGAACGGCGCAGGATGATCGATCTTGATCATCTGTGGGGCCACGGTGTCGAGCATCGACGGGCAGAAAGGCCTCCAGCGCTCGCGAAACTTGATCTGGTGGTTGATCCGATCCGCCACGCCGGCGATGCTCGGGCAACCGATGATCGAACGCCCCCCCAGGGCCCGCGGACCGAACTCCATGCGGCCCTGGAACCAGGCCACCGGATTGCCATCGACCATGATCTTGGCGATCTGCTCCGGCATGTTCTCGAGTTTGCGCCACTTCGGCGCGTTCTCGTGACGCGCGCAGGCGGCGATCACATCTTCGTTGCTGTAGGACGGGCCGAGATAGACGTGCTCCATCTTCTCCACCGGCACACCGCGGGCATGGGACACATAGGCCGCAGCGCCCACCGCCGTACCGGCGTCGCCGGAAGCCGGTTGCACGAACAGCTCCTTGACGTCGTCGCGGGCGATGATCTTCTGGTTCAGCTTGACGTTCAGCGCGCAACCGCCGGCGAAGGCCAGCTTGCCGGTTTCCTTGAGAACATCACCCAGGTAGTAGTCGATCATCTGCAGCGAGATTTTCTCGAACAGTGCTTGCATGCTGGCCGCGTAGTGAATGTAGGGCTCGTCGGCAATATCGCCTTCGCGCTTGGGGCCCAACCATTCGATCAGTTTCGGCGAGAAGTAGAAGCCCTTGCCCTTTTCCTTGTAGCGACGCAGGCCGACGACGTTGGCGTAGTCGGTGTTGATCACCAGCTCGCCGTTTTCGAAGGAGGCCAGGCGCGAGAAATCATACTGGCTGGCATCGCCGTAAGGAGCCATGCCCATCACCTTGAATTCGCCGTCGAGCATTTCAAAGCCGAGGAACTCGGTGATCGCACCATACAGGCCGCCCAGGGAGTCCGGATCGAAGAACTCCTTGATCTTGTGGATCTTGCCGTTTTCGCCGTAGCCGAAGAAGGTCGTGGCGTACTCGCCCTTGCCATCAATACCGAGGATCGCGGTTTTCTCTTTGAAACCGGAACAGTGGTAGGCGCTGGAAGCATGGGCCAGGTGGTGCTCCACCGGCTCGATCTTGACTTTCTTCGGATCGAAGCCCAGTTGCTCCAGGCACCAGACGATCTTGTTGCGATAGCGCTTGTAGCGGCGGTTACCCATCAGGAGCGCGTCAAGGGCGCGATCCGGGGCGTACCAGTAACGCTTGGCATAGTGCCAGCGAGCCTTTCCGAACAGGCTGATGGGGGCGAACGGAATCGCCACCACATCAACGTCGGACGGTTTGATACCCGCCTGCTCCAGGCAGAACTTCGCCGACTCGTAGGGCATGCGGTTCTTTGCATGCTTGTCGCGTACGAAGCGTTCTTCTTCGGCCGCTGCAATCAGCTTGCCGTCGATGTACAGCGCTGCTGAGGGATCATGACTAAGGGCGCCGGACAGGCCGAGAATCGTCAATGCCACAGGGGTCTAGCCTCTCAAAGTCCATATGCAGGCGACAAGGCGCCCGAAAAAATGTGTGCCGCCAAAGGAGTGGCAAGCAACTAAAGGGCGGGATTATAGCAAGGATTATCAATGCGGGAGCTGACAGCGGGCAGACGATCACTCTGGTTTCATCTGCCCGCTTCGCCCGCCGCAGACGCATCAGCCCTGGAGGCGTGGCAAACGCTGATCAATCAATTGATACAAAGTGCTGCTCGGCGGCCAGTTGCGCATAAAGCGCGCCCGATCACGGGCATAAGCCTTGGCGAAACTCCGGGCCGACGCATGTTGGCGCATCGAGTCCAGGTCGATCAGGGTCCAACGGCCGTCCTGCCAGAACAGGTTATGCCCCTTGAAATCACCGTGGCTGATGCGCTCGCGGATCAACTCGGCAAACAGCTGCTCCAGCGCCTTGAGCTCGGCCGGCGGCACTGCGCCCGACTCCACGTACGGCGCAAAACGCTCGATCACATCAGGCCCGGAAAGGTGTTCCGTGAGCAGATAGGCGCGGCTGCGCAGCCAGAAGAACCGCCGCTCCAGCACCGCGAGCGGCTTGGGCGTGGCGATCCCGAGGAACGCCAGGCGATTGCCCTCGCGCCAGGAGTGCCAGGCCCGGCTCGGCCGCCAGAAACGCTTGAGCCAATGACCAACCCCCTTGATGTTGTAGCGCTTGAGCACCAACGGGCGGCCACCGACATCGACTCGCCCGACCGTGGCCGTTCCGCCGTTCTTGTACAAGGGCCCTTGGGCGAGCAGTGCATCGGCTTGCTCCAGCACCGGTGCCAGCACTGCTTCTTCTTCGCGACGAATGGCCCGCAGGCCAAAGGCCCCACTCCGAACACTGAACAGCGAACAGTCCCGGGCGACCTTGCCGAGGAAGTCCTTCAGGCGCCAGCCACGGACCTTGTCCACCTGTTTGAGCAACGCCTCCAGCGGTAACGCATGTTCGCCGTTGCTCAGCAGGTAATGCACCAGCAGCTCTTCGATAAACGGCTCGAACGCCTTGGGCAACTGGGCGAAAAACACCCCGAGGTTCTCCAGAACCTTCTGCCGCGACAACGGCTGGCCCGGCTGTTCGGCATGTATTCCGGCACCGTCGATCAAATACAGCTTGCCGTCATGGCGCAGCAGATTGTCCAGGTGCAGATCTTCCTGCCACAGGCCCTTGCCGTGCATCTGCGCAATGACGCCCAGCGCCTCGGCCAGTACCTGTTGCTGTTCGTCGGCCAACAACGGCAGCGATTCAACCTTGCTCCAGGCCTCGCCCAGGCTCTCGGCACCTTCGAGAAACTCGAACAGCAACCAACCGCCCTCGCCCTCTTTCAAACCGTCGACCAACAACAGCGGCGTGGTCAGGCCCTGCTCGGCCAACAGCCGAACACCCCGCAATTCACGCTGGAAGTGCCGAGGCGCCTTGTTGCCCACCAGTAACTTGGCCAGCACCGGACGTCCACGCCAAACCCCGGCGCCGACATAACGCTGACCGGGCAACACACGCAACAGACTCAGCAACTGCAGCTGCGCAGGGCCGGCGGCATCCGCCAACTCCAGGTCCAGGTGCAAAGCCGGAGCCCGTCCGGCCGTTTTCAATTCAGATAAACGCATCAACCCCATCCTTCGCCAAACGACGCAAGCGCAGCGACATCAGAGCGCGCCGCCGTAGCGCAGTTTGCGCTGGTAAAGTTTTTCCGCCTTGCGCTCGAGCAAGGCCAGCAACGCGGCTTCATCGCGCAGGATCTGGCGCAGCGGCTGGCGGAAATAGCCTTTCAGGAAACGCAGCAGGTCGCGCCGGCTCAGGCCGATATCCAGCACCGAGAAATACAGCGCCGCCAGGTCCTTGTTGCGCCAGCGCGCGGGGATCGCCGCGCGGGTCTGGGCACGGTGCAGGTCGATGACCGAAAGCTTGAGGTCCTCGGCCGTCACCGGTTTGTCGGTATGCAGCAGGAAATGGCAGATATAGCAGTCGCGATGATTGACCCCGGCGCGATGCATCATGCCGGTCATGCGCGCCACTTCGGCGATCAGCGCGCGCTTGAGCCGTGGCTCCGGCGGCTGCTTGGGCCAGTCCATGCTGAAGTCTTCGAGACTGATGGTCGGCGCCAGTTCCTCCGTGACGATAAACGAATGCTGGTCCGCCGGATTGCTGCCACGCTCGCCATAAGCCACGGCGGTCATGGTCGGCACCGCGACTTCCTGCAGGCGCTGGATCGCCCGCCACTCCTGCCCCGCGCCGAGGACCGGCAACTTGGCGGTCAACAGGTTCTTGAAGATCTCGCGCCAGCCGATGCCACGGTGGATCTTGACGAAATAACCACGGCCGTCGACTTCCGTACGCAAGGTCCGTCGCGCTTCCAGCTCACGGTAAACCACACCCTCCAGGCGCTCGACCTCGGCGAACGCATCGCGTCCAGCCCACAAGCGCTTGAACGGTTCGGCCAGGATCAGCTTCATTGCGGTAGTTCCCCCAGGATCACGTCCGCCGCGCGCTGCGGCATGCTGTAGAGGTCAGCGGTCTCGGCGTAGCTCAGGCCATGCTGGCTCCACGCCTGGCGCGCGGCCTGATCGGACAACATACGTTCCAGAGACTGATTGAGCTGGGACTGCTCGAACGGTTCGTCCAGCACCAGGCCGCAGTCGGCCTCGGCGATGTAGCGGGCATAACCGCAGACCGCGGTCACCAGCACCGGCAATCCAGCGACCAGAGCCTCAAGTAGAACCATACCGGCATTTTCGTTGTAGGCCGGGTGAATCAACAGATCGGCGCCCAACAGGAAGCGCGGGATATCGCTGCGCCCCATGAGGAATTGCACACGCTCGCTCAATCCCAACGAGGCACTCTGCACCTGGAAAGTCCTGGGGTCGTCCTGGCCGATGACAAACAGCTGGGTGCGCTTTTTCAAAACCGATGGCAACGCAGCAAGGGCCTTGAGGCTGCGATCAAGCCCCTTGGTCTTGAATCCGGAACCGATCTGCACCAGCAGCAGATCATCATCCGCCAGCTTGAACTCACGACGAAACTCGGTGCGGATCTCAGCGGCATTGACCGGGGCCCGACGGTCCAGGGCAATCCCCGGTGGCAACAGGTGAAAGCGCTCCAGCGGCGTGTCGTAATGCCGGATGAACAGTGGCTGCTCAGCTTCGGAGATCATCAGGATTTCAGTATTTGCGCCCCTGGCAAACACTGCACGCTCATACTCGGCGAAATGCCGATAGCGGCCCCAGACGCGGTACAACGAATGGCGCTGGTTCCGAGCCTTGTGCTCATAACAACCATCGGCAGCGTAGTAGACATCCAGACCGGGCATCTTGTTGAAACCAATCAGCCGCGCCACTGGCCGCTTGGCCAGATCGGCTTTGACCCAGGCGCTGAACTTGGCGTAGCGCCAATGGCTGAACAACGCCTTGACCGGCACCATCACCACCTCGAAGCCGGGCGGAATATCCCCCTCCCAGAACAGGCTGTAGACGCGGATCTGGTGCCCGCGCTGCTGGCACTCCAGGGCAATGCGCATGAAGTCACGCTGCAATCCGCCAAACGGAAAGTACTTGTACAGAACAAAAGCCAATTGCATCAGTGCCGCTCCTCAGCCATTAACAGCGCGCTCAATCGGCTTGCCACCCGTTCGGGATTCAAACGGGTGAAGCACAGAGGCAACTCGCGCTTCAGATCGAAGCGCTGCTGGTCCTCCGCTGTCGGAACGTAGGTGCATTTCTTTTGAAGACAAGGCGCGCAGGGGAAGTTGCTCGCCAGATGAATCTGCGACCGGCCGTAGGCACCGGTCAGGATCGAGCTGGTCGGACCGAACAGCGACAGCGTCGGCACATCCAGCGCGGCGGCCAGGTGACCGAGGCCGGTATCCACCGCCACGCAGGCAGTGGCGGCGGCCAGTACCTTCGCGACCCCGGCCAGGTTCAGCCTGGGCAGCACCACGACATGCTTCAGGTTGCGCGCAATCCGCTCGGCCCGGGCCTTTTCCTCGGCATTGCCCCAGGGCAGTTTCACCGGTACACCCAACTGACCGAGGCGCACGGCCAGTTCGCGCCAATAGGCTTCCGGCCAGTGCTTGGTGTCCCAGGTGGTACCATGCAGAAACACCACAAAAGGCTTGCGCGGCAACTCGACCAGCTTGTCGGCATCCAGGCCGTAATCGCCCATACCCCTGGGCAGGTCATAACCCAGCGCCAAGGCAAACAACTGGCGCATGCGATCAACCGCATGCTGATTGCGCGACACCGCCAGGCGCCGCGAATAAAAGCGGCTGGCCAGGGGTTCGCGGGCCGACTGTTTGTCCGGGCCGGCCACCGGGGCCTTGGCATAACGGGTCAGCAAAGCGCTTTTCACCAGGCCCTGGGCATCGATCACCAGATCGTACGGCTGGGCCCGCAGGCTCTCCTTGAACCGCCGCCACTCGCCACTCTTGAGGGTCTGCCAGATATTCTTGCGCCAGCGGCGGATCGCCACCGGAATCACCTTGTCCACCGCAGGGTGCCAGCTCGGCAGTTCGGCGAAACCTTCCTCGACCACCCAGTCGAAACGGATGCCGGGAATCGCCCGCGCGGCATCGGTAAGGGCCGGCAAGGCATGAATGATGTCACCCAGGGAAGAGGTCTTGACCAGCAATACGCGCAATTAATGGACCTCGACCGCAGTGCCGTGCAAACGCTGCAAGGCTTCGTTCACCGGGGTCGGCTCAAGCTGACGCAGGCAGTTGTAATGGCCGAAGCGGCAGGTCCGGTCGAAGCAGGGACTGCACTCCAGGCCCAGGCGGACAATTTCCACCTGGTCGGCCAACGGCGGGGTGAAACCCGGCGAAGTCGAGCCGTAGATCGCCACCAACGGGCGGTTCAACGCGGCAGCGACGTGCATCAGCCCAGAATCGTTGGAAACCACCGCATCGGCGCAAGACATCAGGTCGATGGCCTCGGCCAGGGATGTGGCGCCACTAAGGTTGACCGCCTCCTCGCGCAGCCCGGGAATCAGGCGCTGACGAATGTCTTCGCCGACCCCATGATCGTTCTTCGAACCGAACAGCCAGACCTGCCAACCTTCACGAATCCGCGCCTCGGCGACTTTCGCGTAATGCTCCGACGGCCAGCGCTTGGATTCGCCGAACTCGGCCCCCGGGCACAGCGCCAGTACCGGGCGATCCAGGCTCAGCTCGAACTTGGCCAGCGCGGCCTCGCGGCTGGCCGGGTCGATCTGCAAGCTCGGCCGTGGATAAGGCGTCGGCAGACTTTCACCCGGCTCATAGGCCAGGGCCATGAATCGCTCGATCATCAGCGGATAACGTTCCTTATCCAGTTTGCGCACATCGTTGAGCAGGCCATAGCGAAACTCGCCACGCCAGCCGGTGCGCTTCGGCACGCCGGCAAAAAACGGCACCAGCGCCGACTTCAGCGAGTTGGGCAACAGGATCGCCTGGTCGTACCGGCCGGCCAGGGACTTGCCGATGCGCCGCCGCGTGGCCAGTTCCAGCGCGCCGTGGCCGAGCGGAAAGCTCAAGGCGGCCCGCACCTCGGGCATGCGCTCGAGGATCGGGCGGCTCCATTCCGGGGCCAGCACATCGATCTCGCACTGCGGATGACGCTGCTTCAGGCACTGGAACAGTGTCTGAGCCATCACCATGTCACCGACCCAGCTGGGCCCAACGATCAGAATATTCATAGGCTTCCACAAACGATGCGGGGAGGCTTATGCCTCCCCGCCTCTAAAATATCAATCAGCTTAGCCCCAGCTCGGTCCATATCCGCATGACATCGCGGCGTTCGACCGCGAACTGATCGCCGCTGATCACCCCCGCCTCCTTCTGCAACGCCTGGCGGTGGGCGGCGGAGCGATAGGCCTTGTAGGCCTCGCGCAGCAGGTGGGCGTCCGTGGCGGGGATCAGGCCCGCCTGCTCCAACCCTTCGAGAATGCGGATATTGTCGGTATAGCGGAGTAACGCCGGGTGCGCTTTCGACCAAGCCAATGTCGCGTATTGCACCATAAATTCAATATCGACGATACCACCGGCATCCTGCTTGATATCGAAGGGCGCCGTGGCCTCGAAGGCATTGGCCGCCGTGCCCGCCGCGGTGGCCTTGCTCCCCAGGTTGTCGCGCATCTTGGCGCGCATCTCGCTGACTTCCTGACGCAAGGTCGGCAAATCCCGCTCACGCCCCAGCACCGCCGCGCGTACCTTCTCGAACGCCGTGCCGACCTCGTTGCAACCTACCAGCACCCGGGCGCGGATCAGCGCCTGGTGCTCCCAGGTCCAGGCTTCGTTCTGCTGGTAACGCTCGAAAGCGCCCAGGGAACTGACCAGCAGCCCCGAAGCCCCGGACGGACGCAGGCGCATGTCCACTTCATAGAGCTGGCCGGAGTTGGTCTGGGTGGTCAGCAGGTGAATGATCCGCTGGCCCAGGCGGGTGAAAAACTGCGCGGTATCGATAGGCTTGGCGCCATCGGTCTCGGCATTCGGGTCGCCGTCGTGGATAAACACCAGGTCCAGGTCCGAACCATGGCCCAGCTCGATACCACCGACCTTGCCGTAGCCGACAATAATAAAGCCCGGGTCGCACAGGCTGCCATCGACACGTCGTGGCGAACCATGGCGGCCGACGGTCTGGCGCCAGGCCAGGGCCAGCACCTGTTCGAGGATCGCTTCGGCGAGCCAGGTGAGGTAGTCGCTGACCTTCATCAACGGCAGGCTGCCGGAGATTTCCGAGGCCGCGACCCGCAGACGATGCGCCAGCTTGAAGTGGCGCAAGGCTTCCATCTGCTGCTCGAGGTCGTCTTCCGGAATCCGCGTCAGGCGCTCACGCAGCTCCGCGGCCAGCTCCGGCGCCAGGGGCGGCTTGAATAGCCGGCCTTCGTTGAGCAACTCGTCAAGCAGCATCGGGAAGCGGGTGATCTGTTCGGCAATCCAGGGGCTCGCGGCACACAAGGTCAGCAAGCGACGCAAGGCACCGGGGTTTTCCGTGAGCAGCACCAGGTAAGCCGAACGCCGGGCCACGGCTTCCACCAGGGGCAGCACCCGCTCCAGCACCAGGTCCGGATCGGCATGTTCCACCGCCTGGGCCAGCAAGCGCGGGATAAAGGCATCGAGCCGCTCCCGACCGAGCCGCTGCATGGCGCGCAACTGCGGGCTGGTGCGCAGCGCCGTCAGTTGCTTCAGGGCCTTGGCGGCATCCTTGAAACCGCCTTCCTGCAACTGCCGGCAGGCCGCCTCTTCATCCTGGGACTCTTCCCACAGCGGCAGCCATTCGCCGCCGACCATCACTTCACAGTCGGCGCCATCTTCTTCGTCCGGATCGGCGATCACCTGGCGGAAATGCCAGTCGACCCGCCCGCGCCAGTACATCAACCGCTCATGAAACGCCTCCCAACCGTCGAAGCCCATCATGAAAGCAATGCGCGCGCGATCCTTCTCGCCATCGGGCAGCATCTGGGTCTGGCGGTCGGCAATCGCCTGGATCGCATGTTCGGTGTAGCGCAGGAATTCATAGCCGCTGCGCAACTCGCCGATCACCGCCGGCGGCAGGTAACCCTGGCCTTCCAGTGTCCCCAGCACCTTCAACAACGGGCGCTGCTGCAGACTCAGGTCACGCCCGCCATGAATCAGCTGGAAGGCCTGGGCAATGAACTCGACCTCGCGAATGCCGCCGGAACCCAGCTTGATATTCTCGGCCATACCCTTGCGCCGGACTTCCTGCTGGATCAACTGCTTCATGGTGCGCAACGCTTCGATGGCCGAGAAGTCCAGATAGCGCCGATAGACGAAGGGCCGCAGCATATCCAGCAACTGCGCGCCGGCCACCTGGTCGCCGGCCACCACCCGCGCCTTGATCATCGCGTAGCGCTCCCAGTCGCGCCCCTGGTCCTGGTAATACTGTTCCAGCGCGTTGAAGCTCAACACCAGCGCGCCGGCCGAGCCATAGGGGCGCAGGCGCATGTCGACGCGGAACACGAAGCCGTCGACGGTGATAGGGTCGAGTGCCTTGATCAGTCGCTGGCCCAGGCGGATGAAAAACTCCTGGTTGTCCAGCGGGCGCTTGGTCCCGACTGTCTCGCCGCCTTCCGGGTAGGCAAAGATCAGGTCGATGTCGGAAGACAGGTTCAACTCCACGGCACCGAGCTTGCCCATGCCGAGGATGACCATCTGCTGCGGCTCGCCACTGCGCCGCCCGGTGGGTGTGCCGAACTGCTGGCAATGCCGTGGATACAGCCAGTGATACCCCTGGTCGATGCAGGCGTCGGCCAGGTCGGAAAGGTCGCGACAGGTCTGCACCAGGTCCGCCTGGCGAGTCAGGTCGCGCCAGATGATCCGCACCTGCTGGCGCGTGCGCTGCCGGCGCAGGGCGCGGCCCAGTTCGTCCTCGGTTTCGACCTGCTGCAACGCCGCGGCGATCTGCCCGCACATCTCCCCCGGCGCG
The DNA here is from genome assembly GCF_023242525.1 of Pseudomonas sp. MWU12-2319. NCBI lineage: Bacteria > Pseudomonadati > Pseudomonadota > Gammaproteobacteria > Pseudomonadales > Pseudomonadaceae > Pseudomonas > Pseudomonas sp. MWU12-2319. Next base: position 262,969 of record NZ_JALJES010000003.1, read on the forward strand.
AAGCCGCGATCCAGGTCGCCGAACTGCGCCAGCTCCAGCAACATCAAAGGGTCACGCAGCGATTGTTCAATAAAGAAGTCGCTGGCCGCGCTGACCCGGGAGAACTGCGCCCAGCGTGGCGCGGTCCATTCAGCCAGCCCGTGATCATCCTCCAGGGCGGCGACGGCGGCACGAAACGACTGCTCGGCACGACTGGCGGCAGGCAGGAGAATGGCCGGCAGGTCGGCCAACATTGGAAGGCTCATGGTCTATCCTTGGTGATCGAACAATCAGCCGCAGTCTGTGATAGCGAGAAACACGCTCTGGAAAGGACTGTCGAACAAAAGTTAGAAATAGCTGATAATGGTTATTTTTTGGCAGCCAGCCTCAAAAAGGTGGTCACCTTGATTATTTTCCAACCAACAATATCGATTACGCTCACAACATAGCAGGAAGTTTTTACTCGTCGATCTGTAGTTTTACTACTCGTCTATACATTCGAAAGGCTGAAATGGTCGACGATTTGTAGTAAAACTACAGGACTCCGGTACAACCTCCGGACATCCAAGAATTTATGTCGTCTGCCCACAAGGCCAGTCGCAAACTCAGGCAACCGATTCTGGAAGCCTTTCCGCCCTGGAGCAAGCCATGCAAGACCTCGATCCCGTCGAAACCCAGGAATGGCTGGACGCCCTGGAATCGGTTCTCGACAAAGAAGGCGAAGACCGTGCTCACTACCTGATGACCCGTATGGGCGAACTCGCGACCCGCAGCGGCTCGCAACTGCCCTACGCCATCACCACGCCTTACCGCAACACGATTCCCGTCACCCACGAAGCACGCATGCCTGGCGACCTGTTCATGGAACGCCGCATTCGCTCGCTGGTGCGCTGGAACGCGATGGCCATGGTAATGCGCACGAACTTGAAAGATTCTGACCTGGGCGGTCACATCTCCAGCTTCGCCTCCAGCGCCACCCTGTATGACATCGGCTTCAACTACTTCTTCCAGGCCCCGACCGACGAGCACGGCGGCGACCTGATCTACTTCCAGGGCCACACCTCGCCAGGCGTCTACGCCCGTGCGTTCATGGAAGGCCGCATCACCGAAGAACAGATGAACAACTTCCGCCAGGAAGTCGACGGTCAGGGCCTCTCGTCCTACCCGCACCCTTGGCTGATGCCGGACTTCTGGCAGTTCCCGACCGTATCCATGGGTCTGGGTCCGATCCAGGCGATCTACCAGGCACGCTTCATGAAGTACCTGGAAGCTCGCGGTTTCATCCCTGAAGGCAAGCAGAAGGTCTGGTGCTTCCTGGGCGACGGCGAGTGCGACGAGCCGGAATCCCTGGGTGCCATCTCCCTGGCCGGCCGCGAGAAGCTGGACAACCTGATCTTCGTCATCAACTGCAACCTGCAGCGCCTCGACGGCCCGGTTCGCGGCAACGGCAAGATCATCCAGGAACTCGAAGGCGTGTTCCGTGGCGCCCAGTGGAACGTCACCAAAGTCATCTGGGGCCGTTTCTGGGACCCACTGCTGGCCAAGGACGTCGACGGCATCCTGCAACGCCGGATGGACGAAGTCATCGACGGCGAGTACCAGAACTACAAGGCCAAAGACGGCGCGTTCGTGCGTGAACACTTCTTCAACTCGCCGGAACTCAAGGCGATGGTTGCCGACCTGTCCGACGACGAGATCTGGAAACTCAACCGTGGCGGCCACGACCCGTACAAGGTCTACGCGGCGTACCACGAAGCGGTCAACCACAAGGAACAACCGACCGTCATCCTGGCCAAGACCATCAAGGGTTATGGCACCGGTGCCGGCGAAGCGAAGAACACCGCGCACAACACCAAGAAGGTCGATGTCGAAAGCCTGAAGCTGTTCCGCGATCGTTTCGACATTCCGGTCAAAGACGACCAGCTGGAAAACCTGCCGTTCTTCAAGCCGGAACCCAACAGCGCCGAAGCCCGCTACCTCAGCGAGCGCCGCACCGCACTGGGCGGTTTCGTGCCACAGCGCCGCGCGCAAAGCTTCAACATCCCGACGCCGCCACTCGATACCCTCAAGGCTATCCTGGACGGCTCGGGCGACCGTGAAATCTCCACCACCATGGCCTTCGTGCGGATCCTCGCGCAGCTGGTCAAGGACAAGGAAATCGGTTCGCGCATCGTCCCGATCATCCCGGACGAAGCCCGTACCTTCGGTATGGAAGGCATGTTCCGCCAACTGGGCATCTACTCCTCCGTCGGCCAGCTCTACGAGCCAGTCGATAAAGACCAGGTGATGTTCTACAAGGAAGACAAGAAGGGCCAGATTCTCGAAGAAGGCATCAACGAAGCGGGCGCCATGAGCTCCTTCATCGCCGCCGGTACTTCGTACTCCAGCCACAACCAGCCGATGCTGCCGTTCTACATCTTCTACTCGATGTTCGGCTTCCAGCGCATCGGCGACCTGGCCTGGGCCGCCGGCGACAGCCGCACCCGTGGTTTCCTGATCGGCGGTACCGCAGGCAGAACCACGCTGAACGGCGAAGGCCTGCAGCACGAAGACGGTCACAGCCATATCCTCGCGGGCACCATCCCGAACTGCCGCACCTTCGATCCAACCTACGGCTACGAGCTGGCGGTGATCATCCAGGACGGCATGAAGAAGATGACCGAAGAGCAGCAGGACGTTTTCTACTACATCACCGTGATGAACGAGTCCTACCAGCAACCCGCCATGCCGGCCGGTGTTGAAGAGGGCATCATCAAGGGCATGTACCTGCTCGAGGAAGACACCAAGGAAGCGGCCCACCACGTGCAACTGATGGGCTCCGGCACCATCCTGCGCGAAGTGCGTGAAGCGGCGAAGATCCTGCGTGAGCAATTCAACATCGGCGCCGACGTGTGGAGCGTCACCAGCTTCAACGAACTGCGTCGCGACGGCCTCGCCGTGGAGCGCAGCAACCGCCTGCACCCGGGCCAGAAGCCAAAGCTGAGCTACGTCGAAGAATGCCTCAACGGCCGCAAAGGTCCGGTGATCGCCTCTACCGACTACATGAAGTTGTTTGCCGAACAGATTCGTCAGTGGGTCCCATCCAAGGAATTCAAAGTCCTGGGTACCGACGGTTTCGGCCGCAGTGACAGCCGCAAGAAGCTGCGTCACTTCTTCGAAGTCGACCGTCATTTCGTGGTGTTGGCAGCCCTGGAAGCCTTGGCTGACCGTGGTGAGATCGAACCCAAGGTGGTGGCGGACGCCATCGTCAAGTTCGGGATCAACCCGGAAAAACGCAACCCACTGGACTGCTGAGGAGACACCCTGTGAGCGAACTCATTCGCGTACCTGACATCGGCAGCGGTGAAGGTGAAGTAATCGAATTGTTTGTGAAGGTCGGCGACCGCATCGAAGCCGACCAGAGCATCCTGACGCTGGAATCGGACAAGGCGAGCATGGAAGTGCCCGCGCCGAAAGCCGGCATCATCAAGAGCCTGAAAGTGAAGCTGGGCGACCGCCTGAAAGAAGGCGACGAGCTGCTGGAACTGGAAGTCGAAGGTGCCGCTGCTGCGGCGCCTGCGGCTGCACCGGCCCCTGTTGCCCAGGCGGCCGCGCCGGTTGCGGCCGCCGCACCAGTTGCCGCTCCGAGCGCCGCACCTGCCGCCGCCTCGGCCCAGCCAGTGCACGTGCCGGACATCGGTTCGTCGGGCAAGGCCCAGATCATCGAGATCTCGGTCAAGGTCGGCGACAGCATCGAAGCCGATCAATCGCTGATCACCCTCGAATCCGACAAGGCCAGCATGGAAATCCCATCGCCGGTCGCCGGTGTCGTGGAAAGCATCAGCGTCAAGCTCAACGACGAAGTCGGTACCGGCGACCTGATCCTGGTCCTGAAAGTCGCGGGCGCGGCGTCGGCCGCTGCTCCAGCACCGGCCCAAGCCGCCGCCGCACCTGCTGCCGCTCCGGCGCCAGTGGCTGCACCGGCCGCTCCGGTTGCCGACAGCGTCCAGGACATCCACGTGCCGGATATCGGCTCGGCGGGCAAGGCCAAGATCATCGAAGTCTCGGTCAAGGCCGGCGACACCGTCGAGGTCGATCAATCGCTGATCACCCTCGAATCCGACAAAGCCAGCATGGAAATCCCATCGCCGGCCGCCGGCGTGGTGGAAAGCATTTCCATCAAGCTCGACGACGAAGTCGGTACCGGCGACCTGATCCTCAAGTTGAAGGTCAAGGGCGTTGCCGCGCCAGCCGCTCCTGCTCCAGCCGCTGCACCTGCCGCACCGGCCAAGGCTGAAGCCGCACCTGCTGCACCAGCTCCAGCCGCTGCTCCGGTAGCCGCCCCGGCCATCTCGGGTGCCAAGGTTCACGCCGGCCCGGCGGTACGCCAACTGGCCCGTGAATTCGGCGTCGAGCTGAACGCGGTCAGCGCCAGCGGCCCCCACGGTCGCATCCTCAAGGAAGACGTGCAGGCCTACGTCAAGGCAATGATGCAGAAGGCCAAGGAAGCACCGGCCGCCGCACCTGCCGGCGCCACCGGCGGTGCCGGCATCCCGCCGATCCCGGTCGTGGACTTCAGCCGCTTCGGCGAAATCGAAGAAGTGCCGATGACCCGCCTGATGCAGGCTGGCGCCGCCAACCTGCACCGCAGCTGGCTGAACGTGCCGCACGTGACCCAATTCGACTCGGCGGATATCACCGAGCTGGAAGCGTTCCGCGTGGCCCAGAAAGCCGTGGCCGAGAAGGCTGGCGTCAAGCTGACCATCCTGCCGCTGCTGCTCAAGACCTGCGCTCACCTGCTCAAGGAACTGCCGGACTTCAACAGTTCGCTGGCCCCAAGCGGCAAGGCGATCATCCGCAAGAAGTACGTCAACATCGGCTTCGCCGTCGACACGCCGGATGGCCTGCTGGTTCCGGTGATCAAGAACGTCGACCAGAAGAACCTGCTGCAACTCGCCGCCGAAGCGGCTTCCCTGGCTGAAAAAGCCCGGACCAAGAAGCTCTCCGCCGACGACATGCAGGGCGCCTGCTTCACCATTTCCAGCCTCGGGCACATTGGCGGCACCGGCTTCACGCCGATCGTCAACGCGCCGGAAGTGGCGATCCTCGGTGTCTCCAAGGCCACCATCCAGCCGGTCTGGGACGGCAAGGCCTTCCAGCCCAAGCTGATGCTGCCACTGTCGCTGTCCTACGATCACCGGGTGATCAACGGTGCAGCCGCCGCGCGCTTCACCAAGCGCCTGAGCGACCTGCTGGCGGATATCCGCACTATCCTGCTGTAACCGCGAACCCGGTCTCCTCCCTTGAGGAGACCGGGCCCGCGTACCGATTTCCGAGCGCCACGCTCGTACCTCAACCCCGCCAATTGGCGGGGCTTTTTTTGCCTGCTTTCCGGGCAATGCCATAAACGATTCAGCAAACGCCGTGCGCCCCTTGAAATAGACGGGTGGCGACGCCCGTTAACTGAAGAAATCCCCTCCTCGGCCGATACATTGAAGGCACGGAGCCACTGTTGTGCTTGTCAGCCTGACCTGCTTAATGCAACCTTGCCCAACACGCCAGAAAAACGGTTTGTACCCAGCGTGACCCGTACTCTTGAAGCGAGCTCTCAATGAAAAGCCAACCGGATGTCGCCAATAGATTGGCGGCCGAGGTAGTAACGCAATTGCCAGTGCCCTCGCGGCTCGGCATGCTGCGTTTCGAACGGCTGAATGAAGCAAGCTGGGCACTGCTGTTTCTCGATCCCAATTGCGAGCGCCAGTTCGGCCAACCGGCCATTGAACTCTGCGCCCTGGTCGGCTCGCCCTATGCCAGCCTGATGGAACCGGAAGCCCGTTACCGGCTGCACGACACCATCCAGCAGCAACTGGTCGACAGCCCGCATTACCTGATTCGCTACACCCTGCACACCACCCAGGGGCCACTGAGCCTGCTGGAAGTCGGTGAAGCCTACAAACAACACAACCGTCACCTGCTGCGCGGCTACCTGCTGGTGGTCGAGGGCCTGCTCGGCCAGGAGCCGAGCTTGCCGGCCGCCGACCTGGAAACCCAGAACAGCCGCCTGCAGATTGCCCTGGAACTGAACCAGCGCGCCCAGCAGGAACAATTGCTCCACCTCGACCGGGTACGCGCCCAGCAGGACCTGATCCTGCGCCTGGCGCGCCAGCGCTACAGCGCCGGCAAGTCCCTGCTCGAAGCCGCCGAACTGATCACCCGTTGCGCCTGCGACATCTACGAAATCGACTGTGCGAGCATCTGGAACCTCGAAGGCAGTCGCCTGGTACCGATCTGCTCCTATCACCGCGATCGCCAGCAATACGTATTGCCGGACATCATCGATGTCAGTGGTTTCCCCGACTACCTGGAAGCCCTGCACACCAGCCGCGCCATCGACGCCCACAATGCCAACCGCGACCCGCGCACCCGGGAAATGGCCGAAAGCCTGCGCCCGCGGGATACCAATGCCATGCTCGACGCCAGCATCCGCATCGACGGCCAGGTGGTCGGCGTGCTGTGCCTGGAACAGACCGGCAAGAGCCGCGCCTGGCAGTCCGATGAGATCGCCTTTGCCGGTGAGCTGGCGGACCAGTTCGCCCAGGTCATCAACAACCACAACCGACGGGCCGCCACCAGCGCCCTGCACCTGTTCCAGCGCGCCGTGGAACAGAGCGCCAACGCCTTCCTGCTGGTCAGCAGCGAAGGCGTGGTGGAATACGTCAACCCCAGCTTCACCGCCATCACCCAGTACAGCACCGAGGAAGTCCACGGCCAGAAGCTCTCCGAGCTGCCGGCCCTGGAGAACCTCAGCGAGCTGCTGTTCGACGCGCCCTCGAGCCTGGCCAAGAGCAATAGCTGGCAAGGCGAGTTCAAGAGCCGACGCAAGAACCTGGAGCCCTACTGGGGCCAGCTGTCGATCTCCAAGGTCTACGGTGACAACCGCGAACTGACCCACTACATCGGCATCTACGAAGACATCACCCAGAGCAAGCTGGCGCAACAGCGCATCGAGCGCCTGGCCTACACCGACAACCTGACCAACCTGGGCAACCGCCCGGCGTTCATCCGCAACCTCGACGAGCGTTTCGCCCGCGACAGCGACTCGCCCATCAGCCTGCTGCTGGTGGACATCGACAACTTCAAGCGGATCAACGACAGCCTCGGCCACCAGACCGGCGACAAACTGCTGATCAGCCTGGCCCGACGCCTGCGCAACAGCCTGAGTCCGAGCGGCAGCCTGGCGCGCTTTGCCAGCAACGAATTCGCGGTGCTGCTGGACGATACCGACCTGGAAACCGGGCAACAGATCGCCAGCCAGCTGCTGACCACCCTCGACAAGCCGATGTTCGTCGACAACCAGCTGATCAGCGTCACCGGCTCCGTGGGCCTGGCCAGCGCGCCGCTGCATGGCCGCGACCCCCAGACCCTGATGCGCAACGCCGGCCTGGCCCTGCACAAGGCCAAGGCCAACGGCAAGCACCAGGTCCAGGTCTTTACCGAGGCGCTGAACGCCGAGGCCAGCTACAAGCTGTTCGTCGAGAACAACCTGCGCCGGGCCCTGACCCAGAACGAGCTGGACGTGTTCTACCAGCCCAAGCTCTGCCTGCGCAGCGGCCGCCTGCTGGGCATGGAGGCGCTGTTGCGCTGGAACCACCCGGAACGCGGCATGATCCGCCCGGACCAGTTCATCAGCGTCGCCGAAGAAACCGGCCTGATCATCCCGATCGGCAAATGGGTCGCGCGCCAGGCCTGCCGCATGAGCAAGCAACTGACCGCCTCCGGGCTGGGCAAGCTGCAGGTGGCGATCAACCTGTCGCCCAAGCAGTTCTCCGACCCGGACCTGGTGGCCTCCATCGCCAGTATCCTCAAGGAAGAACAGCTGGCGCCGGCCCTGCTGGAGCTTGAGCTGACAGAAGGCCTGCTGCTGGAAGCCACCGAAGACACCCACCAGCAACTCGACCAGTTGAAAAGGCTTGGCCTGACCCTGGCCATGGACGACTTCGGCACCGGCTATTCGTCCCTGAGCTACCTGAAGAAATTCCCGATCGACATCATCAAGATCGATCGCAGCTTCATCCATGAAATCCCGGACAACCAGGACGATATGGAAATCACCTCCGCGGTGATCGCCATGGCCCACAACCTGAAGATCAAGGTGGTGGCCGAAGGGATCGAGACTTACGAGCAACTGACCTTCCTGCGGCGCCACCGTTGCGACGTCGGCCAGGGCTACCTGTTCGACCGGCCGATCCCCGGTCTCGACCTGATCCAGCAGCTCAAACGTTACCCGCGCGGCCCTTTGGCCTGACAGCGCTGTAACACTCGGGCACACTGTCGGTCTATCCTACTGTATCGCTTATCCCAACCTGACTGAGAGGACTGTGACATGGTCTTGCGCTCGGAAATACTGGTGAACAAAAACGTGCTCCCAACCAAAGAACAAGCTCTGCCTGGCCGCGAAACCCCGATGAGCGTGCCGGAAAACCATTTCGTCAACGGCAACCCGCTGCTGGGGCCCTTCCCCGGCAACGTGGAATTCGCGATTTTCGGCCTGGGTTGCTTCTGGGGCGCGGAACGACGCTTCTGGCAACGTGAAGGGGTGTACAGCACCTCGGTGGGTTACGCCGGCGGCTTCACGCCGAACCCGACCTACGAAGAAGTCTGCTCGGGCCTGACCGGCCATAGCGAAGTGGTACTGGTGGTGTATGAACCGGAAATCGTCAGCTACGAGCAACTGCTCGCGCTGTTCTGGGAACTGCACGATCCGACCCAGGGCATGCGCCAGGGCAACGACATCGGCAGCCAGTACCGCTCGGTGATCTACGCCACCAAGCCGGATCAGTTGGAAGCGGCGCTGAAGAGCAAGCAACTGTACCAGGCCGAACTGAGCAAGGCCGGCCATGGCACTATCACCACGGAAATCGACGAAGCGCCGACTTTCTTCTATGCCGAGGCCTATCACCAGCAGTACCTGGCGAAGAACCCCGAAGGCTATTGCGGGATTCGCGGCACGGGCGTGACCTGCCCGATCTGATTCAGCACCCGGCGTCGGACACAGGTTTTGCGGACACCACAGACCTGTAGGAGCCTGGCTTGCCAGCGAAGAGGCCCTCAAGAGCGCCAAAAGCTTCGCGGGCAAGCCCTGCCCCTACAGTTGCGCGATGTGTTCAGAGCATCAGGGGAAAACCCAAGGCCCCCGACTTACTCGGCAATCAACCAATCCATCCGCCAATCACCCTGGGTCTGCCCCAGCTTCTGCGCCAGCCACGGCAACAACTCCCGCAGCTCCTCTTCCAGTCCCCACGGCGGATTGGCAATCGCCAGGCCCGAACCGTTCAGGCTCGCCGGCGTATCCAGCGGATGCACCAGCAATTCCACCCGCAGCAATTTCGGCGCACCGCTACCGGCCAGATCCTGATAGAAGCGCTTCAGGGCGCGCTGATCCTTGATCGGATACCAGATCGCCGCCACCGTCTGGCGCATACGCCCGATGGCGTCCTTGAGCGATGCCGCACAGCGCTGCATCTCATCCAGCTGTTCGAACGGCGGATCGATCAGCAGCACCGCACGCTTCTCTGCTACCGGCAGCAAGGCCCGCGCCACATGCCAGCCTTCGCCCAGGTGCACCGCCACGCGCCGGTCGCCCTTCATATTGTCCTTGAGCAGCTTGCCGTCTTCCGGGTGCTTCTCGTTGAGCAGGATCCGCTCGCGCTCACGGGTCAGGCGTCGCGCCAGCTCCGGCGAGCCCGGGTAGTAGCGCAATTCGCCATCCGGGTTCATCTCGTGCAGCACACGCATGTAGTCGGCGGTCACCGCCGGCAACGCCTGCTCGCCCCACAAGCGGGCGATCCCCTCCAGGTATTCGCCGGTGCGGCTCGCCTGGTCGCCCTTGAGGTCGTACAGGCCAATGCCGGCGTGACTGTCGATATAGGCGAACGGCTGCTCCTTGCGCGCCATCAGGGCGATCAAACGGGTCAGGATCAGGTGTTTCAAGACGTCGGCGTGATTGCCGGCGTGGAAGGCGTGACGGTAGTTCATGGCGACTCCTGCGAAGGAGGCGAAGTTTACCTTGTGCCCGGGCGTACGTCAGGTCGCAGCGTACCGGCGGCATCGGAAGTGTCTGACATATTCCCGGGGCCGGGCAGTGATAAGGTCGTTTTCCCGCCTATCGGAAAGAAGGATCCGAGCAATGACCAGCCGCTACGCCAAGATTGTCCTCACCCTGGCCCTCGCGGCCTTCGCCTTCATGGTCACGTTCAACAATGTCACCGACTACGGTTCCAACTTCGCCTTTGTCCGCCATGTACTGAGCATGGACACCACCTTCCCGGACAATGCCGCGATGTACCGCGCGATCACCACCCCCGCGCTCTGGCACGCCGCCTATTGGCTGATCATCTTCGGCGAAGGCCTGACCGCGGCGCTGCTGGCCCGTGGCGCGTGGTCACTCTGGCAAGCGCGCAAACGCGACGCCGCCAGCTTCGCCCAGGCGAAGCAGTGGGTCATCGGCGGCGCAACCGTCGGCTTCCTGGTCTGGTTCTTCGGTTTCATGGTAGTCGGCGGCGAATGGTTCCTGATGTGGCAATCGCAGACCTGGAATGGCCAGGAGCCGGCCTTCAAGTTCTACATGGCGATCCTCGGGGTGCTGATCTTCGTCAATCAGGCGGACAACGAGTTGGCTTAATCCGGCCACTTGCCGATTGCGCGCCAGTATCGGACACTGGCGCGCCGGTTTGCGGTCCGACCACGGGCGCAGCACCCAAGGTCATTGGCGACTCAGACACACGAGACCATTAAGCGACCGCACCTGCCTGGCAGTGCTCATTAATGGAATTCCACTGAGTCGAGACTTTATGAAAGACGCAACGATTGCGCTCCATCACGGTTTCAAGTCGGACCCGACCACCAAGGCCGTGGCCGTGCCCATCTACCAGAACGTCGCCTTCGAATTCGATAACGCCCAGCACGGCGCCGACCTGTTCAACCTGGATGTCCCGGGCAATATCTACACCCGGATCATGAACCCCACCAACGATGTGCTGGAACAGCGCCTCGCCGCCCTCGAAGGCGGGATCGCCGGGTTGGCGGTGTCCGCCGGCAGCGCCGCGATCCACTACGCGATCCAGACCCTGACCCGTGCCGGCGACAATATCGTCTCCACGCCGCAGCTCTACGGCGGCACCTACACCCTCTTCGCCCATCTGCTGCCGAGTTTCGGTGTCGATGTGCGCTTCGCCCGCGACGACTCACCCGAAGCCATCGCCGAACTGATCGACGAGAACACCAAGCTGGTCTATTGCGAAAGTATCGGTAATCCGGCGGGCAATATCGTCGATCTCCAGCGCTTCGCCGAGGTTGCCCATGCCCGCGGCGTACCACTGATGGTCGACAACACCGTGGCGACGCCGATCCTGTGCAAGCCGATCGAGTTTGGTGCCGATATCGTCGTGCACTCGGTGACCAAGTACGTCGGTGGCCACGGCAACTCCCTGGGCGGGGTGATTGTCGATGCCGGCACCTTCCCCTGGGCCGACTACCCGGAAAAATTCCCCGGCCTGAACACCCCGGAGGCCGCCTATCACGGCGTGGTCTACACGGAAAAATTCGGTCCTGCGGCGTTTATCGCCCGAGCCCGCACCGTACCATTACGCAATACCGGCGCGGCCCTGGCGCCGATGAACGCCTTCCTGCTACTGCAAGGCCTGGAAACCCTGGCCTTGCGCATGGAGCGGCATACCGAGAACGCGCTCAAGGTGGCGCAGTTCCTCAAGGCCCACGAGCAAGTGGCCTGGGTCAGTTACGCCGGCCTGCCGGACCACCCGCACCATGAACTGGCGCTCAAATACATGAAGGGCAAGCCTTCGGCGATCCTCTCGTTCGGCCTCAAGGGAGGCTATGCAGCCGGTGTGCGTTTCTACGATGCACTGCAGATCTTCAAGCGCCTGGTGAATATCGGCGACGCCAAGTCCCTGGCCTGCCACCCGGCCTCCACCACCCACCGGCAAATGAACGAGCAAGAGCAGGCCAAAGCCGGCGTGAAACCGGAAATGATCCGCCTGTCCGTTGGCATCGAGGCGATCGAGGATATCCTCGAAGACCTGCAACAAGCGCTACGCGCTTAAAGCAAAACGGCCCGCCTCCAGGGAGGCGGGCCGCCAAGCGTTCAGGGCTTCAGCCCCCCTTCGATCAGTGCTCCAGGCGGAATTGCTTCTCTGCCGCGTCGAAGCGCCGTAGCATCAGCGCCGAGGGCGCACCCATCCGGCTGACGATATAGATCGCCAGACTGGCGAAGATAAAGCCTGGAATAATTTCGTACAGCCCCAGCAGGTTGAAGTGCTTCCAGACGATCACCGTGATTGCCCCCACCAGAATCCCGGCCAATGCGCCATTGCGGGTCATGTCCTTCCAGATCACCGAGATCAGCACCACCGGACCGAACGCCGCACCAAAACCGGCCCAGGCGTAGCTCACCAGGCCCAGCACGCGGTTTTCCGGATTGGCCGCGAGGGCGATGGCCACCAGCGCCACCAACAACACCATGGCGCGACCGACCCAGACCAGCTCGCGCTGGGAAGCCGACTTACGCAGGAAGGTCTTGTAGAAATCCTCGGTCAGGGCGCTGGAGCACACCAGTAACTGGCAGCTCAAAGTGCTCATCACCGCCGCCAGGATCGCCGACAGCAGCACACCCGCAACCCACGGATTGAACAGAATCTTCGCCAGCTCGATAAACACCCGCTCATGGTTCTCACCCACGGGGCCGGCCACCTCGGGATGCGCCGAGAAGTAGGCGATGCCGAAGAAGCCCACCGCCACGGTGCCGCCCAGGCAGAGGATCATCCAGGTCATGGAAATGCGCCGGGCCCTGGCAATCGACTTGACCGAATCCGCCGCCATGAAGCGCGCCAGGATATGCGGCTGGCCGAAGTAGCCCAGGCCCCAGCCCATCAGCGAGAGAATGCCAACGAAGGTGGTGCCCTTGAGCATGTCGAAGTTGGCCGGATCCTTGGCTTCAATGGCCAGGAAGGTGGTGTCGACGCCGCCGGTGGCCAGCAGCACGATGATCGGCGTCAGGATCAGCGCGAAGATCATCAGCGTGGCTTGCACGGTATCGGTCCAGCTGACCGCCAGGAAACCACCGATAAAGGTGTAGGCAATGGTCGCCGCCGCGCCGGCCCACAAGGCCGTTTCATAGGACATGCCGAAAGTACTTTCGAACAACCGCGCCCCGGCAACGATGCCCGACGCACAGTAGATGGTGAAGAACACCAGGATCACCAGCGCGGCAATGATCCGCAGCAGGCCACTGTGATCCTCGAAACGACTGGAGAAATAGTCCGGCAGGGTCAGCGCATCGCCATTGTGCTCGGTCTGTACCCGCAGGCGCCCGGCGACGAACAGCCAGTTCAGGTAGGCCCCGACGATCAGGCCGATGGCGATCCAGCTTTCCGACAGCCCCGACAGGTAGATCGCACCGGGCAAACCCATCAGCAACCAGCCGCTCATATCGGAAGCGCCGGCCGACAGCGCGGTGACAACGCTGCCAAGGCTGCGGCCGCCGAGAATGTAATCGGAGAGGTTATTGGTCGAGCGATAAGCCATCAGGCCGATCAGCACCATGGCGGCGATATAGATCACGAACGTGATCAGGGTGGGGTTGCTTACACTCATTGAAAAATCCCTGGCATTGTTTTTATTGAGCGACGGTCCGACCGACGCAAAGCATGATGTTTGTCAGACGATTAAACGCAGCAGGCATTTATGAGCGATATTTCCTCAGGAAAATCGCCAGCCACGACCTACCGCACGTAGGAGGTTGCACTGCGGCGGCGAATGCTATTCAACAAACCGAATAAGGTGCAACCCATTTCGCCCGAATAAGTTGCACCTATTGAATTTTGCGTATTTTCCGACGATTTCCCGCCCTTTTTCAGTGCGAGAAATGCCCCTGTCGCCCGGAAAACCCCGGACTGAAGGCGCCGAGTACAAGTGGGAAAATAATTCCTGATCTGCCGCCGTTTTTTCCTGCAAAAAAAGGGTTGCACCCGGTTGCACCTCGATCGAGCCAGCGCTACTCTTTCCGCCAGCTGATGCCACGCCATCGTGGTAACCATGAGGATAAGAAAATGGCTACGACCACCCTTGGGGTCAAACTCGACGACCCGACCCGTGAGCGCCTGAAGGCCGCGGCCCACTCGATTGACCGCACCCCCCATTGGCTGATCAAGCAAGCCATTTTCAATTACCTGGAAAAGCTCGAGAGCGGTGCAACCCCGGGTGAAATCAACGGTTCGTCCCGTGGCGACGCCGACGACAGCGGTGACGTTCCGAGCGACCACGCCCACCAGTGCTTCCTCGAATTCGCCGAAAGCATCCTTCCGCAATCGGTACTGCGCGCCGCCATCACCGCCGCCTACCGTCGCCCGGAACCGGAAGTGGTGCCGATGCTGCTGGAGCAGGCACGCCTGCCGGCAGCCATGGCCGACGCCACCCACAAGCTCGCCGCCTCGATTGCCGAAAAACTGCGCAACCAGAAGAGTGCCGGCGGCCGTGCCGGGATTGTTCAGGGCCTGTTGCAGGAGTTTTCCCTGTCGTCCCAGGAAGGCGTGGCACTGATGTGCCTGGCCGAAGCCCTGCTGCGCATCCCCGACAAAGGTACCCGCGACGCGCTGATCCGCGACAAGATCAGCACCGGCAACTGGCAACCGCACCTGGGCAACAGCCCGTCGCTGTTCGTCAATGCCGCCACCTGGGGCCTGCTGCTGACCGGCAAGCTGGTCGCCACCCATAACGAAACCGGCCTGACCTCGTCCCTGAGCCGCATCATCGGCAAGAGCGGCGAACCGATGATCCGCAAGGGCGTCGACATGGCCATGCGCCTGATGGGCGAACAGTTCGTCACCGGCGAAACCATCGCCGAAGCCCTGGCCAACGCCAGCCGCTTTGAAGCCAAGGGCTTCCGCTACTCCTACGACATGCTCGGCGAAGCGGCCCTGACCGAGCACGACGCGCAGAAATACCTGGCGTCCTACGAGCAGGCCATCCACTCCATCGGCAAGGCTTCCCACGGTCGCGGTATCTACGAAGGCCCGGGCATCTCGATCAAGCTGTCGGCCCTGCACCCGCGCTACAGCCGCGCCCAGTACGAACGGGTGATGGACGAGCTGTACCCGCGCCTGCTGGCACTGACCCTGCTGGCCAAGCAATACGATATCGGCCTGAATATCGACGCCGAAGAGGCCGACCGCCTCGAACTGTCCCTCGACCTGCTCGAACGCCTGTGCTTCGAACCGCAGCTGAGCGGCTGGAACGGCATCGGCTTCGTGATCCAGGCCTACCAGAAACGCTGCCCGTATGTGATCGACTACGTCATCGACCTGGCCCGCCGCAGCCGCCATCGCCTGATGATCCGCCTGGTCAAGGGCGCGTACTGGGACAGCGAGATCAAGCGCGCCCAGGTCGAAGGCCTGGAGGGCTATCCGGTCTACACCCGCAAGGTCTACACCGACGTTTCCTACATCGCCTGTGCACGCAAGCTGCTGTCGGTACCGGAAGTCATCTACCCGCAGTTCGCCACCCACAACGCCCACACCCTGTCGGCCATCTACCATATCGCCGGGCAGAACTATTACCCGGGCCAGTACGAATTCCAGTGCCTCCACGGCATGGGCGAACCACTGTACGAACAGGTAGTAGGCAAGGTTTCCGAAGGCAAGCTGAACCGTCCGTGCCGGGTGTATGCACCGGTCGGCACCCATGAAACCCTGCTGGCCTACCTGGTCCGTCGCCTGCTGGAAAACGGCGCCAACACCTCCTTCGTCAACCGTATCGCCGACCAGTCCATCTCGATTCAGGAGCTGGTGGCCGATCCGGTGGCCAGCATCGAGCAGATGGCGACCCTGGAAGGCGGCTTCGGCCTGCCACACCCGCGTATTCCGCTGCCGCGTGACCTTTACGGCCGCGACCGGGCCAACTCCGCCGGCATCGACATGGCCAACGAACATCGCCTGGCATCGCTTTCCTGTGCCCTGCTGGCCAGCGCCCACAATGACTGGAAAGCCGTGCCGCTGCTGGGCTGTGTCGCCAGTAACGAAGCTCCGGCGCCGGTGCTCAACCCCTCGGACCATCGCGACCTGGTCGGTTATGTCCAGGAAGCCACCGCCGAAGATGCCGACAATGCGATCCAGTGCGCCCTGAACGCCGCACCGATCTGGCAGGCCACCCCGCCCACCGAACGGGCGGCCATCCTGGAACGCGCCGCCGACCTGATGGAAGGCGAGATCCAGCCGCTGATGGGCCTGCTGGTCCGCGAAGCCGGCAAGACCTTCGCCAACGCCATCGCCGAAGTCCGTGAAGCCGTGGACTTCCTGCGTTACTACGCGGTGCAGGCGCGCAACGATTTCAGCAACGACGCCCACCGCCCGCTGGGCCCGGTGGTCTGCATCAGCCCGTGGAACTTCCCGCTGGCGATCTTCAGCGGCCAGGTGGCTGCAGCATTGGCGGCCGGCAACCCGGTACTCGCCAAGCCCGCCGAACAGACCCCGCTGATCGCCGCCCAGGCCGTGCGCCTGCTGCTCGAAGCCGGGATTCCCGAAGGCGTGGTGCAACTGCTGCCTGGCCGCGGTGAAACCGTCGGCGCGCGCCTGGTGGGCGATGAGCGGGTCAAGGGGGTGATGTTCACCGGTTCCACCGAAGTGGCGCGCCTGCTGCAACGCAGTGTCGCCGGTCGCCTGGATACTCAGGGCCGACCGATTCCGCTGATCGCCGAAACCGGCGGGCAGAACGCGATGATCGTCGACTCCTCGGCGCTGACCGAACAGGTGGTGATCGACGTCGTGTCCTCGGCCTTCGACAGCGCCGGCCAACGTTGCTCAGCCCTGCGTGTACTGTGCCTGCAGGAAGATTCCGCCGACCGCGTGATCGAAATGCTCAAGGGCGCCATGGCCGAATGCCGCCTGGGCAACCCGGAACGCCTGTCGGTGGATATCGGCCCGGTGATCGACGCCGAAGCCAAGGCCGGTATCGAGAAACATATCCAGGCCATGCGCGACAAAGGCCGCACGGTCTACCAGGTGGCCATCGCCGAAGGCGAGGAATGCAAGCGCGGCACCTTCGTGATGCCGACCCTGATCGAACTGGAAAGCCTCGACGAACTGCAGCGGGAGATCTTCGGCCCGGTGCTGCACGTGGTGCGCTACAAGCGCAAGGACATCGACCAGTTGATCGCCCAGATCAATGCCTCCGGCTACGGCCTGACCCTCGGCGTGCATACCCGCATCGACGAGACCATTGCCAAGGTGATCGACAATGTCCACGCCGGTAACGTCTATGTGAACCGCAATATCGTCGGCGCCGTGGTCGGCGTGCAACCATTCGGTGGCGAAGGCTTGTCGGGCACCGGACCGAAAGCCGGTGGGCCGCTGTACCTGTATCGCCTGCTGTCGACTCGGCCGACGGATGCCATCGAACAGTCCTTTGCTCGGGGCGATGCCCTGGCCGCACCGGATCTGCGTCTGCGCGAAGCTTTGCTCAAGCCGCTTCACGCCCTGAAGGCCTGGGCCGAGAGCCAGAAGCTGGCGGACCTCGATGCGCTGTGCGCGGCCTTTGCGGCGCAGTCGCAAAGCGGGATTACCCGAGTGCTCAACGGCCCGACCGGCGAGCGCAACAGCTACGCCATCCTGCCCCGCGAGCATGTGCTGTGCCTGGCGGACATCGAAGGCGACCTGCTGACGCAACTGGCGGCGGTATTGGCCGTGGGCGGTTCGGCGGTCTGGCCGGAAGGCGAATCGGCCAAGACGCTCTACGGGCGCTTGCCGAAAGAAGTGCAGGCGCGCATCCAGCGTGTGGCCGACTGGACCAAGGACGAGGTGCTGTTCGACGCGGTGTTGCATCACGGCCATTCCGACCAGTTGCGCGGGGTCTGCCAGCAGATTGCCCAACGTAGCGGCGCGATTGTCGGTGTGCACGGTTTGTCCCAGGGCGAAACCGGCATTGCACTGGAGCGCCTGGTGATCGAGCGGGCGTTGAGCGTCAACACCGCGGCGGCGGGCGGTAACGCCAGCCTGATGACCATCGGTTAAGCCGGGCGGAAGGTCTGGCTCCTTAATGGGTGCCAGGCCTGACGACTTCACCCAGCGGAAAATCGCCTTCGCGGGCAAGCCCTGCTCCTACAGTCCTGTGTCGTACACAAAATCAGAGGATGACAAAAAACTGTAGGAGCAGGGCTTGCCCGCGAATAGGCCGGCCCAGACAACACACCTCCCTGAATTCTGCCCCTCCATCACCCACATCAATCTTGCTAGGCACCGCTTATTCAGCCGCCTAGACTCGGCGCACTCCCCCACAGGTAGGCCGCCATGTCCGAGATGCTGCTCAGTTCCCGCAATCTGGCTTTCGAGCTGTACGAAGTCCTCGATGCCGAGGGCCTGACCCAGCGCGAGCGATTCGCCGAACACTCCCGGGAAACCTTCGACGCCGCCATCGGCACCGCCCGTACCATCGCCGAGAAATTCTTCGCCCCGCACAACCGCAAGAACGACGAAAACGAACCACGCTACGAAAACGGCGAAGCGATCCTGATCCCGGAAGTGAAACCGGCTGTCGATGCGTTCCTGGAAGCGGGCTTCCTCAACGCCGCGCGCAGCTTCGAAGATGGCGGCATGCAACTGCCGACCCTGCTGTCCCAGGCCTGCTTCGCCCACTTCCAGTCGGCCAACGCCGCCTCGACCTCCTACCCGTTCCTGACCATGGGCGCGGCGAACCTGATCGAGAGCTTCGGCAGCGACGAACAAAAGCACCGCTTCCTGCAACCGATGATCGACGGCCGCTTCTTTGGCACCATGGCCCTGACCGAGCCCCACGCCGGCTCTTCGCTGTCGGATATCCGCACTCGCGCCGAACCGGCCGCCGACGGCAGCTACCGGCTCAAGGGCAACAAAATCTTCATTTCCGGCGGCGACCACCCGCTATCGGAAAACATCGTGCACATGGTCCTGGCAAAACTGCCGGACGCCCCACCCGGAGTGAAGGGCATCTCACTGTTTATCGTGCCCAAGTTCCTGGTCAACGACGACGGCAGCCTCGGCCCGCGCAACGATGTGCTGCTGGCCGGGCTGTTCCACAAGATGGGCTGGCGCGGCACCACCTCCACGGCGCTGAACTTCGGCGATAACGGCAACTGTGTCGGCTATCTGGTGGGCAAGCCGCACCAGGGCCTGAGCTACATGTTCCAGATGATGAACGAAGCGCGGATCGGCGTCGGCATGGGCGCGGTGATGCTCGGCTATGCCGGTTACCTGTATTCCCTGGAGTACGCCCGGGAACGCCCCCAGGGCCGCCTGCCCGACAGCAAGGACCCGAGCACCGCACCGGTTTCGATCGTCCAGCACGCCGACGTCAAGCGCATGTTGCTGACCCAGAAGGCCTACGTCGAAGGCGCCTTCGATCTCGGCCTGTACGCCGCGCGGCTGTTCGATGACACCACCACACTGACCTCCGAGATAGAGCGCCGCCAGGCCCATGAACTGCTCGACCTGCTGACTCCCATCGTCAAATCCTGGCCCTCGGAGTTCTGCCTCAAGGCCAATGAACTGGCGATCCAGATTCTCGGCGGCCACGGCTACACCCGCGAATACCCGGTGGAACAGTACTACCGCGACAACCGGCTGAACCCGATTCACGAAGGCACCCACGGCATCCAGTCCCTCGACCTGCTGGGGCGCAAGCTGGCGCAGAACGGCGGGGCCGGCTTGAAGCAGCTGATCCGACTGATCGCCGACACCGCCAAGCGCGCCGCCGCCTATTCCTCCCTGGATACCCTGCGCCAGCCGCTGGAGGATCTGGTCGCACGCCTGCAAAGCGTGACCCTCGGCCTGCTGACCGACCTGGCCCAGGGCAAGGTCAACAGCAGCCTCGCCAACTCGGCGCTGTACCTCAAGGCGTTCGGCCACACGGTGATTGGCTGGCGCTGGCTGGAACAGGCGGTGCGCGCCGAGGAAGGCCTGGCCAGGGGCAATCCGGCGGACCTGCCCTTCTACAAAGGCAAGCTGCAAGCCGCGCGCTACTTCCTCACCTGGGAAGTCCCGGGCTGCCATCATGAGCTGGCCATTCTCGAAGCGCGGGACGATACCTGCCTGTCGATGCAGGACGCCTGGTTCTAAAGCTTTTGACAGCGGTACATTTCAACAGGTTAGAATCGCTGGCACGCAGACTGCATGGTCAGTCTGCGCCCAGCCTTTGCAAGCTTTCCTGGAGTACTGCCTTTGAATGCGACGACCATCAACAGCCTGTTCTTGATCGGCGCGTTGCTGGTAGGCGCAAGCATCCTGGTGAGCTCGCTGTCCTCGCGCCTCGGCATCCCGATCCTGGTGATCATCCTCGCCGTGGGCATGACCGCCGGCGTCGACGGCGGCGGCATCATCTTCGACAACTACCCCACCGCCTACCTGGTCGGTAACCTCGCCCTCGCCGTGATCCTGCTCGACGGCGGCCTGCGCACGCGGGTCGCGAGTTTCCGCGTGGCACTCTGGCCGGCGTTGTCGCTGGCCACGGTCGGGGTGCTGATCACCACCGGACTGACCGGCATGGCCGCCGCCTGGCTGTTCAACCTGAATATCATCCAGGGCCTGCTGATCGGCGCCATCGTCGGCTCCACGGACGCCGCCGCGGTATTCTCTCTGCTGGGCGGCAAGGGCCTCAACGAACGGGTCACCGCCAGCCTGGAAATCGAGTCGGGCAGTAACGACCCGATGGCGGTGTTTCTCACCGTGACCCTGATCGACATGCTCGCCAGCGGCCAGACCGGCCTGCACTGGAGCCTGCTCGGCCACCTGATTCGCGAATTCGGCATCGGCGGCATCATCGGCCTCGGTGGCGGCTGGCTGATGCTGCAACTGGTCAACCGCATCAACCTGGCCAACGGCCTCTACCCGATCCTGGTGATCAGCGGCGGCCTGGTGGTCTTCGCCCTGACCAACGCCCTGCACGGCAGCGGCTTCCTCGCCGTGTACCTGTGCGGCCTGGTGATCGGCAACCGCCCGGTGCGCAGCCGCCACGGCATTCTGCATATGCTCGACGGCATGGCCTGGCTGGCGCAGATCGGCATGTTCCTGGTGCTGGGCCTGCTGGTCACGCCCCATGACCTGCTGCCGATCGCCCTGCCGGCCCTGGGCCTGGCGCTGTGGATGATCCTGTTCGCCCGGCCGCTGTCGGTGCTGGTCGGCCTGCTGCCGTTCAAGGCCTTCCATGGCCGGGAAAAGGCGTTTATTTCCTGGGTCGGCCTGCGCGGCGCGGTCCCGATCATTCTTGCGGTGTTCCCGCTGATGGCCGGCCTGCCCCACGCACAGCTCTACTTCAACCTGGCGTTCTTTATCGTGCTGGTGTCGCTGCTGGTGCAAGGCACCAGCCTGCCGTGGGTAGCCAAGCTGCTGAAGGTCACGGTGCCGCCAGAACCGGCTCCGATCTCCCGGGCCGCCCTGGAAGTGCATGTCACCAGCGAGTGGGAGCTGTTCGTCTATCGCCTGGGCGCTGAAAAATGGTGCATCGGCGCCGCCCTGCGCGAGTTGAAAATGCCCGAGGGTACGCGCATCGCCGCACTGTTCCGTGGCCAGCAACTGCTCCATCCGTCGGGTAGTACCACCCTGGAAGTCGATGACCTGCTCTGCGTGATCGGCCATGAACACAACCTCCCTGCCCTCGGCAAGCTGTTCAGCCAGGCGCCTCAGCGCGGCCTCGACCTGCGCTTCTTCGGCGACTTCGTGCTCGAAGGCGACGCCCAGCTGGGCGCGGTCTCGGCCCTCTATGGCCTGAAACTCGAAGGCGTCGACCCGAATACCCCCCTGGGCAGCTTCATCGCCCACAAGGTCGGCGGCGCGCCCATCGTCGGCGACCAGGTGGAGTGGAACAACACCCTGTGGACTGTCGCGGTCATGGACGGGAACAAGATCGGCAAAGTCGGCGTCAGATTCCCCGAAGGAAGTCGCCCGGGTCCGGGTCTCTTCCTCTAAACTGCCCACTTTCTTCACGCTGCTCGACCGGTACTTATGTCTTCCTTGCGCACTTTTCTTGCCATGGCCCTGCTGGGCCTGAGTCTTTCCGTCGGCGCGTTGCAAGCAGCCGAACCGCCCACCAGTGCATCGGTCCAGCAAAGCCTGGACAAGATCGCCGACCGCAAGCTCGCCGACGCCGATCAAAAGGCCCTGCAAGCGGTGCTGCAGCAGACGCTGACCTGGCTGTCGAATCAGGACGACTACGAAAAGCGCCTGGCCGCGACCAAGCAGCAAGTCGCCGACGCGCCGCGCCAGACCGTCGAAAACCAGCGTGAACTGGCGCGCCTGAAAGTCACCAAGGTGATCCCGGTGGCCCAGCGTTATGCCAACCAGTCGGTGTCGCAACTGGAACAACTGCTGACCGAGCGCACCACCCAACAGGGCGATCTGCAAAAAGCCCTGGCCGATGCCAACAGCCTGATCATCACCGCCCAGACCCGCCCCGAGCGCGCGCAGTCGGAAATCAGCACCAGCCAGACACGCATCCAGCAGATCAACAACACCCTCAAGCAGGGCAAGGACAACGGCAAGGCCCTCAACAGCGACCAGCGCAACCAGCTGACCGCCGAGCTGGGCTCGATCAACGCGCTGATCCTGTTGCGCCGCCAGGAACTGGCCGGCAACAGCCAATTGCAGGACCTGGGCAACAGCCAGCACGACCTGCTGATGGAAAAAACCGCGCGCCTGGAGCAGGAAATCCAGGACATGCAGTCGCTGATCAACCAGAAGCGCCTGGCCCAGTCCCAGCAGACCGTCACCCAGCAATCCATCGAAGCGCAAAAGGCCGGCGACAGCAGCGTACTGGCCACCGAAAGCGCCACCAACCTCAAGCTCTCCGACTACCTGCTCAAAAGCACCGACCGTCTCAACGAACTGACCCAGCAGAACCTGCAGACCAAACAGCAGCTCGACAGCGTGACCCAGAGCGACCAGGCCCTGGACGAACAGATCAGCGTGCTCAAGGGCAGCCTGTTGCTGTCGAAGATTCTCTACAAGCAGAAACAGGCCCTGCCACGACTGCAAGTGGACAAGAACCTGGCCGATGAAATCGCCGATATCCGCCTCTACCAGTTCGAGGTCAACCAGCAGCGCGAACTGATCAGCAGCCCGGCCACCTATGTCGACAACCTGCTGGCGACCCAGCCGCCGGACCAGGTCAATGCGCAACTGCGCAAGACCCTGCTGGACCTGGCGGTGACCCGTAGCGACTTGCTCGAGCGCCTGAACCGCGAACTGAGCGCCCTGCTCAACGAATCCATCACCCTGCAACTGAACCAGAAACAACTGCTCAGCACCGCCCAGGGCCTGCGCGCGACCCTGGACGAGCAGATGTTCTGGATCCCGAGCAACAAGCCCCTGGACCTGGACTGGATCGAAAGCGTACCGGCACGCCTGCAAAAGCAGGTCACTACCCTGCCCTGGGCCTCCAGTTTCAGTGAGCTGACCGACGGCCTGGCCCAGCATCCACTGCTGTTCCTGCCCTTGCTGCTGTTGATCGGTGCCCTGCTGTGGTGGCGCAAGTCGCTGTATACGCGCCTGAGCAAGGTGCACAAGGATATCGGCCACTTCAAACGCGACAGCCAGTGGCACACGCCGCTGGCGATCCTGGTCAACGTCGCCCTGGCGATGCCGGTCGCCCTCGGGCTGGCCCTGTGCGGCTATGCCCTGCAGATCGATGCCCGTGGCCAGAACGCCAGCCTCGGCGCCGCGCTGCTGCAAATCGCCCTGGCCTGGCTGGTGTTCTACACCGCCTACCGGATTCTGGCGCCGGGTGGCGTGGCCGAACTGCATTTCCGTTGGGAAAAACCCCAGGTCGAATTTCTCCAGGGCTGGGTGCGCCGACTCGGTTTCGTGGTCCTGGCCCTGGTGGCCATCGTCTCCGTCGCCGAGCTGCAACCGGCCTCGCTGGCCGGTGACGTGCTGGGGATCGCCGTGGTCCTGACCTGCTACGGCCTGATGGCCTGGCTGCTCAGTCGCCTGCTGCTGGGCACTCCAAACCGCGGCAGTGCCTCGCTGTTCCGCAAACTGGTCGGCGTAATCTTCACCGCCATGCCCATCGCGCTGTTTATCGCCGTGTGCTTCGGCTACTACTACACCGCCCTGAAACTCAGCGACCGACTGATCGAGACCCTCTACCTGCTGATGCTCTGGCTGGTGATCGAAGCGACCTTCGCTCGCGGCCTCGGGGTCGCGGCCCGGCGCCTGGCCTACCAGCGCGCCCTGAGCAAACGCCAGGCGGCCAAGGAAGCCGGCGATGGCGAACCGCTGATCGAAGAGCCTACCCTGGACATCGAACAGGTCAACGAACAATCCATGCGCCTGATCCGCCTGGCCCTGCTCGGCGGTTTCGTGGCGGCGCTGTACTGGGTCTGGGCGGACCTGATCAGCGTGTTCTCCTACCTGGACAACATCACCCTCTACGAATACACCAGCGGCACCGGCGCGACCATGAGCATGGTGCCCATCAGCATCGGCAACGTCATCGGGGCCCTGGCGATCATCGGCATCACCTTCGCCCTGGCGCGCAACCTGCCGGGCCTGCTGGAAGTGCTGGTGCTGTCCAAGCTCGAACTGGCCCAGGGCAGCGCCTACGCCACCACCACCCTGCTGTCCTACGTGATCGCCGGCATCGGCTTTGTCTCCACCCTCTCGACCCTCGGCGTGAGCTGGGACAAGTTGCAGTGGCTGGTGGCGGCGCTGTCGGTAGGCCTGGGTTTCGGCATGCAGGAAATCTTCGCCAACTTCATCTCCGGCATCATGATCCTGTTCGAACGCCCGGTGCGGATCGGCGACACCATCACCATCGGCACCCTGTCGGGCACGGTCAGCAAGATCCGTATCCGCGCCACCACCATCACCGACTTCGACCGCAAGGACATCATTGTCCCGAACAAGACCTTTATCACCGGGCAACTGATCAACTGGTCGCTGACCGACACCGTCACCCGCGTGACCCTCAAGCTCGGCGTCGACTACGGTTCGGACCTGGACCGGGTCAAGGAACTGCTGCTCAAGGCCGCCCGCGATAACCCCCGAGTATTGAAGGAACCCGAGCCCCACGTGTACTTCCTGAACTTCGGCGAAAGTACCCTGGACCACGAACTGCGCATGCACGTGCGCGACCTGGGCGACCGTAACCCGGTGGTCGACGAGGTCAACCGCTTTATCAACCGCGAGTTCAAGAAAGAGCACATCAACATCTCGTTCCGGCAGATGGAGGTCTACCTCAAGAACCTGCAGGGCCAGGAATACAAGCTGGTGCCGGTGGAAGGCGAAGCGCCTGGGCCCGTGTCAAAGACGCCGGCCGAGCCAGAGCAGTTGCCACCGCCGGACAAGCTTGACTGAAACTCGACCAGCGCGGCGTTCATGCCGTTTGCATGAGGCCGCTGGCGTCTGCCGGCTAATCCCAGCAGAATACTCGGACATTCTGCTGGAGCCGGCCGTTTGAAAGCCCTCGACGAACTGACCTTCGATAACCGCTTCGCCCGCCTGGGCGACGCGTTTTCCACCCATATCCTGCCCGAGCCCCTCGACAATCCGCGTCTGGTGGCGGTGAGTCCGGCGGCCATGGCCCTGCTCGACCTGGACCCGGCCATTGCCGAGGAACCGGTGTTCGCCGAGCTGTTCGGCGGGCACAAGCTCTGGGCCGAAGCCGAGCCGCGGGCCATGGTCTATTCGGGGCATCAGTTCGGCTCCTACAACCCGCGCCTGGGTGACGGTCGCGGGCTGTTGCTGGGCGAGGTCTACAACACCGCGGGCGAGCATTGGGACCTGCACCTCAAGGGCGCCGGGCAAACGCCGTATTCGCGCATGGGCGACGGCCGCGCGGTATTGCGCTCGTCGATCCGCGAGTTCCTCGCCTCCGAGGCCCTGCATGCCCTGGGTATTCCCAGCAGCCGCGCGCTGTGCGTGATCGGCTCCGACACACCGGTCTGGCGCGAGAAACAGGAACGCGGCGCCATGGTCCTGCGCATGGCGCCCAGCCATGTACGCTTCGGTCATTTCGAATACTTCTACTACACCAAGCAGCCGGAGCAGCAGAAGCAGCTCGGCGAGCACGTGCTGGCCATGCATTTTCCCGAATGCCTGGAACAGCCGGAGCCGTACCTGGCGATGTTCCGCGAGATCGTCGAGCGTAATGCCGAGCTGATCGCCAAGTGGCAGGCCTACGGTTTCTGCCACGGCGTGATGAACACCGACAATATGTCGATCCTGGGTATCACCTTCGATTTCGGTCCGTTCGCCTTTCTCGATGATTTCGATGCGCACTTCATCTGCAACCACTCCGATGACCAGGGCCGCTACTCGTTCAGCAACCAGGTGCCCATCGGCCAGTGGAACCTCAGTGCACTGGCCCAGGCCCTGACGCCCTTCATCAGCGTCGAAGCGTTGCGCGAGGCGTTGGGCTTGTTCCTGCCGCTGTACCAGGCCCACTACCTGGACCTGATGCGCCGCCGCCTCGGCCTGACCAGCGCCGAAGACGACGACCTGAAGCTGGTGGAAAACCTGCTGCAACTGATGCAGGCCGGCGGGGTCGACTACACCTTGTTCTTCCGCCGCCTTGGGGATGAGTCTGCCGCCCTGGCCACGGCGCGACTGCGGGATGACTTTATCGATCTCAAGGGTTTCGACGCCTGGGCCGACCGCTACAAGGCCCGGGTCGCCCGCGAGCCGGACCAGGATGAATCCCGGCGCAAGGCTCGGATGCACGCGGCCAACCCGCTGTATATCCTGCGCAACTACCTGGCGCAGAAGGCCATCGATGCGGCGGAAAATGGTGACTACTCAGAGGTACGGCAACTCCACGAAGTACTGAGCAAGCCGTTCGAGGAACAAGCGGGTATGGAGCGCTACGCCGAGCGGCCACCGGAGTGGGGCAAACACCTGGAAATCAGTTGTTCGTCGTGAGGCCTCATGCCTCTGGCTCGATAGCGCTGACGACTCGGCAAACGATGTCCATCATGGTGACATCGTCCAGCCGTTCTATGAACTTGGCGGAACCGTCTCGAACACGCTGTTCGATATCGAAACTACGCACTTGATTGCAGACGGCAACGCCGTTGGTTTCATGGCCGGTGACGATGACTGCCAAGCCGGAATTGCGGGTAAACGAGCCACCACTGGTGATCGGAACAGTCATGCTGACACCCAGCGCGTTGATCTCACGCGCAGTGATGACCACAAACCGGTGACGGTTCATCATTTCTCGACCGGCCACAGGATTGGGATCTATCCAATACACATCACCGCGTTGCGGGGCTTGCCTACGCACCATCAGCCTATCTCCCTTCCGACCGGATCACCTTCGCGGGCCCACGCAGTCTCGGCATTCAACTCAGCTATCTCCTCGGAACCTTGAAGCAACTCGTCCAGGGAATAGCGTTTACGAACCGGATGAATCACCGGCCTTGCAACCAACTCACCATCGACCACTGTCAGCTCGAGCTGCGCCCCCACTTCTACATGCAAGAGCTTCAGCAGAGTGGGAGGAATGGTCATTACAGCCGCACCGCCTTGACGGCGGATTTTGGAAGTCACAGACATGGGACTCTCCTATCCGTACAGGGTGAACCGGCCTTTAGCCGAAAGTGCAACAAAAGTAGCACTTCAGTTCAAGCAAGGCGAGTACCTCGGCGTGACATCCGACGAAGCGATACATCTTCAGATAAAAGTCTGCTCCCGCACCCTAAAACGCTCAGCCAGCCAGCGGATCTGGCGCAGGTTGAGCTGACGCTTGCCGCTGAGTATCTCGGAAACCACCGATTGCGGCCCGACCCCGGGCAGGTCGCTCTGGTTCAAGCCATGTTCACGCATCATCTCCCGCAGTACATCGGCCCCACTGACCACCGGCATCGGCCAGTGCTCCTTGTCATAGGCCTCTATGTAATCACTGATGATGTTCACCAGGCTCATGAGCGGGTTCGATTCGTCTTCCCCAATGACGCCCAGCAACTCGTCGAGAATGCCCACCAGGGCATCGTAATCGGCCTCGTTTTTTGGTTTGCGCAGCAGTGGCTCCACGAACGGCCAGTGCTCGGAAGCCTGCTTGATGACAGCATTCATCAACACGTCTCCTTCCATTTACCCTTGTCATATTCACGATGATCCAGCACATGCTTGATATATAGCTGCTGGGCACCGTAATGCACACCCGCAATCAGGCGCAGTGTGTTCCCGCCAATATCAAACACATGCAAGCGACCCACCTTGTCTGTCGCGGGGAACAACGCCTTGAGCGCCGAAAAGTTTTCAGGACTGCTCCCCTTGATCCTTCGGCACCAGGCATCCAACGCACTGGCAGTGTCAGGCCATCTTGCCTTGGCTTCCCGAATCCGCTTCTCGGTAATCACACGCATGCAATATCCTTATCGCATCTTGCTATGAAGATTATCCGTCAAGCCAGGTTATCGCAATTTGCTATTGTCAAAATCTGACCGACGGCTCATTCCCTGAGGCTAGATCCTGAAGGTAAAACGCGTCGTTTGAATATGTGAGGACATGCAACACACCCTTGGCCCCCTTGATAAAGCGCGCCCCAGACTCCAGTTCAAGTTCATTGGCCACTACCCGGGAACCCTTCCATGTCCGCCACCCTCTTGATCCCCTGCCCCCATTGCAACGGCCTCAACCGCATCCCTGCCGAACGACTGGGCGACCAGCCGAAATGCGGACGCTGCAAAGCCGCGGTCTTGCTGGACAAACCGTTCGAATTGAAACAGGGCGACTACGCCAGCCAGATCAAGGGCGACCTGCCGTTGCTGGTGGACGTGTGGGCGGACTGGTGCGGGCCGTGCAAATCCTTTGCCCCGGTGTTCGAACAGGCGGCCGCCCAACTGGCCGGCAAATGTCGCCTGGCCAAGCTCGACAGCGAGGCCAACCCGCAACTCTCGGCACAGTTGGGGATTCGTTCGATTCCCAGCCTGATCCTGTTCAGAAATGGCCAGGAAGTAGCGCGCCAGAGCGGCGCCTTTCCCCTGCCGCAGTTGATGGCCTGGCTGCGCAGTCAGGGCATCTGAGACGGCTACGGCAGAAGGGTTATTGGCTTGTCCGCGAAGCTTTTAGCGCCCTCAGGGGCCTCTTCGCGAGCAAGCTCTGCTCCTATATGAATCGCATCCGGCCTTGGCGGGCGGGCATTGCTACTAAGCGTTGTTTTCCAGCAGCGCGTGCAACTCGACGAACTGCTGGGTCAGCTTGTGCCGCGGATCGAAGTGGATCAGCGGCCGGTTGGCTTCATGGGACTCGCGCATCTTCACCGAACTGGCGAGGTACACCGGCAACACCGGCAAGCCCTCGGCGATCAGGCTGTCGAGCATCTGCTGCGGCAGGCTCGCCCGGGCCTGGAACTGGTTGACCACGATCCCTTCCACTTGCAGATCTTCGTTGTGGTCTTCCTTCAACTCTTCGATCTCGGCCAGCAGGCCATACAGCGCCTGACGGGAGAAGCTGTCGCAATCGAAGGGAATCAGCACGCGATCGGCGGCAATCAGCGCAGATACCGCATAAAAGTTCAACGCCGGCGGCGTATCCAGGTAAATGCGGTCGTAATCTTCCGACAACTCGTCCAGCAGTTTGCGCAGCTTGTTGATCTTGTGTTTCGCCTCGAGCTTGGGCTGCAGATCCGCCAGCTCGGCCGTGGCGGTGATCACGTGCAAATTGTCGAAGGGCGTCTCGTAGATATCCACCTGGTTTTTCTTCGAGAACGGCCCGGACGAGAGGATCTGCTTGAAGAAGTCCGCGATACCCATGGGAATATCCTCGCCGGTGAGCCCGGTGAGGTATTGCGTGGAGTTGGCCTGGGCATCGAGGTCCACCAACAGGGTCCGATAGCCCTCGCTGGCGCTGACCGCCGCCAAGTTGCAAGCAATGCTCGACTTGCCGACCCCGCCTTTCTGATTGAACACCACACGCCGCATGACAAGACCTCCGTGTATCAATGAATCACCGAGTGTAGAGGGCTTGACCGCTGCCGCGCCACCTTGGCAGGACGAGGACTACCTCTCACACCGCAATAACTTCACCAATCCAGGGTATTTTCCCTTTAAGCCGGGAAAGCTCTGACATACGTATCCGAAAAAATACGAATAATAGCCAGTTGCTAGCTCTCCCTTCGCATAACTGCAAATTTAATCGTGCAAAATGTGACCAAAAATTTGCTACAGGCCTTGTGCACCGGGATAATGCGCGCCACTTGGCCATCGCGCCACGCCAGGGTTGGTAGGGGTTCAGGGATCAACCATAGCGTTCAAGGAAGCCCGCAGGGGCGGGAAGACATTCAGTGATCAATTTCAACATCGCCCAATGGCGCGCCTGGGCCCCGGGCCTGGAAAGTGTGGACGACTGGCAGGCCTGGAGCCGCCAGCCCTGCGTGCCCGCGCCCAGCGATGCGGCTCCGGATGTGTCTTTCCTGCCGGCCATGCAGCGCCGCCGCCTCGGCCGTATGGCGCGCATGGCGTTCAGCGTCGGCTGGCCGCTGGCCGAAGGGCACGCGCAATTGCCCCTGGTGTTCATCTCCCGACACGGCGAAACCCCGCGCACCTTCGAGATCCTCAGCGACCTGGCGGCCGATCAGCCATTGTCGCCGACCCAGTTCAGCCTGTCGGTGCACAACGCGGTGATTGGCCTTTGGTCGATCCTGCGTGGCTCGACCTGCGAAATGACCGCCCTGGCCGCCAACGGCGATGGCCTGGAGCACGGCATGCTCGAGGCCGCCGCGCTGCTCGATGAAGGCGCCCCGGCGGTCCTGCTGGTGATCACCGAAGAACAACCGCCCGAAGCCTACCTCCGCTGGATCGACGACGTGCCGTTTCCCTACGCCCTCGGTCTGCTGCTGACCCCGGGCGACGAGTGGCAACTGTCCCTCGCGAGCGCCACGGACGAACAACCGCCGACCGAGTGGCCCCATGCCCTCGATCTGTTGCGTACCCTGCTCGGCCAACACGCCTCCTGCCAACACCAATGGAAGTCCCGGGTATGGAATTGGCAACGCCGACCATGACCAAACCTTGCGACGCCTATTACTGGCGTCTGCTGGCCACCGCCTTGAGCTTCGCCCTGTTCGGGCTGGGCGGCCTGTGCCTGCGACTGGTGATATTCCCCTTGCTCGGCTGCCTGCCGGGCGATGCCGAACGTCAGCGCCTGCGCGCGCGACAAACAGTCAGCCGGCTGTTCTGGCTGTTCATCCGCTTCATGGCCCGCACCGGCGTACTGACCTATGAAGTCGAAGGCGCGGAAAAACTCGGTCGCCCCGGCCAGATGATCATCGCCAACCACCCGTCGCTGATCGATGTGGTGTTCCTGATCGGCCTGGTGCGCCATGCCAACTGCGTGGTCAAGCAGAGCCTCTGGCAAAACCCCTTCACCCGCGGGCCGGTACGCTCCACCGAATACATCAGCAACGACGGCAGCCTGGACATGCTCGAAGCCGCCGCCAGCGCCCTGCGAGACGGCCAGACCCTGATCGTTTTTCCCGAAGGCACCCGAACCACACCGGGCACGGCACCCGCCTTTCATCGCGGCGCCGCCGCGATTGCCCTGCGGGGTGCGAGAATCATCACCCCGGTCGTGATCAAGGTCAGCCCCACCACCCTGACCAAGGCCGAACCCTGGTATCGCATTCCGCAACGCCGGGTGCACTTCAGTTTCAGTGTCGGCGCCGATATAGACCCACAAGGCTTTGCCGCGCAGGGCCCCGCGCCCCAGGCCTCGCGCAAACTCAACGATTATCTGCACCATTACTTCATTAAGGAGCTCGCCTCAGATGAGCGATCCAACCCCCGCCCTGCACCTTGAGATCAAAGAGCTGATCATCGAGGCCCTGGGCCTGGAAGACATCAGCGCGCAAGACATCGGCAACGAGCAAACCCTGTTCGGCGAAGGCCTGGGCCTGGATTCGGTGGATGCCCTCGAACTCGGCCTGGCGATCCAGAAGCGCTACGGCATCAAGATCGATGCGGACGCCAAGGACACCCGCGACCATTTCTCCAGCGTGGCCAGCCTTGCGGCTTTCGTCACGGCAAAACAGGCAGCGTGAGGCCGTACCATGCAAACCCGTGACGACATCTTCAACACCCTGCGCGATGCCTTGGTCGAACTCTTCGAACTCGAACCCGAACGCGTCACCCTGGACAGCAACCTGTACCAGGACCTGGAAATCGACAGCATCGATGCCGTGGACCTGATCGACCATATCAAGCGTCAGACCGGCAAGAAAATCGCCGCCGAGGAGTTCAAGTCGGTGCGCACCGTCAACGATGTGGTCGAGGCGGTCTTTCGCCTGGTGCAACCGGCCGCATGAAACGCCTGATCGGCCTGGGCCTGCTCCTGGCGGGCCTGCTGTACCCCTTTGCGGTGTATTTCGGCATGGAGCACTTTGCCCCCTGGCAGTTCGGGCTGTTGCTCGGCGGCCTGTGGCTGGCCCGGGTCCTGACCGATGAGCGGCGCCCCGGCAGCCTGTGGATGGCCCTCAGTGCCATCGCTTTCTGCGGCTTGCTGGCGTTGCTGAACAGCCCGCTGCTGCTGCGCTGGTACCCGGTGCTGATCAGCGGCTTCATGCTCGGGCTGTTCGGCCTGAGCCTGAAATTCGGCCCACCGATAGTCGAGCGGCTGGCCCGTCTGCGGGAGCCGCAGTTGCCGGATGTGGCCATTAACTATACGAGGCAGGTAACCCGCGTCTGGAGCCTGTTCTTTCTCTGTAACGGCCTGATCGCCGCCGCCCTGACCCTCTGGGCGCCGCTGAACTGGTGGATGTTGTACACCGGCCTGATTTCCTATGGGCTGATGGGTTTGCTGTTCGCCATTGAGTGGCTGGTACGACAACGGGTAAGAGGCCGCGCATGAACTGGATAAACCTTGAGCAGTTGTTGCTCAAGTCGCATGGACCGCGAGCGGTCACCCTGGGTCCGTCGCTGGATCATGCCGGGCTGTCACTGCGGGCGTTAAGCCTGGCGGCCGGCTTGCAGGCGCGTGACGTCAAGCATATCGCCGTGCACCTGGAAGATGCCGGGGAACTGGCCATCGCCCTGCTCGGTGCCTGGCGCGCAGGCGTTCGGGTGCTGTTGCCCGCCGACCTGCAAGAGCAGACCCGCCAACGCTGGGCGGCGGATGTCGACCTGTGGCTGACGGATAGCCACACCCTCGAAGCGCTCTGCGGCGAACCCTTGAGCCCGGCCGTGCTCGATCTTGATGATTGCCACCTGAGCCTGTGCACCTCCGGCTCCAGTGGCGAACCCAAGCGCATCGACAAAAGCCTGCGCCAATTGGCCAATGAAGTGCAGGCCCTGGAACAGCTGTGGGGCGCCGACCTCGAGCAGGCCTGCATTATCGGCAGTGTCGCTACTCAACATATCTATGGCCTGCTGTTCCGTGTGCTCTGGCCGCTGTGTGCCGGACGGACCTTTGTGCGCAAGCAATTGGCCTTCCCGGAAGACCTGCAACGCGCCAGCCGTGAACACCCGCAATTCGCCTGGGTGGCGAGCCCGGCCCTGCTCAAGCGCATGGGCGACAACCTCGACTGGCCGGCCCTGAGCCAGGTGCGCCGGGTGTTTTCTTCCGGCGGTGCACTTCCGTCCGAGGCCGCGTCCAGTCTGCAACAACGCTTGCGACAATGGCCGACGGAAATTCTCGGCAGCTCGGAAACCGGCGGTATCGCCTGGCGCCAGGGCGATCCGCTGTGGCGCCCTTTTGCCGACGTACAGCTGAGCCAGGACCCGGACGGTGCCTTGCAGGTGGCTTCGCCTTACCTGCCGGCCGGTCATATCGAGCAAACGGCGGACGCCGTACGCTTCGAAGCCGATGGCCGTTTTGAACTGCTGGGCCGATTGGACCGCATCGTCAAACTGGAAGAGAAACGCATCTCCCTGCCGATGCTGGAACAGGCCCTGGTGGAGCACGACTGGGTCGCCGAAGCGCGCCTGGGCGTGGTGCAGGAAAACCGCGCCTACCTCGGCGCGCTGCTAGTGCTCTCCGAACAGGGACTGCATATCCTGCGTAACCAGGGTCGGCGTACGCTGACCGAGGCCCTGCGCAAACATCTGCTCGGCCATTGCGAAACCCTGGCGCTGCCGCGCCGCTGGCGGCTACTGCGGCAACTGCCGCTGAACCCCCAGGGCAAATTGCCCCAAGCCGAAGTCCAGGCCCTGTTGCAGGCGCCGCGCCCCAAAGGTCCGGAAGTGCTTTCGCAACACGAAACAGATGGCGAATGGCTGTTGCAGTTGGCCGTGCCGCCGGACCTGGCCTACTTCAGCGGACACTTCCCGGTCACCCCGGTGCTGCCCGGCGTGGTGCAAGTGGATTGGGCGCTGGAGCTGGGTCGCGAACGACTCGAACTGCCGGAAAAATTCGCCGGCATGGAAGTGCTGAAGTTCCAGCAACTGGTGCGACCGGGCGACCAGCTCGAACTGAGCCTGCGCTTCGACCGTGAGCGCAGCAAACTGCACTTCGCCTTTCGCAATACCAAGGCCGCCTGCTCCAGCGGCCGCATCGTGCTGGAGACGGCCCATGCATAAGCCCTGCGCCGTTATCCCGGTCTACAACCATGAGGCCGCCGTGCCCGCTGTTCTCGAAGCGGTGCTCGCCGCCGGCCTGCCCTGCGTGCTGGTGGACGATGCCAGCAGCCCGACCTGCGCGGCGGTACTGGAACAACTCGCCGAACGCGAACACGTTTCCCTGGTGAAACTACCCGTCAACCAAGGGAAGGGCGGCGCGGTCATGAGCGGAATGCGCGAGGCCGCCCGGCTGGGCTTCAGCCATGTCCTGCAGGTGGACGCCGACGGCCAGCACGACCTGCAGGACATCGCGGTCTTTCTCGACGCCTCGCGCCAGCACCCCGAAGCGCTGATCTGCGGCTACCCGCAATACGATGACAGCGTACCCAAGGGCCGGCTCTATGCCCGTTACCTGACCCATGTCTGGGTCTGGATCAACAGCCTGTCGTTGCA
Organism: Pseudomonas sp. MWU12-2319; assembly: GCF_023242525.1. Lineage (NCBI taxonomy): Bacteria > Pseudomonadati > Pseudomonadota > Gammaproteobacteria > Pseudomonadales > Pseudomonadaceae > Pseudomonas > Pseudomonas sp. MWU12-2319. The sequence goes on from NZ_JALJES010000003.1 coordinate 297,905, forward strand.
GATCCGCGACTCCATGTGCGGCTTCCGGGTCTACCCGCTGCCACCGGTGCTGGCGCTGATCAATTCGGTGAAGGTGGGCAAACGCATGGACTTCGACTCGGACATTCTCGTGCGCCTGTCCTGGCGCAACCAACCCATGCGCTGGTTGCCGACCAAGGTCCACTACCCCCTGGACGGCCTCTCGCACTTTCGGATGTTCCACGACAACGCGCTGATTTCCAGCATGCACACCCGGCTGTTCTTCGGCATGCTGGTGCGCCTGCCGAGCATCCTCTGGCGACGGTGGCGGGCATGAGCGACGCACAAAAACATTGGGCCGACCGCCAGGAGCGCGGCAGCTTCTGGTTGATGAAACTCACCGCCTTCGGCGTCAAGGTCCTCGGCCGCCGGATGCTCAGCCCGGTGCTGCACGGTATCGTCCTGTACTTTTTCCTGTTCGGCCGCAGCGCCCGGCAGAGTGCCTGGCACTACCAGCAGCGCCTGGCCGACTGGAGCGCTCAAAGCGCCCTGCGGCCGACCCGCATGAATGTCTTCCGGCAGTTCATGGCCTTTGCCGACTCGTTGCTGGACAAACTCGACGTGTGGAACGGCAAGCTGCGCCTTGAGCAGCTCGAGATCGTCGACCCGGCCCGGCTGCGCGATCAACTGCGCGGCGAGCGCGGGCAGATGCTGGTGGGTGCGCACCTGGGCAATCTGGAAGTCTGCCGCGCCCTCGCCGAACTGGGGGAAAAGGTCACCATGAACGTGCTGGTGCACACCAAGCACGCCGAGCGCTTCAACCGCTTGCTGGGCGAAGCCGGGGCGACCAACCTGCGGCTGATCCAGGTCAGCGAACTGAACCCGGCGGTGATGCTGCAACTGAGCCAGCGCCTGGATCGCGGCGAGTGGCTGGCGATTGCCGGCGACCGTGTGCCGCTCCATGGCGGACGCCATGTACGAGTGGATTTCCTCGGCCAACCCGCTGCGTTCCCGCAAGGTCCATGGCTCCTGGCCGGCCTGCTGAAATGCCCGGTCAACCTGTTGTTCTGCGTGAAACTCCAGGGCCGCTACCGCATCACCCTCGAACCCTTCACCGAAGCGGTGCAGTGGAAACGCAACGACCGCGAACAGGTGATCGCCCAGTGGGCCGCCCGTTACGCCGAGCGCCTGGGCCATTACTGCCTGCAGGCACCGTACCAGTGGTTCAACTTCTACCCTTTCTGGAAATCCGATGACAACGCATCCGCTTGAGCCGGTCACCTTCGGCGAACTCCCGCTGCGCATCGAAGACGTGCTGGCCCTGGCCAACCGTCAGGTGCCGACGCAACTGCAAGGCGACCCCGCGTTCCGCCAGCGCATCGCCAAGGGCGCGCAGTTCCTTGACTCGTTGCTGGACAAGGAAGGCGTGATCTACGGCGTCACCACCGGCTACGGCGATTCCTGCGTGGTGGCGGTGCCGCTACAACACGTTGAAGCGCTGCCGCGTCACCTCTACACCTTCCACGGTTGCGGCCTCGGCGAGTTGCTCGATCCCCAGGCCACCCGCGCGGTGCTGGCGGCGCGTTTGCAGTCGCTGTGCCACGGCGTGTCCGGCGTGCGTGTGGAACTGCTGGAACGCCTGCAGGCGTTCCTCGACCTGGACATCCTGCCACTGATTCCCGAAGAGGGCTCGGTCGGTGCCAGTGGTGACCTGACGCCACTGTCCTACGTGGCCGCGACCCTCTCCGGCGAACGCGAAGTGCTGTTCCGCGGCGAGCGCCGCCAGGCCAGCGACGTGCACCGCGAACTCGGCTGGGACCCGCTGGTACTGCGGCCCAAGGAAGCCCTGGCATTGATGAACGGCACCGCCGTCATGACCGGCCTGGCCTGCCTGGCCTTTGCCCGCGCCGACTACCTGCTGCAACTGGCAACCCGCATCACCGCCCTCAACGTAGTGGCGCTGCAAGGCAACCCGGAACACTTCGACGAGCGCCTGTTCGCCGCCAAGCCGCACCCGGGGCAGATGCAAGTCGCCGCCTGGCTGCGCAAGGACCTCGCCATCGATGCGCCGACCGCGCCGCTGCACCGTTTGCAGGATCGCTACTCGCTGCGCTGCGCCCCCCATGTGCTCGGCGTGCTGGCCGACAGCCTGGGCTGGTTGCGTTCGTTTATCGAGACCGAACTGAACAGCGCCAACGACAACCCGATCATCGACGCCGAAGAAGAGCGCGTGCTCCACGGCGGGCACTTCTACGGCGGGCATATCGCCTTTGCCATGGACAGCCTCAAGACCCTGGTGGCCAACGTCGCCGACCTGCTCGATCGGCAGCTCGCCCTGCTGGTGGACGTGCGCTACAACCATGGTCTGCCGAGCAACCTGTCCGGTTCCAGCGCCGAGCGCGCGATGCTCAACCATGGCTTCAAGGCCGTGCAGATCGGCGCCAGTGCCTGGACCGCCGAGGCCCTGAAAAACACCATGCCGGCCAGCGTGTTCTCGCGCTCCACCGAATGCCACAACCAGGACAAGGTGAGCATGGGCACCATTGCCGCCCGCGATGCGATCCGCGTGCTGGAACTGACCGAACAGGTCGCCGCCGCCACCTTGCTCGCCGCCAACCAGGGCGTCTGGCTGCGCAGCCAGGCCAGCGATGCGCGGCCGCTGCCGCCGGCCCTGGCGGCGATGCACGAAGCCCTGGCAAAGGACTTCCCCCCGGTCATCGAAGACCGCGCCCTGGAAGCCGAACTGCGCCTGTGCCTGAAACGCATCGCCGAGCAACACTGGAGGCTGCATGCGTAGCCGCGGCGTACTGCATGTCGATACCGAGATCCTGGTGCCGTTTTTCGACGTCGACACCATGCACGTGGTCTGGCACGGCCATTACGTGAAGTACCTGGAAGTCGCCCGCTGCGCGCTGCTGGACCATATCGGCCACAACTACACGCACATGCTCGAATCCGGCTATGCGTGGCCGGTGATCGACCTGCAACTGCGTTATGTACGCGGCGCGGTGTTCGGCCAGAAGATCAATGTGCGGGCCAACCTGGTGGAGTGGGAGAACCGCTTGAAGGTCAACTACCTGATCACCGACCTTGCCAGCGGCGAACGCCTGACCCGCGCCAGTACCGTTCAGGTGGCCGTGGATATCCAGAGTCGGGAAATGCAACTGGCCTCGCCCAAGGTCTTCGTCGACGCCGTCGAGAAGGTACTCGCATGAACATTCAGGTACGCCGCAAAACCTGTAGGAGCCGGCTTGCTGGCGATAGCGTCCGCAAGATCACCGCAAGGCTCAAGGGCCTCATCGCCGGCAAGCCAGCTCCTGCACGGTTCGCGTGCTTGCTGAGTCTTTTGTTCGGCCTCGGCCTGTCCGCCCACGCCTCGGCCTTCGACCTGCAACAGCTGAGCGACCAACTGGCCAAGCCTTCGGTGATCCACGGCAGCTTTATCCAGGAAAAACACCTGCGTGCCCTGCCGCAACCGCTGACCAGCAAGGGCACCTTCGTCCTCGCCAAGGACCACGGCCTGCTCTGGCTGCTCAAGACCCCGCTGCAACAGGACTACCGCATCAGCGCCAAGGGCATCGCCCGACGCGACCCGAGCGGCTGGCAGATGGTCCCGAACAAAAGCGCCGGGGCCGAACAGAACCGCCTGTTTATCGCCGTGCTGCAAGGCGACAGCACTGGACTGCAACGGGATTTCGAACTGCAACTGCAAGGCGACGCCCAGCACTGGCAACTGACCCTGGTGCCGCGCTCGGTGCTGCTCAAGCAGATCTTCACCCGGATCAATATCGACGGCGGCGAACTGGTGCAACGCATCGAACTGCTGGAAACCCAGGGCGACAGCACCGTCCTGCGCATGCAGGACAGCAGCGCCGCCCTCCCCCTGAGCGATGCGGAGCAACACGACTTTGCCGAGTGAACGCCTGCTCCCGCGCCTGTTCCTGATCCTGCTGCTGGCAGTGCTGGCGCTCGCCGGCTGGCAATGGCGGCATGGCGCGCCGGTGTCGGCCGACCTGATGGAACTGGTGCCGGGCTCGGCACCCGATGCCCTGGAGCTCAAGGCCGAACAGCGCATGCAGGAACCCTTGAACCGGGAAATGCTGGTGCTGGTGGGCCAGGCCGATCGCCAGAAAGCCATTGCCCTGGCGCAACGGCTGGGCGAGCGCTGGCAAGCCAGCGGGCTGTTCGAAACCGTGCAGTGGAGCTTGCAGGCCGACCTGCCGGCCTTGCGCCAACAACTGCTGGCCAGCCGCCTGGCGATGCTTACCCACGCTGACCGACAGCAACTGATCGACCACCCGGCGGCGTTTATCCAGCAACGGGTTCAGTCGCTGTTCGATCCCTTCTCCGGCATCAGCCTGGTGCCGAGCCAGGACGACTGGCTCGGCCTGACCGGACGCATCCAGGACAGCCGACCGAAGCCCGGCGCGGTGCAATTCGATATCGGCAGCGGCGCGTTGATCGCCGAGGCCGACGGCAAAAGCTGGGTGCTGCTACGGGCCCGCACCCGGGGCAATGCTTTTGATATGAAGCTGCCGATACAGGTCGCCGAACTGCTCAAGCACAGCCGCGAGGAAGCCGCCCAGGACGACGCCCAACTGCTCGCCGCCAGCGGCCTGCTGTATGCCGCCGCCGGCCAGCAACAGGCCACCCGGGAAATCACCTGGGTCGGCGGTGGCGCCACCTTCGGCATTCTCCTGCTGCTGTTGCTGGCCTTCCGGCGCTGGCGGGTATTGCTGGCCTTCGTCCCGGTGCTGGTGGGCATGCTGTTCGGCACGGTGGCCTGCGTGATGCTGTTCGGTCATCTGCACGTGATGACCCTGGTGCTGGGGGCCAGCCTGATCGGCGTGGCCGTGGACTACCCGCTGCATTACCTGTCCAAGAGCTGGAGCCTGAAACCCTGGCACAGCTGGCCGGCCCTGCGCATTACCCTGCCCGGCCTTAGCCTGAGCCTGGCCACCAGTTGCATCGGTTACCTGGCCCTGGCCTGGACGCCGTTTCCGGCCCTGACCCAGATTGCCGTGTTCTCCGCTGCGGGCCTGGTGGGCGCCTACCTGACCGCCGTGTGCCTGCTGCCGGCGCTGCTCAAGGGCACCGACCTGCGTCCGGCGCAATGGCCGCTGCGGGTCTGCGAAGTCTTGCTGAAGGTGCGTGAAGCATTGCTGCGCAAGGTCGGCAGCCGGTTGTTGCTGGCGCTGCTGGTGCTGTTCTGCGCCGGTGGCCTGTGGCACCTGACCAGCAAGAACGATATCCGCCAATGGGTCGGTGCGCCGCCGCAATTGCAGGCCGAGGCCCAGGCCGTCGCAAGGATCACCGGCTACCAGCCCACCAGCCAGTTCTTCCTGGTTCGCGGCGCCGATCAACAGCAGTTGCTGGAGCGCCAGGCCGCACTCGGCGAACGTCTCGATCAACTGGTGAGCCAAGGCAAGCTCCAGGGCTATCAGTCACTGGACCAGGTGGTCAGCCTGCCCCGGGAACAACAACAGTTGCAGGGCTCGCTCAAGCAACTGCCGGGGTTCTGGCAACCCTTGCTCGACCTCGGCGTACCGGCCGCTGCCTTGCAAAGCGAACTGGCACAGCTGCAAGCCCTGCCGATCCAGGATATCGACAGCGCCCTCAAAGGCCCGCTGTCCGAGCCTTGGCGCCTGCTCTGGCTCGGCGTGCAAACCGACGGCGTGGCCGGCATGGTCAGCCTGCGCGGCCTGAACAACGCCGACCTGCTGCGGGCGCAAACCGACGGCCTGCCGGGGGTAAAGCTGGTGGACCGGCTGGGCGAGTTGAACAAGGTCTTCGCTGCCACCCAGGTCAGCGCCGCCGAACTGAAACTGGCGTCCTGTGTGCTGATTGTGCTGTTGCTGATCCTGCCGTTCGGCCTGCGAGGCGCCTTGCGGATCGTCGCCCTGCCGCTGCTGGCGGCCCTGTGCAGCCTGGCCAGCCTCGGTTGGCTCGGCCAGCCGCTGACGCTGTTCAGCCTGTTCGGCCTGCTGCTGGTAACCGCCATCAGCGTCGACTACGCCATCCTGATGCGCGAGCAGATCGGCGGTGCCGCCGTCAGCCTGCTGGGCACCTTGCTGGCCGCCCTGACCACCTGGCTGTCGTTCGGCCTGCTGGCGATTTCCAGCACCCCGGCGGTGAGCAACTTCGGCCTGGCGGTGAGCCTGGGGCTGGCCTTCAGCTTCCTGCTCGCGCCCTGGGCCGCACGCCCAACTGACAAGACCGCGACACCGCAAGCTGATCACTCGGTCACGACTGTCGACCCAAGCCCTATCCCTTCGAAACCTTCGAACCCCGCAAGGAGCCTGTGTGCCAGCGATTGAAATGGAACATCGAGAAGTCGTGGTGATTGGCGCGGGCCCTTCCGGCGCCATCGCCGCCGCCTTGCTCAAACGCAATGGCCACGACGTGCTGATCGTCGAACGCCAGCACTTCCCGCGCTTTTCCATCGGTGAGAGCCTGCTGTCGCACTGCCTGGACTTCGTCGAAGAAGCCGGCATGCTCGACGCCGTCAACGCCGCCGGGTTCCAGTTGAAGAACGGCGCGGCCTTCGCCTGGGGCGAACACTACAGCGCCTTCGATTTCGGCCAGACCTTCAGCAACGGCAAGCCGACCACCTTCCAGGTCCAACGCGCCGACTTCGACAAACTGCTGGCGGACCAGGCGGCCCTGCAAGGCGTGGAAATCCGCTACGGCGAGGAAGTCGTCAGCGTTGATTTCGACCGGCCACAACCGCAGTTGCGGGCCCGTCGCGAAGACGGCAGCGAGTATTTGATCGAAGCACGTTTCGTCCTCGATGCCAGTGGCTACGGCCGGGTGCTGCCGCGCCTGCTCGACCTCGAAGCACCGTCGAGTTTCCCGGTACGCCAGGCGGTCTTCACCCATATCGAAGACCGTATCGAACATCCCGCTTTCGAGCGGGAAAAGATCCTGATCACCACCCACCCGCAACAGCGCGATATCTGGTTCTGGACCATTCCGTTCAGCAACGGCCGCTGCTCCCTTGGCGTGGTCGCCGCCGCCGGGCACTTTGCCGGACGCACCGAGGACCTGGATGCCTGCCTCAAGGGCTTCGTTGCAGAAACCCCGAGCCTGCAAGCCGTGCTGGAAAACGCCTTGTGGGACACCCCGGCGCGGACCATCGGCGGCTACTCGGCCAATGTGAAAACCTTGCACGGTCCGGGCTTCGCCCTGCTGGGCAACGCGGCGGAATTCCTCGACCCGGTGTTCTCCTCCGGCGTGACCATCGCCATGCGTTCGGCGAGCATGGCCGCCGGCCTGCTGCACCGCCAACTGCAAGGTGAAAGCGTCGACTGGCAGACCCAGTTCGCCGAGCCGCTCAAGCGCGGTGTCGAAACCTTCCGCTGCTACGTCGAAGGCTGGTACGCCGGGACCTTCCAGGATGTGATCTTCCATCCCGGCAGCTCGCCGGAAATCCGCGCCATGATCAGTGCGATCCTCGCCGGCTATGCCTGGGACGAGCGCAACCCTTTTGTCAGTGAACCCCGACGCCGCCTGCGGATGCTGTCGGAAATCTGTGCGAGTACCCCGACATGAGCCATCCGTACCTGAGCGACACCTACGTCGCGGAAACCCGTTTCGGCTTCTGGTTCCTGCGCAGCCACACCTGGCAACACCACGTGCTGCGGGTGGCGATCAACGACCTGCGTGGCCTGTTCAGCGAGGCCCTGCCGGCCAACCCGGTGGTACTCGATGCCGGTTGCGGCCAGGGCAAGTCCTTCCAGTACTTGCAGCAAACCTTCGCCCCGGCGCGACTGATCGGCCTTGACGCCGATCCCCACAGCCTCAAGCTGAGCGGCGAAGAAGCACAACGCCGTGGCCTGGAAGTCGAGCTGATCGGCAGCGACTGCGCGATCCTCGATGTGCCCTCGCAAAGCGTCGATATCCTCTTCTGCCACCAGACCTTCCACCACCTGGTGCAGCAGGACCGAGCCCTGGCCGAGTTCTATCGGGTGCTCAAGCCGGGCGGCTACCTGCTGTTCGCCGAGTCCACCGAAGCCTATATCGACACCTGGGTGATTCGCTGGCTGTTCCGCCACCCCATGCATGTGCAGAAAAGCGCGGCGCAGTACCTGGACATGATCAGCGACCAGGGTTTCGAATTCACGCCCCGGAACGTCTCCTACCCGTACCTGTGGTGGAGCCGGTCCAAGGACTTCGGGCTACTGGAGCGCCTGCGCCTGAAGAGCCCGCCGCCCGTGGGCCGGCGTGAGGAAACCCTGGTCAACGTGGTCGCCCGCAAACCCCTTGGCGAGACCGTCGAATGATCCGCGCCCTGTTGCTCGGCTGCTTCCTGCTGCTGAGCGCCTGCGCCAGCCGCGCGCCGCTGCCCGTGCACGCACCGACGCTGGCGTTACCGCTGCAATTGCATATCGAGCGTGAACAGGCCGGGCAACGCCAGGACTGGTTGCTGGTGATCCAGCGTGAGGCGAACGGCCTGCGCTGGTCACTGATGGACCCACTGGGCATTCCCCTGGCCCGCCAGCGCCTGCAGGACGGTGAATGGCAGGCCGACGGCTTGCTGCCGCCCAATCCCCAGGCTCGCGAACTGTTCGCCGCCTTGCTGTTTGCCCTGACCCCGGATACCGAACTCGCGGGCAACTACCCGAGCGCGCAACGCCAAAACGCGGAACGCGTCCTCGATGCCCGCTGGCGAGTCAGCTATCGCCAGCCGCTGGACTTCACCCTGAGCCTGCCGGAGAGTCTGCACTACCGAATCAGTCCGTTGAGCGAGGCTGCCCCATGACCGCCTACCTGAACGCCCTCGGCGTCATCTGCGCGCTGGGCCGCGACAAGCAGAGCGTGGCGCGCAACCTGTTTGCCGGCGACTGCTCGGGCCTGCGTCCGGAAAGCGGCTGGGTGCCCGAACGCATCCTGCCGGTGGCCGCCGTGCAAGGCGAACTGGCAGCGATTCCCGCTGAACTGAGCGCCCAGGCCAGCCGCAACAATCAACTGCTGATGGAAGCCACCCTGCAAATCGCCGAGCCGATCCAGCGTGCCATCGACACCTATGGCCGCGAACGCATCGGCATCGTCCTGGGCACCAGCACCTCGGGCATCGATGAGGCCAGTCGTGGCATCGCCAGCTATCTGAAAGAGGGGCACTTCCCCGACGGCTACGACTACCAGCAACAGGAACTGAGCGCCCCGGCGGCCTTCCTCGCCGACTGGCTGCAACTGCGCGGCCCGGCCTACGTGATCTCCACCGCCTGCACCTCCAGCGCGCGGGCCCTGATGAGTGCCCGGCGCCTGCTCGACCTGGGCCTGTGCGACGCAGTGCTCTGCGGCGGCGTCGACAGCCTGTGCCAGCTGACACTCCGCGGCTTCAGCTCGCTCGAAGCCGTGTCGACGCAGCGCTGCAATCCGTTTTCGCTGAACCGCAACGGCATCAATATCGGCGAAGCGGCGGTGCTGTTCCTGATGAGCAAACGCGCCGACGACGGCCCGGCCATTGCCCTGCTCGGCGCCGGTGCCAGTTGCGACGCCCACCATATTTCCGCCCCCGACCCGACCGGCCAGGGCGCCGTGCAGGCCATGGGCAAAGCGCTGAAGCAGGCCGGCCTGCAACCGCAAGACATTGACTACCTGAACCTGCACGGCACCGCCACCCAGCACAACGACGCCATGGAAAGCCTGGCCGTGTCCACGCTGTTCCCGACAAGCCCGCCGTGCTCCTCGACCAAGCCCATGACCGGCCACACCCTGGGCGCTGCCGGCGCGCTGGAAGCGGCGTTCTGCTGGTTGAGCCTGAGTGCCGACAACCCGTCCGCCGCCCTGCCGCCGCACCTCTGGGACGGCCAGGCCGACCCGGCGCTGCCGCCCCTGAACTGGGTCAAGCCGGGCGACCGCCTCAACCCCCATCCACTGCGCCGCCTGATGAGCAACTCCTTTGCCTTCGGCGGCAACAATGTCAGCCTGATTATCGGAGACGCCCCATGATCGATTGGCCGCTCGCCGAATTGCTGCCCCATGCCGGGGACATGATCCTGATCGACCAGGTCCTGGCCTGCGACGAAGAACAGATCCACACCCGCCTCACCGTGCGCCCGGACGGCCTGTTCAACCGCGAGGACGGCAGCCTGCCGGCCTGGGTCGGGATCGAACTGATGGCCCAGAGCGTCGCTGCCTATGCCGGTTGCCGCGCCCGTGGCGAAGGCAAGCCGGTGGAGCTGGGTTTCCTGCTCGGCACGCGCAAGTTCGACTGCAATGTGGAACACTTTCCCGCCGGCAGCGAACTGCGCATCCACGCCTTGCGCTCGCTGGAAGACGACAACGGCATGGGCGTGTTCGAATGCCACCTGACCGGTCCCGACATCCATGCCACCGCGCGCCTGAACGTGTTCCGTCCACCCCAGGCCGCCGCTTATCTATCCGAATCACAGGAGTCGCGTCATGACTGAATCCATCCTGGTCACCGGCTCCAGCCGCGGTATCGGCCGTGCAATCGCCCTGCGCCTGGCCCGCGCCGGTTTTGACCTGGTGCTGCATTGCCGCAGCGGCCGCGCCGATGCCGAAGCCGTGCAGGCCGAAATCGAAGCGCTGGGGCGCCAGGCCCGCGTGCTGCAATTCGATGTGTCCGACCGGGAAGCCTGTCGCACCCGCCTGGAAGCCGACGTTGAAGAACATGGCGCCTACTACGGCGTGGTACTCAACGCCGGCCTGACCCGTGACGGCGCTTTCCCGGCCCTGTCCGAAGAAGACTGGGACCTGGTCCTGCGCACCAACCTCGACGGTTTCTACAACGTGCTGCATCCGGTAATGATGCCGATGATCCGCCGTCGCGCCCCGGGGCGAATCGTCTGCATCACCTCGGTATCCGGGCTGATCGGCAACCGCGGGCAGGTCAACTACAGCGCCTCGAAGGCCGGTCTGATCGGCGCCGCCAAGGCCCTGGCCATCGAGCTGGGCAAACGCAAGATCACCGTCAACTGCGTTGCTCCGGGCCTGATCGACACCGCCATGCTCGATGACAATGTGCCGGTGGAAGAACTGCTGAAAATGATCCCGGTGCAACGCATGGGCACCCCGGAAGAAGTTGCCGGCGCGGTGAACTTCCTGATGTCCGCGGAAGCCTCCTACATCACCCGGCAAGTGCTGGCCGTCAACGGAGGCCTGTGCTGATGAAGCGCGTCGTCGTCACCGGCATGGCCGGCATCACTTCCCTGGGCAATGACTGGGCCAGCATCGAAGCCCACTTCCGCGCCAACCGCAGCGGCATCCGCTACATGGCCGAGTGGGAGCGTTTCACCGAACTGAACACGCGCCTGGCCGGGCCCATCGATGATTACGCGGTGCCGTCGCACTGGACCCGCAAGCAGCTGCGCAGCATGGGCCGGGTCTCGCGCTTCGCCGTCGGCGCGGCGGAAATGGCCCTGGCCGATGCCGGCCTGCTGGGCAACGAGATCATCCGTGACGGGCGCATGGGCGTGGCCTGCGGTTCGTCCACCGGCAGCACCGACGAGATCAAGGCCTTCGGCATGATGCTGATCAACTCCGTGGCCGAAGGGCTCAACGCCAACTCCTACGTGCGCATGATGCCGCACACCACGGCGGCCAATATCAGCATCTTCTTCGGCCTGACCGGGCGCCTGATCCCCACCTCCAGCGCCTGCACCAGCGGCAGCCAGGGCATCGGCTATGCCTACGAGGCGATCAAGTTCGGGCGCCTGCCGCTGATGCTCGCCGGCGGTGCCGAGGAGCTGTGCCCCACCGAAGCCATGGTGTTCGACGCGCTCTACGCCACCAGCCTGAAAAACGATGCGCCGCAGAGCAGTCCGCGTCCCTACGACAGCGGCCGTGACGGTTTGGTGATCGGTGAAGGCGGCGGCATGCTGGTGCTTGAAGAGCTGGAACATGCCCTGGCCCGTGGCGCGCATATTCATGCGGAAATCGTCGGCTTCGGCAGCAACGCCGACGGCCAGCACGCCACCCGCCCGGAGCAGAGCACCATGCGCCGGGCCATGGAACTGGCCCTGGAAGATGCCGGCCTGACGGCGGACGCCATCGGTTATGTGAACGGCCATGGCACCGCCACCGAGCAGGGCGATATCGCCGAGACCCTGGCCACCAGCAGCCTGTTCGGCAGCCGCATGCCCATCAGTTCGCAGAAGAGCTTCCTCGGCCATACCCTGGGCGCCTGCGGGGCGCTGGAATCCTGGTTCAGCATCGAGATGATGAACCGCGACAGCTACATCCCTACCCTGAACCTCGACCAGATCGACCCGCAATGCGGCGAGCTGGATTACCTGCGCGGCGAATTCCGGCAGATGAGCAACGAGTATGTGATGAACAACAACTTTGCCTTTGGCGGCGTGAACACCTCCCTGGTGTTCCGCCGCTGGCGCTGACTTTTTTGAAACCCTCTGGAGAAAACGGAATGTCTTCCCTGCTTCGTGCTGCACTTGTCACCCTGGCCCTGCTGACCATGGCCGGCTGTACCAGTAAACCCATTGTCAACCCGAGCCGCACCCTCACCCCGCAGGTCCAGGCCAGCCAGGACGAGGTGAAACAAGCGATTGTCGCCGCCCTGACCAAACGTGAGTGGACCGTTCAGCGCGTCAACCCGGGCCAGGTCCAGGCCGAGATCACCGTGCGTGAGAAATTCCACGTCGAGATCGACATCAACTATAGCGCCAGCGGCTACACCATCGCCTACCGCGACAGCAGCGGCATGGGTTACCAGGACGGCAAGATCCACAGGAACTACATCCGTTGGGTGAGCTTTCTGGACCAGGACATCCTCGCCGAACTGCGAGCTCATCATGACCAGCCGTCGGCACGGGCGATCGGTGTTGGCGAGGCGCAGCCGCTGTCCCAGTAACGGCGCTTAGTCCCTGCATCGCAAGAGTCTGTGGGAGCGGAGCTTGCCCGCGAAGAGGCCCTTGAGGCCGCTAAAAGCTTCACGGGCAAGCTCCGCTCCCACAATATTCGCGTCGTTCAGTAGACTGGTATTCGACGCTCGATTGCTATGGTGGCTGTGCGTGGGAGACCTTCGGGTCTGCCGAGTCCTATATCCTCGGTCTTGCACACCTGCGCACAGCTGCCACCCTTCTGCGTGCAAGCGATGGGTTGCAGTTCCAATTATTGATATAGGGACTCAACCATGAGCAAAACAACTCCCGCACCACCTGTCCAGGATCCCAACGCCTTCCCTTCTGCCGACCGGTTCAAGGATCAGGCCGCCATCCAGCGTGCTCTTGATCACTATCTGCCCAGCCCAACATCTGCATCGCCGGGCGCTATCCGGCTGCCTAACACCAAATCCGGTCGAAGCCTGGAAGAATCCCTGGTTCACGTCTCCGAGTTGCTGACCTGCGCAGCGGCCACCGCCTACGAATCCGGCGATGGTCTCAGCGGCTCCAAGCGGGCGCTGGCATTCTCGGCCATGCATCTGGTGGAAATGGCGAAAGCTGAGCTGGATCAGTCATTGGATAATCTGCCGCTGCACTAGACGGTTACACCCTTGTGGCGAGCGGGCTTGCCCGCTCGCCACAGGACCGCGCTCGGCTTCAGACCCCCTTAAGCCTGCGGCACCGCTCGACGCGTCAGCAACTCGATAAACGCCTTGGCCATCGGTGACTTCTGGTCCTTGCGCTGGACCAGCCACACCGCCGACACCGCATCCGGGTCAAGCAACGGTCGATAGACCACGCCATCAATCCGAATCCTCTGATAAGACGCCGGCAACACCGACACCCCCAACCCCGCCGCCACCAAGCCGATAATGGTCATCGCCTCACCCGCCTCCTGGGCAAAGTGCGGGCTGAAGCCCGCCTGCCGCGCCAAGGTCAGCAACTGCGCATACAAACCACTGCCATAACTGCGCGGAAAAAACACAAAGGGCTCCAGCGCCAGCTCGGACAAATACATCCCGTCCTCGCTGCCGCCGGCCAAGGGATGCTTGGCACTGAGTACCGCCACCAGCGGCTCATGCATCAGTTCCACAACACTCAGCGCATCCGGTAACGGCAAAGGCCGCATCAAGCCCACCTCGATGGACTCATCCATCAAACCGTCGGCAACCGTCTTGCTGCTCATCTCCCGCAGGTTCAAATGCACCGCAGGGAATGCCTGGCGAAAGGCAAAGATCGCCTGGGGAATGGTCGAGTTGAACGGTGCCGACGAGGTAAACCCGATCTTCAGTTCCCCCAATTCCCCCAACTGCGCCCGCCGCGCCACATCCGCCGCCTTGTCCACCTGCGCCAGCACCAACCGCGCCTCTTGCAGAAACAGGCGACCCGCCTCACTCAACTCGACCCGACGATTGGTCCGGTCAAACAGCCGTGCTCCCAGCTCCTGCTCCAGCGCCTGGATCTGCTGGCTCAACGGCGGCTGGGAAATCCCCAGCACCTCGGCGGCGCGGCCAAAGTGCAGTTCTTCGGCCACAGCGATGAAGTAGCGCAAATGCCGCAATTCCATGAACACCTCATCAAGTCGTAAAACCTATCAAACAGGTCGAACAATATATTGGAAAGAATAGTTAGCCAGCTATATGCTTTTTCCATTGCCTGACCGGCTGCTCCCCCCGAGGTCCCCCGTGAAAACTGCTGTTGCTCCCTTCGCCCACGAGATTCCCCCCACTGCGCTGGACGATGTGGTCGCCCAACTCAACGACACCTATATCGAAAAAGGCACCCCGGCGTTTATGCGCACGGTGCTGGCGCTGTTCTCCGGCGGCTTCGCGACCTTTGCCCTGTTGTACTGCGTACAGCCGATGATGCCGGTGCTGTCCAAGGAATACGGGATCAATGCCGCCCAGAGCAGCCTGATCCTCTCGGTGGCCACCGCCCTGCTCGCCATCGGCCTGCTGATCACCGGACCGATCTCCGACAGCCTCGGGCGCAAGCCGGTGATGGTGGTGGCGTTGTTCGGCGCGGCGCTGTTCACCATCCTCGGCGCGTTGATGCCCAACTGGCAGGGCGTGCTGGTGATGCGGGCCCTGGTGGGGCTTTCCCTCAGCGGCCTGGCGGCGGTGGGCATGACTTACCTGAGCGAGGAAATCCATCCCAGTCACATCGGCCTGGCAATGGGCTTGTATATCGGCGGCAACGCCATCGGCGGGATGAGCGGGCGCCTGATCACCGGCGTACTGATCGACTTTGTCAGCTGGCATATGGCGATGCTGGTGATCGGTGTCCTGGCGCTGATCGCGGCGACGGTGTTCTGGAAGATCCTGCCGCCGTCGCGCAACTTCCGCGCCAGCCAATTCAATACCCGCAGCCTGATCGACGGCTTCACCGTGCACTTTCGCGACGCCGGCCTGCCGTGGCTGTTCCTCGAAGGCTTCCTGCTGATGGGCAGCTTCGTCACCCTGTTCAACTACATCGGCTACCGTCTGCTGGCCGAACCCTACGGCATGAGCCAGGCATTCGTCGGCTTGCTGTCCATCGTCTACCTGTCGGGCATCTACAGCTCCGCGAAGATCGGCGCCCTGGCCGACAAGCTCGGCCGGCGCAAGGTGCTCTGGGGCATGATCCTGATGATGCTGGTGGGCATCGTCCTGACCCTGGTCACCCCACTGCCGGTGGTGGTATTCGGCATCCTGCTGTTCACCTTCGGTTTCTTCGGCGCGCACTCGGTGGCCAGTAGCTGGATCGGCCGTCGGGCGCTGAAGGCCAAGGGACAAGCCTCGTCGCTCTATCTGTTCTGCTACTACGTCGGCTCCAGCGTGGCCGGGACCCTGGGCGGGGTGTTCTGGCACTACGGCGGCTGGAACGGCATCGGCCTGTTTATCGGTGCACTGCTGGTGGTGGCCTTGCTGGTGGCGTTGAAGCTGGCACGGTTGCAGGCGTTGCCGGGTAATGCAACAGCCTAATCAGCACGCCACGCAACCTGCGCCACCAGCAGCTTGTCGCGCTTTTCCAGGCTCAACGACTGCAACACCGCGCCCGATTGCTCGGTCTGGTCCAGCCACTGCAGCAAGGCCAGTGCATTGCCACTGAGGGTGACCCGCAGTGACTGGCCATCCTGGTCCAGTTGCTGCAACTCCAGCCCTGCCGCCGCCACCGTTTCACTTAACCGGTTCGACAGGGACCGCGATGGGTTCGAGCGCTGAGCCGTCGGCTGGGCACGCTGTACTTCAGCGGCCAATAACAGACGTTGCTGGTACAGGCGCTCGCCCCTTTCCAGACGCTGTTGCGCCGGTTGCCAGCCTCCACTGAACAAACTCACAACCGCCAGGAAAATCCCCAAACCAATCAACATCCGTCGATCCCGAAGGCCGAGGCCCTGCCACCGTTGCATCAGCGCCGCCGGTACCGCCAATGACCTGATCATCCGTTCTTCTCCTCCAACATCAGCACCGCCTGCACTCGCTCACGGTCCTTGCTGGCGCTGCCCAGCCTGATCGGTAAACCGCTGCCCTGGCCGCGCTCGCGCAAGCGCTCAAGATCGGTGAAGCTGCCGGCCGTCAGCAACAACGTCCAGCCCGAGCCGGCCCGGTATTCGATACGCTGAACCTCAACGCTGCTGCCTCCGATCACCTGTTCGATCAGTTGCACCAGACGGCCCATCTGGCTGCCGGGCTGATCGGTCTGCCCCTGCAAGGCCTTGAGCTGGGCCGCCAGATCGACAATCCGGGTTTGCTCGGGATACAAACGCTGGAAGCGCTGCACACTCTGCTCGTACAACTGCCCCGCAGCGCTTTCCAGATAATGGGCACGGGCCAGGGTAAAACCCCAGGACACCGCGAACAGCGCCAACGCCGACAGCACCAGCGTGCCCAATGGCCAACGCGCCCGCACCTGACGAAACTCACCTTGCAGCAAGTCCAGCCCGCGCGAATGACCGGCCACCAGCAACGCCGCGATATCGGCCTGCCGATCAGCGCCCATCCAGCACAACCCATCCGGCAATCGTGATCGCAGTACTTCCAGATCCTCAGGCGACAGCGCAAGTCGGGCCTCGATAGCCCCACCCACCAACCAGCGTCCAGCCCACCAGACGCCATAGGCCTGATCATCCGGCAGCAAGTCCGCATCCACCTTGACGCTTTCCACTTGCAGCCCCGAATCACGCAACAACGCCAGGATCGCCTTGAAGCGCTCCTTGTTGATCGCCAGCAGCGGGTAGCGTGAATCCTTGTCCGCCGCACCGACCGCAAGGTGCAATCCATCCAGCTCCTCGGCCAAGCGCTCCTCGACGGCGTAGGCCAACGCCTGAACCGTGGGCTTGCGTCGACCGGGCCAGGGCTCGCTGCGCAAGCCGCTACAGATTTCCATGGGCAGGATCACCCGCACCGACTGCCCCGACAGAAACGTCGCCGCCTCCGCCAGGGTGACCACACGGTACTCGCCGCCCGCCTGCCAATAGCCAACCGGCCAGCCGGCGTCACAGCCAGCCAGGCCTTCGGCCGTGAGATAAAGCCAATTGCTCATAACGGGGTTTCACCTTGAGTCGGGGCCAGGAAGCGGCGTTGCAGGACACGCAGGCGAAGGCTGTCGCGAGGCCGCTCCAGATCGCTGACCAGCCGCAGTCGCGCCGCGCCCGCGCCGACCTCGACCGTGACCCGGAACCAGCGGCTGTCGACACCCAGGCCATGGCTGGCAATACCCAACCCATCCAGCCCCGGCGCACGGGTAAATTCATGGGCATCGGCATAACCTTGCGCCGGGCGCTGGGCGACAGCGTCCCGGGCACTGGCCGCCGTCATGCCTTCCAGCGTCGCCAGCAGCGTGGCCGAGGCGGTATTGATGTTCAGCCTGGCCTCGGGCGGCAGCAACGCGACGAAGGGTTGCAGGCGCTGCAAAAGATCCTGGTCGACACCGGGCAACAGGCGCAGCTGGCTGGTGTCGCTGACCTCGGTACCCCGTAGCGACGCCAGGTCGAATGCCGGGATCTCCAGCGCCGCCAGCAACCGGGCCCAGCGCTCCAGGCTGATTTCATCAGCCTTGCCGGGCAGGAGCAGGCGGGTCAGGTTGAACCGCCCGGCCAGGTCTTCGATCTCGATCCGCACCTCGACACCCGGCAGCTCGGACGGCAGCGATGGGCTCGCCCAGGGCTGGGCCAGATGGATGGTCTTCTCCTCCAGCCGATCACGCTCCTGCAACAACTCCCGCGCCCAACTCTCCGCGGCAATCGCCCACTGACGTAGCTGAACCTGATGGATATGCTGCGCGCTGCTCTGCAGGGCCCGCGTATGACTGCGCAACAGGCCACCGACCACGAACAGGGCCAGGGTCATGACCAGCAGCACACTGATCAGCGCCACGCCACGCTGGCCGGTTCGGTTCATGAGCCCTCCGGCAACAGGATGACGCGACGGATCTGTTCGAAGCGACCCACGGACAGGGTGATTTCCAACGCTCGCGGATGCACCGGGGAACGGCCCGGCGTCGACGCCCCCTCAGCGCGCCAACCGGCCTTGTCCACATACAGCCGCCACTGCAAGGCACGCACCTCCTTGAGCACCGGCAGCTTGTGAGTCTCGGGCAGATCAAGGCTGCGGCGATAACGCCACAAGGTGCCTTCCTCCAGGCGATAGGCAATCTCCTGCCGCTCGCTGCGGGGCTCATCCAGCGGGTTGCGCGCATTGCCGCGCTGCAGGTTCAACTGCCCCCCGCCCAGTGTCACGGCCACGCCTTCTTTGGGGATAGTCGCCTGCATGACATCGCGCTCCAGCACCGCCATCGCCCGTTGCAGACTGCGCAAGCCCTGCTCGTGCTCATTGACCCGGGCCTGGGTCAGCAGCACGCCTTCGTACAGGCGATAACTGGCCAGGCCGATCAGGCTGAAAATCGCCAGGGCAATCACCAGTTCGACCAGGGTAAAGCCGACCTGTCTATTCATTCCGGGCCGGCAGCCAGGCATTGGCGTGGTGCAACGGCGGCCCGCCATTGCCCAGCCGCACGATAATCTCGACCTTGAGCAAACGCGGGTCCGAGGTCGGCGTGACAATCTGCTCCAGGCGCCATTCGCGCTGGTCGAAGCGCAGGCTTTGCTGTTGTCGTCCCTTGGCCGGGGGCGCCTGCAGGCGCAGTTCATTCAACTGATTGTCCGCCAGCCAGGTGGCGAACAAACGCTCCTGCAAGGTGCCGCTCTGCTGCACCACGAACTGGCTGGCGGACAGCACGCTGGCCGCCAGCACGGCAAAGATCGCCAGGGCGATCATCACCTCCAGCAAGGTAAATCCCGATTCAGCTTTCATCGATGGCCGGATCACCGAGGCCGTCACCGGACACACTCAACCAGCGCCGCTGCGCGGATTCGTAATGCAGGGTGAAGGCACTCATTTCGTCGCTGCTCAGCACCAGCAATTGCGGCTGGTTCACCCGGTCGCCCAGTTTCAGCGGGCGACCTTCCAACTCCAGGCGAAAATACAGACCGTCGGGCAAGCGATAGGCCGCCCCCGCCGGGCGCCAGTCGGGCCGTTCGAAGACCATCACCTGATAACCCTCGGCACCGATCCGCAAGCCATATTCCTGGCTGTTGACCACCGCGTACTCACGCAACTGTTGCAGCAGGTGCACCAGGGCACCGGCCTCCTGGCGGGCCTGACGCACCGGGCTGGGGTTCATGCTCACGGCGATCATGCCGGCCAGCACGCCGATCACCACCATGGACACCAGCAACTCCAGCAGGGTGAAACCACGGGAACGTGTGGGCATGGATCAATCACTCCAGTTGCCGATATCGGCGGCAAACTCTTCGCCGCCGGACACGCCGTCGGAGCCAAAGGAATACAGGTCATAACCCTTGGTCCGGGTGCCCGGACTCAGGTATTGGTAGGGCGTGCCCCAGGGATCCACCGGCAGGCTTTTCAAGTAGCCCTGGGGGTTCCAGTTCCGCGGTTCGGGCACGCCCAGCGGCCGCTTGACCAGCGCCTCGAGGCCCTGCTGGGTCGAGGGGTACTGGAAATTGTCGAGGCGGTACATTTCCAGCGCGGTGCCGATGGCCTTGATATCGGCCCGGGCCGCAGTGACCTTGGCCTGGTCCGGACGGCTCATGAACTGCGGCAGCACCATCGCGCCGAGTACACCGATAATCACCACCACGACCATGATTTCGATCAGGGTGAAACCACCTTGTCGCTGTGTTCCAGAGGTTTTCATAAGATCAGTTCACCAGTTGGTTGAGGCTAAGAATCGGCAACAGAATCGCCATGACGATCAGCAGCACGATGACGCCCATCAGCACCAGCATCGCCGGCTCGAACAGGCTCACCACCAGGGCGATCCGCGCCGCGAGGGTTTTCTCCTGCTGTTCGGCGGCGCGGGCGAGCATGCGGTCGAGCTCGCCCGCGCGCTCGCCGCTGGCGATCATGTGCAGCATCAGCGGCGGGATATCGCCGCTGCGCTCCAGGCCACGGGTCAGGGTGCCGCCCTCGCGCACCGAGCGCGCGACCTCGCCCATGCGCGCGCGAATCGGCAGGTTGCCGATCACCGCCGCGGCGATTTCCAGGGCATCCACCAGGGGCACGGCGCTCTTGCCGAGCAGCGCCAGGGTGCTGGCGAAACGGGACGCCTCCATCGCCTTGAGGACTCCGCCGATCAGCGGCGCCCGCAACAACCAGGCATGCCAGCGCCAGCGCACGGCGGGACGCGCCAGCGCCCAGCGCACCAGCAAGGCCAACGCCACCAGCCCGACCAGCAGCAGCCAGCCGTAACGCTGCAGGCCGCTGCTCAGGGCAATCAGGCCCTGGGTCAGCAGGGGCAGGGCCTGGCCATTGTTGATAAAAACCTTCACCACATCCGGCACCACATAGCCGAGCAATCCAGCGACGATGGCCAGCGAGGCAAACAGCAGGATCATCGGATAGACCAGCGCCATCTGGATCTTCTGCCGAGCCTGCTGGCGGGCCTCGGTGTACTCGGCCAGTTGTTCGAGCACCGGGCCCAGGTGTCCGGAGCGTTCGCCGGCGGCGATGCTCGCGCGGAACATGTCCGGGAACGCCTTGGGAAATCCGGCAAGCGCCGAGGCCAGGTCATAACCCTCCATGACCCGGCTACGCAGCGCCGCCAGCAGGTTGCTGACCCGACGTTTTTCGCTCTGCGCCGCCACCGCCCGCAACGCCTCTTCCAGCGGCAGGCCGGCCTGGATCAGGGTCGAGAGTTGCAACGTCAGCAAGGCCAGTTCACTGGCTTTCAAGCCGGCCGAACGCTGGGCGCCGTTGCCCGCACCCGTCTGGCCGCGCGCGCTTTTCAGCTGCGTGGGCAACAGTCCGCGCTCACGCAGCAACTGGCGGGCATGGCGCGGGCTGTCGGCTTCCTGCTGACCGCGACAGCGCCGACCGTTGGCATCCTGGGCCTGGTAATCGAACGTCGGCATCCTCAGTCCTCCTGGGTCACGCGCAGCAGTTCATCGAGACTGGTGCTGCCTTCGAGAACCAGCCGCTGGCCATCCTGGAACAGGCTGCGCGAGGCCGTCCGGGCTTCACGGACCAGCTCGGGCTCACTGGCGCCGTTATGGATAAGTACCGCCAGAGCCGGGGTGATGCCGATCAGTTCGTAAAGCCCGATACGACCGCGATAGCCTTGCTGGCAGTGCTCGCAGCCCGTGGCCCGGAACAGCCTCGGCGGATGGTTCGAGTCGACACCCAGGCGCTGGCAGGCGGCCGCATCCGCCACATAGGCGCTCCGGCACTCGCGGCACAGGGTACGGACCAGGCGCTGGGCCAGCACCCCGACCAGGGACGAGGCCAGCAGATAGGCATCCACGCCCATGTCCAGCAACCGCGTGACCGCGCCCACCGCGCTGTTGGTGTGCAGGGTCGACAGCACCAAGTGCCCGGTCAGCGAAGCCTGCACGGCGATCTCGGCGGTTTCGCGGTCGCGTATCTCACCGACCATGACCACGTCCGGGTCCTGGCGCAGGATCGCCCGCAAACCCCGGGCAAAGGTCATCTCGACCTTGGGATTGACCGGCGTCTGGCCGATGCCCGGCAGGTGATACTCGATGGGGTCTTCGACGGTGAGGATATTGCGGGTCTGGTCGTTGAGGCTGCTCAGCGCCGCATAGAGGCTGGTGGTCTTGCCCGAGCCGGTGGGGCCGGTGACCAGGAAGATGCCGTGGGGTTTGCCGAGAATATGCCGGAAGCGCTCCAGGGTCTGCGGCGGCATGCCCAGGCGTTGCAGGTCGAGGCGTCCGGCCTGTTTGTCCAGCAGGCGCAGGACCACCCGTTCGCCATGGGCCGAAGGCAAGGTGGAAACCCGCACATCGACTTCGTGCCCGGCCAGCCGCAGGGCAATCCGACCGTCCTGGGGCACGCGCTTCTCGGCGATGTCCAGCCGGGCCATGACCTTGATCCGCGACACCAGCAGGTTGGCCAGCTCGCGCCTTGGCTTGAGCACTTCACGCAGTTGCCCGTCGATGCGCATGCGCACCGACAGGCTGTGCTCGAAGGTCTCCAGGTGTACATCCGAGGCTTTCTCGCGCACCGCTTCGCCGAGCAGCGCGTTGATCAGCCGGATGATCGGCGCGTCGCCTTCCTGCTCCAGCAGGTCGGCGGTCTGCGGCAGTTGCTCGGCCAGGCTCATCAGGTCGAGTTCATCGTCCAGGCCCTGGGCCACCTGCTGCGCGGCGCTATGGCCATCGCTGTAGGCCGCCGCAAGGCGGGCCGCGAATACCGGCTCGTCGAGCACTTGCAACGGCAGTACGCCGGCGATCAGGCGGCGGGCTTCGGACACGGCGGTCAACGGTGTGTCGGCACGAATCGACAGGCACGCGCCCGCGCCTTGCGGTTCCAGCAAGACCCCGTAGCGGCGGGCAAAGCCGAACGGCAGGCGCGGCTTCATGGTGCCCCGACCTTCTGCCGTCGCAGGTCTATCGCCGGCTCGCTGCCAGAACCATCGAACAGTTCCCGGGCCTCGCGCGGCAACAGCAGTGAGTTGCTCTTCCCATCGGCGGGTTGACTGAGCTGGCGCAAGCTGTTGTAGCGCAGCTCGCTGACGTCGGAGATATCCTCTTTGGAGCGGACGATGGTCGGCCGCAGGAATACCATCAGGTTGGTTTTTTCATGCTTTTCGCTGTTCCAGCGAAACAACGCCCCCAGGTAGGGGATATCCCGCAGCAGCGGCACACCGCTTTCCTGGACACGGACGCTGTCCTTGATCAGCCCGCCGATCACGATGATCTCGCCATCATCGGCGAGGATGGTGCTTTTCAGGGTGCGCTTGTTGGTGATCAGGTCACCGGGAACCACCGTATTCGGGGCGAGTTCCGAGTTTTCCTGTTCGACCTGCAGACGCAGGGTCGACCCTTCGTTGATATGCGGGCGGACCTTCAGCTTGATCCCGATATCATGGCGCGTGACCGTGTTGAAGGGCCGCTCGGTATCCGTACCGGTCTGGTAGGAACCGCTCTGGAACGGCACGTTCTGACCCACCAGGATCTCCGCCTCCTGGTTGTCCAGGGTCAGCAGGCTGGGGGTGGACAGCACGTTGTTGTGGGTGTTGCTCGCCAGGGCGGACACCAGCATGCCGAAACGGTCATTACCGACGCGCAACACCGCACCGTCGGGCAACGTGGCATCGTTGCCACTGAGTTTCGGCAAGGTAATGCCGGCTCCGGCAAAGGTGACTCCACCCTGGGCACTACCGGCCTTGCCGCCCCACTGCACACCCAGGGCATCGTGGATATCCCCGGATATCTCGACAATCGCCGCATGGATCAACACCTGCGAGCGCGGCTGGTCGAGTTGCCGGACAATGTTTTCCAGGGTGCGGATCTGGCTCGGCTCGGCGATCAGCACCAGGGCGTTCTGGCTTTCATCGGCCTTGACCAGGGCCTTGGCGGCAGCCGCGTCCCGGCTGGCGGCAGCGCCGGCTTCCTGAGCAAGTCCCTGGCCCATGGCCTCGAGCACCTCGGCCAGCTGCTTGGCATCGCTGTGACGCAGGCGGATCACCCGTGCATTGTCGGTAACGGCCGCCGACGGGGTATCGAGGGAGCGGGCCAGGTCAGCCAGACGCTTGCGTACGTCCTGGGTGCCGATGATCACCAAACGGTTGTTGCGCGAATCGGCGATGACCTGGCTCCCCGACTCAGCGCCTTGCCGCCCCAGGGATTGCTCCATCATCCGCGCCAGCTCATTCGCCAGCCCGTGACGCAACTGGATGACCTCATGGGCATTCTTCTGCCCGAGGTCCAACTGCCGGACGATCTTCGCGATACGCCGGACGTTGGCCGCGCTATCGGTGATGACCAGGGCATTGGCCGACGCCGACGGGCCGACATAACCGTTGACCGAGACCAGTGGCCGCACCAGCCCGGCGATATCCGCCGCGACGCTGCTGCCCAGCGCCACCACCTCGGTGACGAACTGGCCGCCTTGGGCGCTGGCACTGTCGGCACTGCTGGCGCGGGTGCGGGCATCGGCCACAGGGGCAATAAGAATGCGGTCGCCTTCGTCGATCACCGTGAAGTTATGCGCGTCGAGCACCGAATAGAACAACCGGCGTACCCCTTCACGGTCCAGGGCCTGCTCGGAGAGGACGGTGATCCGCCCCTGCACCCGGGGGTCAAGGACCACCGTGGTGCCGAGAATCGAGGACATTTCCCGCACCACGTCGCGCAACTCGGCATCGTTCATCGCCAGTTGCCATTGCGGCTCATCGGCCAGTGCGCCCGACGCCAGCAGCAGGCTGACGATCAGGCTCAAGAGCTTCAGGCAGCACCGGCCGGACTCGAAAAATCTGTTCATTTACTCACTCTGACGCGGCGTGGCCGTCGGTCGCAGATAAAGGGAAGAAGTCGGGGCGACGGCTTCAGGAACGGGCCCCTTGAGCACCGGCAAGGTGATACGGCCCGGCGGATCCAGGGCCAACAGCTCCTCGCGACCATTGCGCCAGAGCACCACCCGGCCGCTCTCGATCCGGCGCAGGACGCTGCCGCCCGGCAGGCTTTCCCCCACCCGGTAGATCCGCTGGCCCTCGGCCCCCGCCAGCAGCGCACGGGAGTCGCCCGTGCTGGAGACAAAGCTGGCCCGCAACTTCAAGGGCTCGGCACTGCGGGCCAAGGCCCCCTGGGCGGCCAGCCCCATCACCGTGGCAACGGCGGCATGATTGAGCGGCGCACGTTCGGCAGGCGCGGCTCGGTTGTTGGCCTGCTCGGTGGGTAACGTCGGCAATGTCTGACGGAAGACCCGCTCGCCCCACAACGACAGCGCGGCATAACCCAGCGGCAACGCACATAACGCCAGGCTCAGGACACCCATTCGGTCCTTGAGGGTTCGCGCACTCACCACAGCATCCGCCTGAGTATTCGATGACCGGAAACTTCATGGCGGATAACCGCGCCAATATGCAAAACCACCAGGACCGCCAGAACAACGCAGGAAATATCGTGGATTTTTTTGAAAACAGCGATGAGCCCGACACTTTCAACCGGTGCGGGTATCAAGAAAAGATCAAATAGATTGATGGCCCGGTCCATCATCATGACTCCGGTTGCCAATACGATGGCGGTCACCAGATAAATAACTTTATGAACCCAAAAAGCCGTCCACTGCGCAAGTGTTCGGTCAGTCTGCTCTCTCGAAAAAAAAGAAAGAAAAACCCTGATAATAAAAAACGGAATAAACAGCGCCGTGAGAGACACATTAAAAGAACCTACGACCGCTTTAAGCGCCGGCGAAGTACTCAAAAAGGCCATATAAAAGCCACTGATCAGCGCCCATAAAATAACGACGGCTGACAACCAGTGAAGAAAAATTTGCGTTCTAGAGTAAAACAATTTCGCTCACCCAAAACCCGGTAACAATATCGCCCATAAACCGAATACGCCGGGCTGCCCAGCAGCCCGGCGCTGAACACCAGAGGTTATTTAGCGATCCAGGCATCCGTCCAGCTTGATCCGACACCGGGTACATAGTGATGGCTGTCGATCTTGCACCAGTCACCTACGGGGAGCGGCTTGCATTCGTAGACGTTACCGTCCCTGGACAAGACCTTGGTCCCGGGCTGATAACTTGCAATACCTTGCGGATATTTGAAGTCGTAATCCTGGCTGCCACCCTCACCGCCGAGCTCCACGGATGCCAGATCCTGACGAGTGGTACGGCCATCGACGGTCACGCCGATCAACTTGAGCTGGTGGATACCCGGCTCGCTATGCACGTCCATGTTCAGCCAGGTGCTGCCGGCCTCCACGAGTTGTGTCAGGGTGCCCACTGGAACTGGATTGTTGGCGGCATCGAAGAGCTCGGCCTTGATATCCATTTTACGGTTGGTTAGCACCGGGAAAGGCATCGCCAAGCGTCCTTCCTTGAGCTCAAAATTGGTGCCGATAGCGGAAATCCGCATGCTCGCATCAGCGTCTTCCTGCATCAGCACATCGAGCTCATAACGATTCACACCGCTTTCAGCCTTGGCGAACAGCTGGTTAACACCCTTGATCGGTTCGATGGCACCGTCTTCGCCACGGACACCGGCACGGACCAGCGTCTGGCTCCGGTTGATTTGCTCGGCCAGCTTGAACGACCAATTCTCCGGCTTGCCGTCCTCGCTGTCGGCGATGGTGATTTCAGTGCTGTACTCGGCACTTTCGCCCTCACCGGTCATGGCGCGGGCCTTGACCTTGTCGCCGGCCAACAGGGCCTGGGTCGGCGTGATGTTACCGACGGTTTTCCAACCATCCGGCGCCTGTTCCTCGGCCACGATATTCACGTCGACCACGTTGTGGAACGCGCCGCCGGTGTCGGCCACGGTCCACATGCCGAGGATCACGTGATACCCGCTCTTGTCGGCAGGAATCTCGCACGGGTGCTTCTCGCGAGCTGGCCCGTCACTGCCCTGAGGCTGATCGGTGGGCAACCGCCCGCCCGCATCCACGGAGCAGAACGGAGTCAGGTCGAACGAAGCGCGTGTCAGGGCCTGGTTGGCGTTCCAACCGTTCCTGGTGATGAAGTACTCATACTTGGTCGCCGGGTGAGTGGCCCTGTAGTACCAGTCAAAGTTGATCGTACGGTCCGTGATTTCGGTCTTGTACCAGCGGCTCGCCGACTGGATATCCAAGGGCGAGAACAACGCGATCCCACCACTGGCGATCTTGCCGTCAGCCACCCCGCCATTGGGGAAACCCTTGGTGGTTTCACCGACGCTTTGCGGCTCGTACTGCGCTTGACCGCAGTCATTGTTCAAGCCCTTCTGGCAGGCAAACGCCCGGGACGGCGGATCATTCAGATAACCGTGCGCGGCGACATGCTGTGAGGCGACCAGGGTCGCGATCACCGCCAGGGAAGAGACACACCCCGACGCCTTGCCAAGTGCCGACATCTTTCTTTTCATGCGATTCAACTCCAGACTTATCCTGTTTATCGGGTTGCCGGACATCCCTCCAAGACGAACGACTCCCTTCCTACTTCCATCGGTGTTCAATCAATCCGAGCCGCCGTCCTGACTGCAAAGATCAACCGCGAAAGTTCCACGCCCCACCGGCGTCACTTCTTGGGCCTCTTACAAAAACCATTCTTACAAAGACATCCTCGTCCGCCGGACAAACGCCAGCGCCGTATAAACGATTACATTCAAAAATATTGACTATCAGAAATCTGGAGTCTTGAGTGCCGCTCCACACATTGAATGTCGGAGTACGCATTGTACGAACTTACATTTTTTTATATGTAGGAAAGATCCCATGAAGACGCGCGACAGCTCTGCACTTCACTTATTCACACGAGCGCCTCGATTCTGCCTAAGATTCTGTAACTAGACGCGACAAACCTTGAAGACATAGAACAAATGTCTCCGTATTAACGTTCAGAAAAAGAATACTCCGACATCTCATGGAAGAAGACGGTATGGCATTTTGACAATCCGACCAGATGTCCGGTTGGCGATCCGAATATATGACGCCGAATGAACCGGTAGCATCAGGAAAAGCAAAAACGCGAAGGACTAAACGCAAAAACCCCGCCGAGGCGGGGTCATTGAGAAAACGCGGGGAAGATCAGCGATGGTACTGCGCGGAGAACTCGTGCACCGCGTTGATAAACGCACCGGCATGTTCCGGGTCGACTTCCGGCGTGATGCCGTGGCCGAGGTTGAACACATGGCCGGAACCTTCACCGTAGCTGGCGAGAATACGCGCCACTTCGGTACGGATGGCCTCGGGCTTGGCGTAGAGCACGGTCGGGTCCATATTGCCCTGCAGGGCGACCTGGTGACCGACGCGACGACGGGCTTCGCCCAAATCGCAGGTCCAGTCCAGGCCCAGGGCATCGGCCCCTGCCTCGGCGATGCTTTCCAGCCACAGGCCGCCGTTCTTGGTGAACAGGATCACCGGCACCTTGCGCCCTTCGTGCTCGCGGATCAGGCCGCTGACGATCTTGCGCATATAGGCCAGGGAGAACTCCTGGTAGGCCGCTGCCGAGAGGTTGCCGCCCCAGGTGTCGAAAATCTGCACGGCCTGGGCCCCGGCGAGGATCTGGCCGTTGAGGTAGGAAGTGACCGACTGCGCCAGCTTGTCCAGCAGCAGGTGCATGGCCTGTGGGTTGTCGTAGAGCATGGCCTTGGTCTTGCGGAAGTCTTTCGACGAACCGCCTTCGACCATGTAGGTGGCCAGGGTCCAGGGGCTGCCGGAGAAACCGATCAGCGGCACGCGGCCATTGAGTTCGCGGCGAATGGTGCTGACCGCGTCCATGACATAACCCAGGTCCTTCTGCGGATCGGGGATCGGCAGGGCCTCGATATCGGCCAGGGTGCTGACGACTTTTCTGAAGCGCGGGCCTTCACCGGTTTCGAAGTACAGGCCCTGGCCCATGGCGTCGGGAATGGTCAGGATGTCGGAGAAGAGGATCGCGGCGTCCAGGCCCGGATAACGGTCCAGGGGCTGCATCGTGACTTCGCAGGCGAACGACGGGTTCATGCACAGGCTCATGAAGTCGCCGGCCTTGGCGCGGCTGGCGCGGTATTCCGGCAGGTAGCGACCGGCCTGGCGCATCATCCACACAGGGGTGACGTCCACGGGTTGCTTGAGCAGGGCACGCAGGAAACGGTCGTTCTTCAGGGCAGTCATGTCGGCATCCGGAGAAAAAGTGCGGGCATTTTCTCAGAGCGCGACGCAAAAGGCACGGCAAGAGCCGTGCCTTTTGTCTATCGGGTCAATTTGTCGCGGGCATCAGGCGATGCGCGCCCCTGTAGGAGCGAGCTTGCTCGCGATGGTGGCTCAGGCGCCGCGGGGCATCAGGTGCTCCGCGTCATCGTTGACGTCCATCGCGAGCAAGCTCGCTCCTACAGAGGGTCAGGTACCGATCAGAGACCGAGGTAGTCGAGGATCCCTTCGGCGGCATTGCGCCCTTCGAAGATCGCCGTCACCACCAGGTCGGAACCGCGCACCATATCGCCACCGGCAAAAATCTTCGGATTGCTGGTCTGGTGCTTGAACTGGGCCTGCTCCGGAGCCACCACGCGGCCCTGGCTGTCGGTCTCGATGCTGAACTGCTCGAACCACGGCGCCGGGCTCGGACGGAAACCGAAGGCGATGACCACGGCGTCGGCCGGGATGATCTCCTCGGAGCCCGGGATAGGCTCGGGGCTGCGACGGCCACGGGCGTCCGGTTCGCCGAGACGGGTCTCGACCACCTTCACGCCTTCGACCTTGTCTTCACCGACAATCGCGATCGGCTGGCGGTTGTAGAGGAATTTCACGCCTTCTTCCTTGGCGTTCTTCACCTCTTTGCGCGAACCGGGCATGTTCGCCTCGTCACGACGATAGGCACAGGTCACCGACTTGGCGCCCTGGCGGATCGAGGTGCGGTTGCAGTCCATCGCCGTATCGCCACCACCCAGTACCACGACCTTCTTGCCCTTCATGTCGACGAAATCTTCCGGCGACTTTTCAAAGCCCAGGTTGCGGTTGACGTTGGCGATGAGGAAATCGAGGGCGTCGTAGACGCCCGGCAGATCCTCACCGGCAAAGCCGCCCTTCATGTAGGTGTAGGTGCCCATGCCCATGAACACGGCATCGTATTCGGCGAGCAGTTGCTCCATGGTCACATCCTTGCCCACCTCGGTATTGAGGCGGAACTCGATGCCCATGCCGCTGAAGACTTCGCGACGATTGCTGAGCACGGTCTTTTCCAGCTTGAACTCGGGGATGCCAAAGGTCAGCAGACCGCCGATTTCCGGGTTCTTGTCGAACACCACTGGGGTCACCCCGCCGCGCACCAGCACATCGGCACAGCCCAGGCCCGCAGGCCCGGCACCGATGATTGCGACGCGCTTGCCGGTCGGCTTGACCTTGGACATGTCCGGACGCCAGCCCATGGCGAACGCGGTGTCGGTGATGTACTTCTCCACCGAACCGATGGTCACCGCGCCAAAACCGTCGTTGAGGGTGCAGGCACCCTCGCACAGACGATCCTGCGGGCACACCCGGCCGCAGACTTCCGGCAGGGTGTTGGTCTGGTGGGACAGCTCGGCGGCGGCGAGGATATTGCCCTCGGCCACCAGCTTCAGCCAGTTGGGAATGAAGTTGTGCACCGGGCACTTCCATTCGCAATACGGGTTACCGCAACCCAGGCAGCGGTGGGCCTGGTCGGCCGACTGCTGGGGTTTGAAGGGTTCGTAGATCTCCACGAACTCTTTCTTGCGCTGACGCAACAGTTTCTTCTTCGGATCCTTGCGCCCGACATCGATGAACTGGAAGTCGTTACTCAGACGTTCAGCCATTACAAAAACCTCATCAAACTCTTCAGGCGCATATCACTGCGGGTTCGCACGGATGCTGGAAAGCAACGATTTCAGGTTGGCAGCCTTGGGCTTGACCAGCCAGAAACGACGCAGGTAATCATCAAGGTTTTCAGCGAGGTTGCGACCCCATTCGCTGTTGGTTTCCTCGACGTATTCGTCCAGCACATGCTGCAAGTGGTTGCGATAGGATTCCATCGCTTCGCCGCTGATCCGCTGGATCTCGACCAACTCGTGGTTGACCTTGTCGACGAAGGTGTTGTCCTGGTCGAGCACGTAGGCGAAACCGCCGGTCATGCCCGAACCGAAGTTGTAGCCCGTCTTGCCCAGAACCGCGACAAAACCACCGGTCATGTATTCGCAGCAGTGGTCGCCCGTGCCTTCGACCACGGTGTGGGCACCGGAGTTACGCACCGCGAAACGCTCACCCGCCGTACCCGCCGCAAACAGCTTGCCGCCGGTTGCGCCGTACAGGCAGGTGTTGCCGATGATGGCACTGTCTTGAGTCTTGTAGATGCTGCCTTTAGGCGGAACGATCACCAGCTTGCCGCCGGTCATGCCCTTGCCCACGTAGTCGTTGGCGTCACCTTCGAGGTACATGTGCAGGCCACCGGCGTTCCACACACCGAAGCTCTGACCCGCCGTCCCTTTGAAGCGGAAGGTGATCGGCGCCTTGGCCATGCCCTGATTGCCGTGACGACGGGCGACTTCACCGGAGATCCGCGCGCCGATGGAACGGTCGCAGTTGCAGATATCCAGGGAGAAGTCCGCGCCGCTCAAGTCGTTGATCGCCGGCAGGGCCATCTCGACCATCTTCTCGGCCAGCAGGCCCTTGTCGAAGGGCGGGTTGCGCTCGACCTGGCAGAACTGCGGCTTGTCCGCCGGGATGTGATCGCTGCCCAGCAGCGGCGTCAGGTCCAGGTGGTTCTGCTTGGCGGTTTCGCCTTTGAGGATTTCCAGCAGATCGGTACGCCCGATCAGTTCCTCAAGGGTACGTACGCCGAGCTTGGCCAGCCACTCACGGGTTTCTTCGGCGACGTAGGTGAAGAAGTTCACCACCATGTCGACGGTACCGATGTAGTGGTCCTTGCGCAGCTTCTCGTTCTGGGTCGCAACGCCGGTGGCGCAGTTGTTCAGGTGGCAGATACGCAGGTACTTGCAGCCCAGGGCGATCATCGGCGCGGTGCCGAAGCCGAAGCTTTCGGCGCCAAGGATGGCCGCCTTGATCACGTCGAGGCCGGTTTTCAGGCCGCCGTCGGTCTGCACCCGGATCTTGCCGCGCAGGTCGTTGCCACGCAGGGTCTGGTGGGTTTCGGCCAGGCCGAGTTCCCACGGAGCACCGGCGTATTTGATCGAGGTCAGCGGTGAGGCACCGGTGCCGCCGTCATAACCGGAAATGGTGATCAGGTCGGCATAGGCTTTCGCCACACCGGCGGCGATGGTGCCGACGCCGGCTTCCGCCACCAGCTTCACCGAGACCAGCGCCTTCGGGTTGACCTGTTTCAGGTCGAAGATCAGCTGCGACAAGTCCTCGATGGAGTAGATGTCGTGGTGCGGCGGAGGCGAGATCAGGGTCACGCCGGGTACCGCATAACGCAGCTTGGCGATCAGGCCGTTGACCTTGCCGCCGGGCAGTTGCCCGCCTTCGCCGGGCTTGGCGCCCTGGGCCACCTTGATCTGCAGCACTTCGGCGTTGACCAGGTATTCCGGGGTCACACCGAAACGGCCGGTGGCCACCTGCTTGATCTTCGAGCTCTTGATGGTGCCGTAACGTGCCGGGTCTTCACCCCCTTCGCCGGAGTTGGAACGCGCACCGAGGCGGTTCATGGCTTCGGCCAGGGCTTCGTGGGCTTCCGGCGACAGGGCGCCGAGGGAAATCCCCGCCGAGTCGAAGCGCTTGAGGATCGACTCCAGCGGTTCGATTTCGCTGATCGCCAACGGCGTCTCCAGGGTTTTCACCTGGAACAGGTCGCGGATCATCGACACCGGACGGTTGTCCACCAACGCGGTGTATTCCTTGAACTTGGCATAGTCGCCCTGCTGCACGGCGGCTTGCAGGGTGCTGACCACGTCCGGGTTGTAGGCATGGTATTCGCCACCGTAGACGAACTTCAGCAGGCCGCCTTGCTGGATCGGCTTGCGCGCGCTCCAGGCTTCGCCGGCCAGCAGTTTCTGTTCGGCTTCGAGGTCGACGAAACGCGCGCCCTTGATCCGGCTCGGCACACCACGGAAGCTCAGGTTGACCACTTCCTCGGCCAGGCCGATGGCTTCGAACAGTTGCGCACCACGGTAGGACGCGATGGTGGAAATCCCCATTTTCGAGAGGATCTTCAACAGGCCCTTGGTGATGCCCTTGCGGTAGTTCTTGAACACTTCGTAGAGATCGCCCAGCACTTCGCCGGTACGGATCAAGTCGCCCAGCACTTCATAGGCCAGGAACGGATAGACCGCCGACGCACCGAAGCCGATCAGCACGGCAAAGTGGTGCGGGTCGCGCGCGGTGGCGGTTTCCACAAGGATGTTGCTGTCGCAGCGCAGGCCTTTCTCGGTCAGGCGGTGGTGCACGGCACCGGTCGCCAGGGACGCGTGCACCGGCAACTTGCCCGGGGCGATATGGCGGTCGCTGAGGACGATCTGGGTCCGCCCGGCGCGCACGGCTTCTTCAGCCTGGTCGGCGATGTTGCGCACCGCCGCTTCCAGCCCGACGCTCTCGTCGTAGTTCAGGTCGATGACCTGGCGAGCGAAGCCCGGACGCTCGAGGTTCATCAGCGAGCGCCACTTGGCCGGGGAGATCACCGGCGAGCTGAGGATCACCCGCGAGGCGTGTTCCGGCGACTCTTCGAAGATGTTGCGCTCGGCACCGAGGCAGATCTCCAGCGACATGACGATGGCTTCACGCAGCGGGTCGATCGGCGGGTTGGTCACCTGGGCGAACTGCTGGCGGAAATAGTCGTACGGCGTGCGCACGCGCTGGGACAGCACCGCCATCGGCGTGTCGTCGCCCATGGAGCCGACCGCTTCGTAGCCCTGTTCGCCCAACGGACGCAGCACCTGGTCGCGCTCTTCGAACGTGACCTGGTACATCTTCATGTACTGCTTGAGCTGCTCGACGTTGTAGAACGCCGAACCATGGTCGTTGTCTTCCATGGTCGCCTGGATACGCAGGGCGTGTTTACGCAGCCACTGCTTGTACGGGTGGCGCGACTTCAGGCGGTTGTCGATGGCATCGGTGTCGAGGATCTGGCCGGTTTCGGTGTCCACGGCAAAGATCTGGCCAGGTCCCACGCGACCCTTGGCGATCACGTCTTCCGGCTGGTAGTTCCACACGCCGATTTCCGACGCCAGGGTGATATAGCCGTTCTTGGTGGTCACCCAACGGGCCGGACGCAGGCCGTTGCGGTCGAGCAGGCAGACCGCGTGACGACCTTCGGTCATCACCACGCCCGCCGGGCCGTCCCACGGCTCCATGTGCATGGAGTTGAACTCATAGAACGCGCGCAGGTCGGCATCCATGGTGTCGACGTTCTGCCACGCAGGCGGAATCAGCATCCGCACGCCACGGAACAGGTCGATACCGCCGGTCACCATCAGCTCGAGCATGTTGTCCATGCTCGAGGAGTCGGAACCGACACGGTTGACCAGCGGGCCCAACTCGTCGAGATCGGGGATCAGGTCGTTGGCGAACTTGGTGCGCCGGGCCTGGGCCCAGTTGCGGTTGCCGGTGATGGTGTTGATCTCGCCGTTGTGCGCCAGGAAGCGGAACGGTTGCGCCAACGGCCATTTCGGCAGGGTGTTGGTGGAAAAGCGCTGGTGGAACACGCAGATCGCGGTTTTCAGGCTCGGGTCGCTGAGGTCCGGATAGAAGGCGGTGAGGTCCGCCGGCATCATCAGGCCTTTGTAGATGATGGTCTTGTGGGAAAAGCTGCAGATGTAGTGATCGGTGTCGGCGGCATTGGCCACCGACGAGCGACGACGGGCACTGAACAGCTTGATGGCGAAGGCCTGGTCACTCAGGCCCTCGCCGCCGATGAACACCTGCTCGATCTGCGGCAGACGCTCCAGGGCCAGGCGGCCGAGGACGCTGGTATCGATCGGCACCTTGCGCCAGCCCACCAGTTGCAGGCCGGCCGCGAGGATTTCGCGATTCATGTGTTCGCGGGCGGCTTCGGCTTTGACCGGGTCCTGGTTGAAGAACACCATGCCCACCGCATATTGCTTGGGCAAATCGCTACCGAATGTCGCTTTGGCGACAGTGCGCAGGAACTGGTCCGGCTTCTGGATCAGAAGGCCGCAACCGTCACCGGTCTTGCCGTCGGCGTTGATCCCACCGCGGTGGGTCATGCAGGTCAGGGCCTCAATGGCCGTCTGCAACAGGTGATGACTGGGTTCGCCCTGCATATGGGCAATCAGGCCGAAACCACAGTTATCCTTGAATTCATCTGGTTGGTACAGACCTGCTTTCATAGACACTTTCTCACCAGGCTGCCTCTTTATCGAGGCAAATTTCTTTTCAATTCAACCGCTTACCATCCACGCCGAACGTACGCCGGCTTTGCAGGGGCAAAAGGGAGGTCATTGTACACACCGACATTCACGCTCACAAATTTAGCGACGAAATGTCGAAAATTCATGTCGCATTTATGAAAGGTTTAAAGCGATATCTCGTGCTAGTCAAAACATTTTTGAATTTTGACCGTGACGACTCAAACCCACTGTGACGCAGACACCACAAGGCACGCGGCTTTGGAAGCAGCATGCCCTTGCGGAAATTTTGAGGTGCCGGGAAGGCGGCCTGGATAAGGCCGCCGATTCTTCAGCGAGTTGTGGCCAGGTCCTGTTGGACGCTGGCGACAGTACGAGGCCAAGGTTTACCAGCCTGAACCTTCGCTGGCAAGGCCTTGATGGCGCTGACGGCCGCATCGCGGCTGCCGAAGCTGCCGTAGGTGATCACGTAAAGCGGCTTGCCGTTAAGCACTTTCTTGAAATAACGGTACTCGCCGCCCTGTTCCTTGACGAAATTCTGCGCGGTGGTCTCGGAACTGGTGCCGAGGATCTGCACCACATAGTTGCCCGGCGCCTGGCCGGTGTACCAGCTGTGGCCGGTCGCGGCGGCCTTGGCTACCACGGCTGGCTTCTCAACGGCCTTCTCCGGCGCCTTGGCGACCGGCTTGGGCACCGGAACCGGGGTCTGGGCCGGTTTGACGGCCGCTGCCTGGGCCGGCACTGGTTTGGCTACCGGAGTCGGTGTCGGGCCTGCTGGCACGCCGACAGGCGGCGAGGTGGTGGTGACGGTCGGCGGCTTGGCCGGACCACCGTCAACCGGAGGCGCGATGCCATCATCGCCTTCAATACTGCCACCCGCCGCTTCAGCCAGCGGACCGCGCATCACCGGCTGCGACTGGCCGACCAACGGTAGCGGCATCGGCTGCGAATTGCCGGCGAATTCCACCGTCGGATTACCCGAGGCGTTCGGTTTCGGCGCCTGCCCCAATGGCAGCTGCGCCTGCTCGCTGGCGGTTGTGCCGGCGGTGGCCGGCGCCTTGTTGCGACCCGGAATCATCCAGGCCGCCGCGACGGCAACCACCACCACGGCGGACAACGCCAATACCTGCTTCTTAGGCATCTTGAACCCCATACTTGGACGCTTCACCGCGGAGCGGCTGGCGATCATCGCTTCGATCATGGCGTCACGGGCGACCTGGTTGATGTTGCCAGGCCAACCTTCGGCGCTTTCGTGAATCTCAGTGATCTGCTCAGCGGAAAAAAGTTCGATTCCCTGACCCGCGCCATCAAGACGCTGGGCCAGGTATTCACGTGTTTCTTCTTCGGTGTAGGGCTGCAATTCGATCACGTGGAAGCGTTCTTCCTCCGCGCCGTGCTGCTCCAGCGCCGCGATCAGCGACGATTCACCGAACAGGAAGACATGCGGGCGACCTTCCGGCGCGCCGGCCGCCAGGGCCAGCAGGGCCTCGACAGCGGAGTCGTCGAGCGACTCGGCATCGTCCACCAGCAGGTAGACTTCCTGGCCGGTCAGCGCCAGTTGCACCACCTGCTTGAGGATCTCCTGGATCTCGGCCTGGGCGACATTCAGCGCCTGGGCGATCTGGCGCAGCACACCGCCTGCGTCGCCGGCACCGCGCGCAGAGACCACCACGCTTTGTACCGACTGTTTGTTGGTACTCGCCACCAGCGCCTGGCGCAGCAGGGTCTTGCCGCTGCCCTGGGGGCCGGTGACCACCAGCAGCAACTGGCTGTAGCGGGCCAGGTGGTGCAATTGCCCGAGCACCGGCTTGCGCTGGGCGGGGAAGAATTTGAAGCCAGGCACCCGGGGAGCGAAAGGGTCGTGACTTAACTGGTAATGGCCGAGGAAAGCCTCGTCGGCATGCAAACTGGTCATCGGAATCCTATCAACCTTTAAGCTGAGCCAGAGTGCGGTAGTCCGCCCCCAGCGTGGCCTGTAGAACTTCTTTCGGATAATCGTCGGTTACCACGGCTTCGCCCATTCGGCGCAACAACACCAGGCGCAGGCGACCGTCGATCACTTTCTTGTCAATTGCCATGTGTTCGAGAAAATCGGCTTCGGTCATTTCTTCCGGCGGAATCACCGGCAAGCCGGCACGCTGGAACAGGCGAATACCGCGATCACGCTCCTGGGCACTGATCCAGCCCAGCCGCATGGACATTTCCAGCGCCATCACGGTACCCGCCGCCACGGCTTCACCGTGCAGCCAGACACCATAGCCCATGTGGGTTTCGATGGCATGGCCGAAGGTGTGCCCGAGGTTGAGGGTGGCGCGTACGCCGGACTCGCGCTCATCGGCACCGACCACCGCGGCCTTGGCCGCGCAGGAGCGCTCGATGGCGACGGTCAGGGCACTCTGGTCAAGGGCGCGCAACTGGTCGACGTGCTCTTCCAGCCAGGTCAGGAACGGCTCGTCGCAGATCAGGCCGTACTTGATCACTTCCGCCAGGCCCGCCGACAGCTCGCGCGGCGGCAGGGTGTTGAGGGTGGTGGTGTCGATCAGCACCACATTGGGCTGATAGAAGGCACCGACCATGTTCTTGCCCAGCGGATGGTTGATCCCGGTCTTGCCGCCCACCGACGAGTCGACCTGGGACAACAGGGTGGTCGGCACCTGGATGAAATCCACGCCGCGCTGGTAGCAGGCCGCGGCAAAGCCGGCCATGTCGCCGATCACCCCGCCGCCGAGGGCGATCACGGTGGTGCGGCGGTCATGACGGGCGGTCAGCAGGCCGTCGAAGATCAGTTGCAGGGTTTCCCAGATCTTGAAGGCCTCGCCATCGGGCAACACCACCGAAACCACGGAATAGGCTGACAGACTGCGGGTCAGACGCTCGAGGTAGAGCGGAGCG
Organism: Pseudomonas sp. MWU12-2319; assembly: GCF_023242525.1. Taxonomy (NCBI): domain Bacteria; kingdom Pseudomonadati; phylum Pseudomonadota; class Gammaproteobacteria; order Pseudomonadales; family Pseudomonadaceae; genus Pseudomonas; species Pseudomonas sp. MWU12-2319. The sequence goes on from NZ_JALJES010000003.1 coordinate 335,872, forward strand.
ACGGTTTCATTGGAGATGATCGCAACCTGCCGACCGGCAATGTGCGGCGTCAGCAGCCCAGGCTGGTCCAGCAGCCCTTCGCCAATGTGAATCGGGTAGCTACGCTCGCCAAGATCGACCTTAAGTGTCTGCATGTGTCCCCACAGTGAAGATGGACGCGTGCGTCCAGTCTCAGGATTAACGATTGTCGGCGGCGTCTGGTATCGACGCGGCCCGATGGCTTCAAGCCATGACCGACACCGAGCATGTCGGTGGTCGAGGATAGCGCATTTCCTCCCGCGCTTTAACGGGGAGGCAGCTGCTGCAAGCGTTCAAGGATGTCCAATACCACCATGCGCGGCGGCCGCTCATCGGTTTCCACCACCAGGTCGGCGATTTCCCGGTACAGCGGATCACGGATCGCCAACAGGTCGCGCAGGGTCTTGGCCGGGTCGGCGGTGCGCAGCAACGGCCGGTTGCGGTCACGGGCCGTGCGCCCGACCTGCTGCTCCACCGAAGCGTGCAGGTAGACCACCCGACCGCCGGCGTGCAAGGCCTGGCGGTTTTCGCCGCGCATGACCGCGCCGCCGCCGGTGGCCAGGACCACGCCGTCGGCCGCGCACAGCTCGGCAATCATCGCCTGCTCGCGGTCGCGAAAGCCGGGTTCGCCTTCCTTGTCGAAGATCCACGGAATATTCGCACCGGTACGCAGTTCAATTTCCTTGTCGGAATCTTTGAAAGGCAGGCGCAGCTCTTTGGCCAGCAATCGGCCTATGGTGCTCTTTCCAGCCCCCATAGGCCCTACAAGAATCAAATTTCGCACAGAATCAACGACTCACAGCAATCGCCTGGTTATTCATGATACGCGGAGTCAGGAATACCAGCAGCTCGGATTTTGCTTCCGAAACGATGTCTCGACGGAAGAGGCGGCCAACATACGGCACATCGCCGAGAAATGGCACCTTCTCTTCGGTTTTGCTCTGGGTATTGGAGAACACGCCACCGATCACCACGGTCTCGCCGTCATTGACCAGGACCTTGGCGTTGACCTGGTTTTTCTTGATCGGCGGCACGTTGTTCAGCACGTTCTGGTAGTCCGGTTCATCCTTGGTCACCTTTACTTCCATGATGATCCGGTTGTCCGGGGTGATCTGCGGGGTCACTTCCAGGGACAGCGAGGCCTCCTTGAAGGCCACCGAGGTCGCGCCGCTGGAGCTGGATTCCTGGTACGGAATCTCCGTACCCTTGAGGATCTTCGCGGTTTCCTTGTCGGAAGTGACCACCTTGGGCTGGGACACCACTTCGCCGTTACCGGTTTTTTCCATGGCACTGAGTTCCAGGTCCAGGGTCGTGTTGTTGGTCACGAAACCGATGCCGATCCCGGAAGTGGCGGTGGTGGCGCCAAGGTCGACGAACGGGGTGCTGGCGCTCTGGCCGGTCAGCTTGGAAAGAGTCGGCGAGCCGCCCGAGGTGTTCCAGTTGCCGCCGCTGATCTTGCCACCCCAACGGGCGCCGAGCTGTTTGTCGTAACCGACGTTGGCTTCGACGATCCGCGCCTCGATCATCACCTGGCGCACCGGGATGTCCAGTTGGGCGACGATGCGCCGCAGTTCGTCGAGGCGGTCCTGGGTCTGGTAGGCGATGATGTTGTTGGTGCGATCATCCACGGTGATCGAGCCGCGCTCGTCGGCCTTGGACTCGGCACTGGTCACCGACTGGAACAATTTGGCGATATCCGCCGCTTTCGCGTAGTTGACCTGCAACAGCTCGCGGCGCAAGGGCGCCAGTTCGGCGATCTGCTTCTGCGACTCCAGCTCCTGGCGCTCGCGGGCCGCGATCTCGTCCGCCGGGGCCACCAGCAACACGTTGCCGATCTTGCGTTTGTCCAGGCCCTTGGTTTTCAGCACCAGGTCCAGCGCCTGGTCCCAGGGCACATTCTGCAGGCGCAGGGTGATGCCGCCCTGCACCGTGTCACTGGCCACCAGGTTGAGGTTGGTGAAGTCGGCGATCAGTTGCAGCACCGAACGCACGTCGATGTCCTGGAAGTTCAGCGAGAGCTTTTCGCCGCTGTAGACAAAACGCTCGGCATTACGCCGTTGCAGGTCGTCGACGGTGAGCGGACGCACGCTGATGGTCAGCTTGTTGTCGGTCTGATAGGTCGAGTAATCGAAGGCGCCGCTGGGCTCGATGGAAATGCTCGCCTTGTCGGCGACCACGCTGGCGTTGACGAACTGCACCGGGGTGGCGAAATCCTTCACATCCAGGCGCACCCGCAGGGGATCAGGCAACTGGGTCTTGGCGAAATCCACGCTGATCTTGCCGCCACGCTCCTGGATATCCGGGCTGATGGTCGGATCGGACAGTTCGATGACCACATTGCCTTCCCCCTGCTCGCCGCGCTGGAAGTCGACATTGCGGATTGCCCGGCCTGCCGCTACATAGGGCTTGGGCGCCGCTCGCGGTGGAACCGATACCGCCGCGGCGGGCCTTGGCGCGCCGGCCTGGACCGGAGCGCTCGAACCGCCGCCCTGGCCTACCACCACAAACAGGTTGCTGCCTTCGATACGCGTGCTGTAAGGCGCCAGCTTGGTCAGGTTGATGATCAGCCGCGTGCGATCCTTGGCCTCGACCACGGTCACGCTGCGCGCGTTGCCCACGCCCAGGTCACGGGTCTTCTTGACCAATTGGCTGGTGACACCGGTCAGGTCCAGGGCGATACGCGCCGGCTGGTCGGTGGTGTAGCCGTGGGGCGCGGCGGGCGGGCTGTCGAAGCCCAGCTTCAGCTCGACCCGATCTCCGGGCAGCGCCGCCACATCCAGGCTTTGCAGGTTGGCCGCCAACACCATCGGCGACACCAGCGCTATCCATAGCGAAATGCCGAGGGATGAAATAATCCTGTTCATATCGAATTCCACTATGAGTGCTCTTTCAAAGGGATGGAGCGCGGTCGTTCCAGCCAGGCGCCTTCGCCGTCCGGAACGATCTCGATCACCTCGACCTGGGAATCAGTGATAGCCACGATACGGCCATCATTGCGGCCCAGGTAGTCGCCCACTTTCAATCGATGGACACCGCCGGCCCCACGCACCAGGGCAAAGGTGCCACTGGCGTTGGAGAGGGTACCGACCATTTCGAACTGCTCGATGTTGAAGCCTTCGAGGAATTGCTTGGTCCGATTCGGATCAGGCTTGACCTCGTGGGAACCTTTCTGGCGATTGACCAGATCGATCTTCATCGGCGGCTGGAACGGGCTGCGTAGCGCAGCGGCACTGTAGGTGAACATCTCGAAGGCGCGAAATTTCGGCGTAGGCTCGATATTGCCCGCCGGCCGCGCGCGCACTTCCTTCATGTACGCATCGAGGTCGCTGAAGTCGTTGCTGTTGCCGCAACCGGCCAGCATCAGCGTCAACAGGGCCAGGCAGATCCCATGCAAGCGGCTCATTTCTGCAGCCCCTTGTCGTTGTAGCGATAGGTCTTGGCCAGGATGCTCATGCGCAATTTGCTGCCGCCGGCCGGTGAGGCTACGACCGGCTTGATCTCGAAATCATGCAGGGTCACGATCCGTGGCAGGGCCGCCACGCCGCTGACGAAGGTGGCCAGGTCGTGATAGGCGCCGGTCACGGTAATCTGGATCGGCAGCTCGATATAGAACTGCTGGGTGACTTCCGGCAGGAGCTTGATCTCCTCGAACTCCAGCCCGCTGCCCAGCCCCGTGCGCGTGATGTCCTCCAGCAACCCCGGCACCTCGGTGTCGCTCGGCAACTGCTTGAGCAGGGTGCCGAAGGAGGTTTCCATATCCTCCATCTGCCGGGTATAGGCTTCAAGGTTCGCGGCCAGGTGGGCCTTGGTGGCGAACTGCTCCTTGAGGGTCACTTCCGTCAAGCGCTGCTGGTCCAGTTGATCGGTGAGGTCCTTGATGTAGAAGTTGTAGCCCAGGGCCAGCACCAGGATCGCGGTCAGTATCCCGCTAGCGACCTTGACCACCGCCGGCCAGGAGCCGATGTTCTGCATATCGAGGTCGCCGAGATCGACCTTGCGCAGGTTTTCCAACCAGAGGGAGACATTCATTTAACCGCCCCCTCTGGTTTCGGCTGGGTCTGGCGCACGCTCAGCTGGAAAGTGTTGGCCTGGTCCACCGCGCCGGCGGTGGTCGCCTTGACCTCGGTCAGCGTCGGCGCGGTCAGCCAATCGGAGGCCTCGAGGTTACGCATCAGGTCCGACACCCGGTTGTTGGACTCGGCCGCGCCGGTGATCGCGATGGTCTTGTCAGTCATCTTCACTTCTGTGAAATACACGCCGTCCGGCAGGGTCCGCACCAGTTGATCGAAGATCCGCCCGCTGATGGAGCGGTTGCCCTGCAGGTCCTGGATGATCTTCATGCGCTCGATCAGTTGCTGGCGACGCGCCTTGAGCTCGCTGATCTGCTTGATCCGGCCATCGAGCTGGGCGATTTCCTTGTTCATGTAGGCATTGCGCGCGACCTGGCGGTCGACGGCACCGCTGAAGTACTGGTCGGTCAGCAACACCACGCCGACCGCCGCCACCAATACGCCGACCAGGGCGGTGAGGAAACGTTTGCGGCGCTCTTCACGCAGTTGCTCGCGCCAGGGCAGAAGGTTGATCCGCGCCATCAGTCGAAACTCCTCAAGGCCAGACCGCAAGCGATCATCAGGGCCGGCGCATCACTGGCCAGGGCCCCGGCATTGACCTTGCTGCTCAAGGCCATGTCGGCGAAGGGGTTGGCCACCAGGGTCGGCGTACCGAGCCGCTGCTGGATCAGGTGATCGAGCCCGGCAATCGACGCGGTGCCGCCGGCGAGCAGGATGTAGTCGACATCGTTGTACTGTCCGGAGGCAAAGAAGAACTGCAGGGAACGCGACACCTGCTGGACCACCGCATCCTTGAAGGGCTGCAACACCTCGGCGACGTAGTCATCGGGCAGGCCGCCCTGTTTCTTCGCCAGCCCCGCCTCCTCGTTGGACAGGCCGTAGCGGCGCTGGATTTCCTCGGTGAGCTGGCGACCGCCGAACAATTGTTCGCGGGTATAGATGATGCGGCCGTTATGCAGGACGCTGAGGGTGGTCATGGTCGCGCCGATATCCACCACCGCCACCGTCAGCTTCTCGTGGTCGCTGGCCAGTTGCGCGGCGAGCAGGCCGAAGGAACGCTCCAGGGCGTAGGCCTCGACATCGACCACCTGGGCTTCGAGCCCGGCCAGGGCCAGGGCTGCCTCGCGGACCTCGACGTTTTCTTTCCGACAGGCGGCAAGCAGGACTTCGACACGCTCGGGATTGCGCGCCGAATAACCCTGGATCTCGAAGTCGATGGCCACTTCTTCCAGGGGATAGGGAATGTACTGGTCGGCCTCGATCTTCAGCTGGTTTTCCATTTCGTCATCGGAAAGCCCGGCATCCATCTCGATGGTCTTGGTGATCACCGCGGAACCGGCCACGGCCACCGCCACGCCGCGCACATTGGTCTTGGCCTTGAGCAGCACCCGTGCAAGGGCCTGCCCGACGCCTTCGAGCTCGGCGATGTTCTTTTCGACCACGGCATTGGCTGGCAACGGTTCCACGGCGTAGGACTCGACCCGATATCGATTGCCTGAGCGGCTCAATTCGAGGAGCTTTACCGAGGTGGAACTGATGTCGATCCCCAGGAGCGAATGCGCTTTTTTGCCAAAGAGTCCAAGCACTACCGATTCCCTATTACTATCCGCGACTTACGGACCCTTTATGATGATGGGCATTTAATAGCAGTCTTGACATAAGCGCAAATGACGCTCACGCCCAAAAATGCTTATAATGCCCAGCGTTTTTTTCCGAATCGCCGAACCAGCGCTTGCTGCGAATTTAGCCTGACGCCTAACCCATTCTTTTATCTGGAAATCCACAAGCCTTGATTCGTCTGCTGAAGTTTTTCGGGTGGTCTTTCGTCGCCGTGTTCTGCGGGCTGCTGCTCGTCCTGAGCGGCGCTTTTCTTTATCTTAGTCCGGGCCTGCCGTCCGTCGAGACTTTGCGCAGCATACAATTGCAGATTCCGCTCAGGGTCTACACCAGCGATGGCAAGCTGATCGCCGAATTCGGCGAGATGCGCCGTTCGCCCCTTAAATTCGCAGATATTCCGCCCAATTTCATCAACGCCCTGCTGAGCGCCGAAGACGACAACTTCGCCAACCACTATGGCGTAGACCCCAGCAGCCTGATGCGCGCCGCAACCCAATTGGTCAAGAGCGGGCACATCCAGTCCGGCGGCAGCACCATCACCATGCAGGTGGCGAAGAACTTCTTCCTGTCCAGCGAGCGTAGCTTCTCGCGCAAGACCAACGAAATTCTTCTCGCCTTGCAAATCGAGCGCCAGCTGACCAAGGACGAGATCCTCGAGCTGTACGTGAACAAGATCTACCTGGGCAACCGCGCCTACGGTATCGAAGCGGCGTCTCAGGTTTATTACGGCAAGTCGATCCGTGACATCACCCTGGCCCAGATGGCCATGATCGCCGGCCTGCCGAAGGCGCCGTCGCGGTTCAACCCGCTGGCCAACCCGGTGCGCGCCAAAGAGCGCCGCGACTGGATCCTCGGCCGCATGTACAAGTTGGGCAAGATCGACGAGGCCGCCTACCAGGCCGCCATCGTCGAGCCGATCAACGCCAGCTATCACGTACCGACGCCGGAAGTGAACGCGCCGTACATCGCCGAAATGGCCCGTGCGGAAATGGTCGGTCGCTATGGCAGCGAAGCCTACACCGAAGGTTTCCGCGTCACCACTACCGTGCCGAGCAACCTGCAGGAGCTGGCCAACCACTCGATTGAAGAAGGCCTGATCGCCTACGACCAGCGCCACGGCTACCGTGGACCGGAATCGCGGCTGCCGGGCAAGACCCGTGACGCCTGGATCGCCGAGCTGGGCAAACAACGCACCATCAGCGGCCTGGACCCGGCCATCGTCACCCAGGTGGACAAGACCAGCCTGCACGTACTGACCCGCAACGGCCCGGAAATCGTCAACTGGGACAGCATGAAGTGGGCCCGTCCGTACCTCAACACCAACAGCCTCGGCGCCGCGCCCAAGCAACCGTCCGACGTAGCCCAGGTCGGCGACCTGATCCGCGTCCAGCGCCAGGCCGACAACAGCCTGAAGTTCAGCCAGGTACCGGTGGCCCAGGGTGCCCTGGTCTCGCTTGACCCGCAAAACGGCGCGATCCGTGCACTGGTCGGCGGCTTCGCCTTCGAACAGAGCAACTACAACCGCGCCACCCAGGCCAAGCGCCAACCGGGTTCGAGCTTCAAACCGTTCATCTACAGCTCCGCGCTGGATAACGGCTACACCCCGGCCAGCCTGGTGAACGATGCGCCGATCGTGTTCGTCGACGAATACCTGGACAAGGTCTGGCGGCCGAAAAACGACACCAACACCTTCCTCGGCCCGATCCGCTTGCGCGAGGCACTGTACAAGTCGCGTAACCTGGTCTCGATCCGCCTGCTGCAAAGCCTGGGCGTCGACAAGACCATCGACTACATCGCCAGATTCGGCTTCAACAAGCAGGACCTGCCGCGCAACCTGTCCCTGGCCCTGGGTACCGCAACCCTGACGCCAATGGAAATTGCCACCGGCTGGAGCACCTTTGCCAACGGCGGCTACAAGATCACCCCCTACCTGATCGACAAGATCGAAAGCCGCAACGGCGACACCCTGTTCGTCGCCAATCCACCAAGCGTGCCGACCGGCGCGGCGGCCAGCAGCGGCATCGCGGCACCAAGCCAACCGTCGTTCACCGTCAACAGCACCAGTGAAGCCCCAGCACCGGCAGCCCAAGCCCCAGCGGTGGCCGAGCGGATCGTCGACGGACGGACTACCTTTATCCTCAACAGCATGCTCGAGGACGTGATCAAGCTCGGTACCGGGCGTCGTGCCCTGGCCCTGGGCCGTGGCGACCTGGCGGGCAAGACCGGTACCACCAACGACTCCAAGGACGCCTGGTTCACCGGTTACAACGCCGACTACATCACCACCGTCTGGACCGGTTTCGACCAGCCCGAAAGCCTGGGCCGTCGCGAGTTCGGCGGCACCGTGGCGCTGCCGATCTGGATGGACTACATGGGCGCCGCACTGAAGGGCAAGCCGTTGCACACCCAGGCGGAGCCGGAAGGCATCCTCAGCCTGCGGGTGGATCCGATCAGCGGTCGCGCGGCAACCCCGGGCACGCCGAATGCCTACTTCGAGCTGTTCAAGAGCGAAGACACACCGCCGTCGGTCAACGAGATCGGCAATGGCGGTAGCGCCCCGGGCAGCCCGCTGCCGGCGGACGAGGCGGCGCCGATCGATCTGTTCTGATCCGAGAGAGCGGCCACAGTGCCGCCCTTGCAGGAGCCTGACTTGCCAGCGATGGCGTCCGCATGAACGGTGCAAGGCTCAAGGGTCTCTTCGCTGGCAAGCCAGGCTCCTACAAAGGACCGCGTTCAGCCTGGCTGACCCACACCGCTCAAACGGCAGCCACAAAAAAGCCCCGACTCATTCGAGCCGGGGCTTTTTGTTTGACGCTACAACAGCTTAGCCGTTGAACACGTCATCCACGCTTTTCAGCGGGTAGTTCTTCGGATACGGCAGGGTTGCCACACCGGTCTCGATCGCGGCCTTGGCCACGGCATCGGAGATCAGGGTGATCAGGCGGGCATCCATTGGTTTCGGAATGATGTACTCACGACCGAATTCCAGCTTGATACCGCCGTAGGCGTCGCACACTTCCTGAGGCACCGGCAGCTTGGCCAGTTCGCGCAGGGCGTTGGCGGCAGCCACTTTCATCTCTTCGTTGATACGCTTGGCGCGAACGTCCAGGGCACCACGGAAGATGAACGGGAAGCCGAGGACGTTGTTGACCTGGTTCGGGTAGTCGGAACGACCGGTGGCCATGATCACGTCGTTGCGAGTGGCGTGAGCCAGCTCTGGCGAGATTTCCGGATCCGGGTTCGAGCAAGCGAACACGATCGGGTTGGCCGCCATCGACAGCAGGCCTTCAGCGTCCAGCAGGTTCGGGCCGGACAGACCGACGAACACGTCAGCGCCTTTCAGGGCATCAGCCAGGGTGCGCTTCTCAGTGGCGTGGGCGAACACTGCCTTGTACTGGTTCAGGTCGTCACGGCCAGCGTGGATCACGCCAGTACGGTCAACCATGAAGATGTTTTCGATCCTGGCGCCCATGCTCACCAGCAATTTCATGCAGGAGATGGCGGCAGCGCCGGCGCCCAGGCAGACGATCTTGGCTTCCGGCAGGGTCTTGCCGGCGATTTCCAGGGCATTGATCATGCCGGCCGCGGTGACGATCGCGGTGCCGTGCTGGTCATCGTGGAACACCGGAATATCGCACTGCTCGATCAGAGCACGTTCGATCTCAAAGCACTCAGGGGCCTTGATGTCTTCCAGGTTGATGCCACCGAAGGTGATGGAGATACGCTTGACGGTGTCGATGAAGGCTTGCGGGCTTTCCGAATCGACTTCGATGTCGAACACGTCGATACCGGCGAAACGCTTGAACAGCACGCCCTTGCCTTCCATCACTGGCTTGGAGGCCAATGGGCCGAGGTTACCCAGGCCGAGAATCGCGGTGCCATCGGAAATGACTGCAACCAGGTTGCCCTTGCCAGTGTACTTGTAGGCCAGCTCAGGATCGCGGGCGATTTCGCGTACTGGTTCGGCGACGCCAGGGCTGTAGGCCAGCGACAGGTCACGGGCGGTGGCGGTGGCTTTGGTGAGCTCGACGCTCAGCTTCCCCGGACGAGGATTGGCATGATATTCGAGAGCGGCAGTTTTCAAATCTGACATGTGGGCATTCCGCTTTTTACTGTGGGACAGACGGACCGCCGAGGATACGCGTGTCGCCAAGTCCTCACAAGACTGACCAGTCACAGGTGTCAAGCGCCTGTCCCTACGACTTTGGCCCAAGAGCCAGGAAACACAAGGGATAAACTGTTCACAATCAAGCAGAAAAATGTCTACAATTTTTTATGCGGTGGCCGCCGATACAAACAGCGCCCACAAAAAAGGCGTCCACAGGGGACGCCTTTTTTATCGACCGGGAAAAACCAGCGGTTTTTCCCGGAGCGATCAGCCTCAGGCCTTTTTGACAGCGCCGAACATGCCGAAACGGTCGGCGAACTTCTGTACGCGGCCGCCAGTGTCCAGGGTCTTCTGCTTACCGGTGTAGAACGGGTGGCATTCGTTGCACACGTCGATTGGCAGAGCTTTGCCATGGGTCGAACGGGTCACGAACTTGTTACCGCAGCTGCAGGTAACGTCGATGTCTACGTATGCTGGATGGATATCGGCTTTCATGGGGACTTCCTCAGGCTGGCGTGCCGCCGCTCAACACGATTGTTGAACACCGCACGTAATTTAGCCGGCGATCATACCAGACCTTTTGCCCGGCGCAAGTGGCCAGCGTGCCCTCCGTCGGGAAGACACTGCCCGAGCCGTCTGCTAGGCTCGCGCCCTCCACGAACCCCTCCCAGAGAGAACCGCGTGCCCGACGCCATCCTGCGCCTTGCCCTGCCCTCGCCACTGCGCCGCCTGTTCGATTACCGGGCGCCGGAGGGTGTGCCGCGTAGCGCGTTGCAGCCCGGCATGCGCCTGCGGGTGCCGTTCGGCCGCCGGGAGATGATCGGTATCCTGGTGGAAATCGCCGAGCACAGTGAAGTCCCGGCGGAAAAGCTCAGGCGCGCCACGGCCCTGCTCGACGCCAGCACGCCGCTGCCGCCGGCGCTGTTCAAGCTGTGCCTGTGGACCGCCCAGTATTATCAGCACAGCCTCGGCGACACCCTGAGCTGGGCGCTGCCGGTGCTGCTGCGCCAGGGCGAGCCGGCCGAAGCGCGCCAGGACCGCTTCTGGTCGATGGTCCCCGGCGCCCGCCTCGACGATCCGCGCATCGCCCGCGCCCCGCGCCAGCGCGAAGCCCTGGCGACACTGGCACAGCATCCCCACGGCGTGGCCCATCAGCTGCTGAGCAAGCTGATGCTGAGCAAGGACAGCCTCGACCTGCTGCTGGCCAAGGACCTGGTGCGGGTGGAGGTTCGTCGCCATGCGCCGAGCGAGCGTCACGAACACTGGCTGGCGCAACCGGAGCTGCCGCTCAACAGCGAACAACGCGCCGCCTGCGAAGCGATCCGCGCCGGGTTCGACAGTTTTCATGCCTTCCTGTTGGCCGGGGTCACCGGCAGCGGCAAGACCGAAGTCTATCTGCAACTGATCCGCGAGACCCTGGAAGCCGGCAAGCAGGCGCTGGTGCTGATCCCGGAAATCAACCTGGGGCCGCAGACCCTGGCGCGTTTCGAGCAACGCTTCAATGCCCGCATCGCCCTGCTGCACTCGGCGGTGAACGACCGCGAGCGCCTGGACGCCTGGCTCGCCGCCCGCGACGGCGAAGCCGACATCATTATCGGCACGCGCTCGGCGCTGTTCACCCCGATGAAAAAACCCGGGCTGATCATCATTGACGAAGAGCACGACGGTTCCTATAAACAGCAGGAAGGCCTGCGCTATCACGCCCGCGACCTGGCGCTGGTGCGCGCGCGCCAGGAAAATATCCCGATCGTACTGGGCTCGGCCACGCCGTCCCTGGAAAGCCTGCACAACGCCTACACCGGTCGTTATGGCCTGCTACGCCTGAACGAGCGCGCCGGCGGGGCCAAGCAGCCGCGCTTCCTGCGCCTGGACGTGAAAAGTCGCCCCCTGGACAGCGGCATTTCCGGACCGATGCAGCAGGCCATCGGCCAGACCCTCGCCGCCGGCCAGCAGGTGTTGGTGTTCCTCAATCGCCGCGGCTTTGCGCCGACACTGCTGTGCCACGACTGCGGCTGGATGTCCGAATGCTCGCGCTGCGATGCACGCATGACCGTACACCAGCGCTCCGGCGAGCTGCGCTGCCATCACTGTGGTTATGTCGAGCGGGTACCGCGCAATTGCCCGCAGTGCGGCAAGGTCGACCTGCGCCCGGTGGGTGCCGGGACCGAGCGCGCCGAGGAGCGCCTGGGCATCCTGTTTCCCGATTACCCGGTGCTGCGGGTCGACCGCGACAGTACCTCGCGCAAGGACGCGATGAACCAGCTGTTCGCTACTATCCAGAAAGGCCAGCCGTGCATCCTGGTGGGCACGCAAATGCTTGCAAAAGGCCATCACTTTCCCCGGGTGACCCTGGTGTCGATCCTCGATGCCGACGGCGGCCTGTTCTCCGGCGACTTCCGCGCCAGCGAGCGCATGGCCCAGTTGATCGTCCAGGTGGCGGGCCGGGCCGGGCGGGCGGAAGAGCCGGGCAAGGTGATTATCCAGACGCACCTGGCGGACCATCCACTGTTGATTCAGCTGACCGAGCAGGGTTATTTCGCTTTTGCCGAACAGGCTTTGAGCGAGCGTCGGGCGGCTGGCTTGCCGCCGTTCGCACACCTGGCCCTGCTGCGGGCCGAAGCCCATAAGCCGGGGCAGGCCGAGAGCTTTCTCGATGAAGCCTGCAGCGAGGCCGAGCGTTTGCTGGCCGAGATGAACCTGGGCGGCATCGAACTGCTGGGGCCGGTGCCGGCGCCCATGGAGCGCCGGGCCGGACGTTATCGGGCGCAGTTGTTGTTGCAGGCCAATGGCCGGGCCTCGCTGCACCGATTGTTGAGCAGTTGGTTGCTGGTGTTGGAGCAAATGCCCAGCGGGCGGCAGGTGCGCTGGTCGTTGGATGTCGATCCGGTGGATTTGTATTGATCGGACCGGCCCCTTCGCGGGCAAGCTCCGCTCCCACAGGTCCGAGTTGTATGCAAATACTGTAAACGACTCGGGACTTGTGGCATCAGTCCCATAATGTCCGAGCCATACCGCAACCTTGCGTACAACCGAGAACCTGTGGGAGCGGAGCTTGCCCGCGAATAGGCCCGCCCAGACGCCACAAGTCCGTAACCGGTTGGCAAGCTCGTCCCGGCAACGGATAATGCCCAGTTTTTCCACCTGCGCATCGAAGCGCCGCCGCGCATGCGGTCGAAAGAGAAGACCATGAAAGACACCATTCGCCAGCTGATCCAACAAGCCATCACCCAACTCGTCACCGAAGGTGTGTTGCCTGAAGGGCTGACGCCGGCGATCCAGGTGGAAAACACCCGGGACAAGACCCACGGCGACTTCGCCAGCAATATCGCGATGATGCTGGCCAAGCCGGCCGGTCTCAAACCCCGCGACCTGGCGGAAAAAATCATCGCCGCCCTGCCCGTCGCCGACAGCGTGAGCAAGGCCGAGATCGCCGGCCCCGGCTTTATCAACTTCTTCCAGAACACCCAGGCCCTGGCCGCGCGCCTCGACGCCGCCCTGGCCGACGCCAGCATCGGCGTGCACAAGGCAGGCCCGGCGCAACGGGTAGTGGTCGACCTCTCGGCCCCCAACCTGGCCAAGGAAATGCACGTCGGCCACCTGCGTTCGACCATCATCGGCGACGGCGTGGCGCGCGTCCTCGAGTTCCTCGGTGACACCGTGATCCGCCAGAACCACGTCGGCGACTGGGGCACCCAGTTCGGCATGCTGATGGCCTACCTGCAGGAAAACCCGATTACCAGCGACGAACTCTCGGACCTGGAAAACTTCTACCGCGCGGCCAAGAAACGCTTCGACGAATCCCCGGAGTTCGCCGACCGCGCCCGCGGCCTGGTGGTCAAATTGCAAGCCGGCGACCCGGATTGCCTGGCGCTGTGGACCCGCTTCAAGGACATCTCGCTGTCCCACTGCCAGAAGATCTACGAACTGCTGAACGTCAAACTGACCATGGCCGACGTGATGGGCGAAAGCGCCTACAACGACGACCTGATCAACGTGGTCAACGACCTCAGGGCCAAGGGCATGCTGGTCGAGAGCAACGGCGCCCAGTGCGTGTTCCTCGACGAGTTCAAGAACGCCGAAGGCGAACCGCTGCCAGTGATCATCGTCAAGGCCGATGGTGGCTATCTGTATGCCACCACCGACCTGGCCGCCGTGCGCTACCGCAGCAATGTGCTGAAAGCCGATCGCGCGCTGTATTTCGTCGACCAGCGCCAGGCCTTGCACTTCCAGCAGGTGTTCGCGGTGGCACGCAAGGCCGGCTTCGTCGGCCACCCGATGGACATGGAGCACATGGGCTTCGGTACCATGAACGGCGCCGACGGCCGCCCGTTCAAGACCCGCGACGGCGGCACCGTGAAGCTGATCGACCTGCTGACCGAAGCCATGGACCGCGCCTACCTGCTGGTCAAGGAAAAGAACCCGGAGCTGGCCGAAGACGAACTGCGCACCATCGCCCGCGTGGTGGGCATCGGCGCGGTCAAGTACGCCGACCTGTCCAAGCACCGCGCCAGCGACTACAGCTTCAACTTCGAGCTGATGCTCAACTTCGAAGGCAACACCGCGCCGTACCTGCTGTACGCCTACACCCGCGTGGCCGGTGTATTCCGCAAACTGGGCACGGATTTCAGCCAGGTTGAAGGGCAGATCGTCCTTGAAGCGCCCCACGAGCACGAACTGGCCGCCAAACTGGCGCAGTTCGGCGAAGTGCTCGGCAGCGTTGCCGAGAAAGGCACGCCGCACGTGCTGTGCACCTACCTGTACGATGTCGCCGGGCTGTTCTCCAGCTTCTACGAGAACTGCCCGATCCTGTCCGCCGATACCGCCGAACAGAAACAGAGCCGCCTGCGCCTCGCCGCGCTGACCGGTCGCACCCTCAAGCAAGGCCTGGAGTTGCTGGGTCTGGAAACCCTGGAGCGTATGTAAGTTGGCTGCCAAGAAAACCCCAGCACCCAAACGTGGCGCCAGCCGTTACCAAGCTCCTGCGAAAAAGCCGATCCCGGGCTGGTTGTGGCTGGCGATCGGCCTCGGCGTGGGCGCGTTTATCGTGTTCCTGATGAAGCTGGAGCCGGGCAAGGGCGATGACATCAAGCGGGTCAAGCAGGAACAGCTGAAGGCGAGCAAGATCGCCGAAGCCAACAAGACTCCACCGAGCCCGACCCAGCCGGTCAAGCCCAAGTACGACTTCTACACCTTGCTGCCGGAATCGGAAGTCATCGTGCCGCCGGAAGCCGTGCCGGAGAAAACCCTGCCGACGCCGCAGACCGTGCCGACGCCAACCACCCCGGTGACCCCGGCCGAAGCGGCGAAGATCGATACCGCGCGGGCCCAGGCCGCGCTGTCCGGGATTACCCCTCCACCGCCGCCGCCCGTGGCCGTGGCCAAGCCGGCAGCGGTGACGCAGTTCTTCCTGCAGGCCGGCTCGTTCCGCAAGGAAGCCGATGCGGACAAGGTCCGGGCGCAGATCATCCTGCTCGGGCAGGCCGTAGCGGTGGAGTCCGGGACTGTGAAGGACGAGACCTGGTACCGGGTATTGGTCGGACCGTTCAGCAATCGCGAACAACTGACCAAGGCACAGAAACAACTGGCCGGCAGCGGTTTCAACAATCTGCTGCTGCAACAGCGCCAGAGTCGCTGACGGGCGCCAAGCCTGTGGGAGCGTTGCTTGTCGGATCGCCGCGAAGCTTTTGGCGGTCTTGAGGGCCCCTTCGCGAGCAAGCTCTGCTCCTACAATTTTGTGGCGTACATAAGCCTCATATACGACACGGAACTGTAGGAGCTGGCTTGCTGGCGATAGCAATCGTTCAGACAAAACAAACCTCGCCCGCCTACACCACTCATCCCCTCATCCCGCCCACGGTTGAAAAACCCACCACCACCCCCATATGAGTTTCCATCAGGCATTTTCGCCCCGCTGCGTGGAGATTCTCCCTTGACCACCATCGTTTCAGTTCGTCGCCACGGCAAAGTCGTCATGGGCGGCGACGGCCAGGTTTCCCTCGGCAACACCGTCATGAAGGGCAACGCGAAAAAAGTCCGGCGCCTCTACCACGGCGAAGTCATCGCCGGTTTCGCCGGTGCCACCGCCGACGCCTTCACCCTGTTCGAGCGTTTCGAAGGCCAGTTGGAAAAACACCAGGGTCATCTGGTCCGCGCCGCTGTCGAATTGGCCAAGGAGTGGCGTACCGACCGCTCCCTGAGTCGCCTGGAAGCCATGCTGGCGGTCGCCAACAAAGATGCTTCACTGATCATCACCGGCAACGGCGACGTCGTTGAACCGGAAAACGGCCTGATCGCCATGGGCTCCGGTGGTGGCTACGCCCAGGCCGCGGCCAGCGCACTGTTGAAGAAAACCGATCTGTCGGCCCGGGAAATCGTCGAAGCCGCCCTGGGTATCGCCGCTGACATCTGCGTCTTCACCAATCACAACGTCACCATCGAGGAGCAGGACCTCGCGGAATAACCAGCCTGTCCGGCTGCCCGTTCCCGCTTGAGGACCCACATATTATGTCCATGACCCCCCGCGAAATCGTCCACGAACTCAATCGCCATATCATTGGCCAGGACGATGCCAAGCGCGCCGTCGCCATTGCCCTGCGCAACCGCTGGCGGCGGATGCAGCTCCCCGAGGAGCTGCGCGTCGAGGTGACCCCCAAGAACATCCTGATGATCGGTCCGACCGGTGTCGGCAAGACCGAAATCGCCCGGCGCCTGGCCAAACTGGCCAACGCCCCGTTCATCAAGGTCGAAGCGACCAAGTTCACCGAAGTCGGCTATGTCGGCCGTGACGTCGAATCGATCATCCGTGACCTGGCCGACGCCGCGATCAAGCTGCTGCGCGAGCAGGAGCTGGTCAAGGTCCGCCATCGTGCCGAAGACGCCGCCGAGGAACGTATCCTCGACGCCCTGCTGCCACCGGCACGCATGGGTTTCAACGAAGATGCCGCCCCGGCCCAGGACTCCAACACCCGCCAGCTGTTCCGCAAGCGCCTGCGCGAAGGCCAGCTGGATGACAAGGAAATCGAAATCGAAGTGGCCGAGTCGTTCGGCGTCGAGATCGCCACGCCGCCAGGCATGGAAGAAATGACCAACCAGTTGCAGAACCTGTTCGCCAACATGGGCAAGGGCAAGCGCAAGAGCCGCAAGCTCAAGGTCAAGGACGCGCTCAAGCTGGTCCGTGACGAAGAAGCCGGGCGCCTGGTCAACGACGAGGAGTTGAAGGCCAAGGCCCTGGAAGCGGTGGAACAGCACGGTATCGTGTTTATCGACGAAATCGACAAGGTCGCCAAGCGCGGCAATGTCGGCGGTGCCGACGTATCCCGTGAAGGCGTACAGCGCGACCTGCTGCCGCTGATCGAAGGCTGCACGGTGAACACCAAGCTGGGCATGGTCAAGACCGACCATATCCTGTTTATCGCCTCCGGCGCGTTCCACCTGAGCAAGCCGAGCGACCTGGTGCCCGAGCTGCAAGGCCGCCTGCCGATCCGTGTCGAACTCAAGGCCCTGAGCCCGGAAGACTTCGAGCGCATCCTCAGCGAACCCCATGCCTCGCTGACCGAGCAGTACCGTGAACTGCTGAAAACCGAAGGGCTGACCATCGAGTTCATGCCGGACGGCATCAAGCGCCTGGCGGAAATCGCCTGGCAGGTCAACGAGAAGACCGAGAACATCGGTGCCCGTCGCCTGCACACGCTGCTCGAGCGCCTGCTGGAGGAAGTCTCGTTCAGCGCCGGCGACCTGGCCAGCACCCACAGCGAAGAGCCGATCCGCATCGACGCCGAGTACGTCAACAGCCACCTGGGTGAATTGGCGAAGAACGAAGACCTGTCGCGGTATATCCTCTAAGGAGCACATCGCGCCCCTGTAGGAGCAGGGCTTGCCCGCGAAGCTTTTGGCGCCCTCAAGGCCCCCTTCGCGGGCAAGCCCTGCTCCTACAGGATTCGCTTACACAGACGGATCGCAGGCTTCCCATGACCACCCGACTCCCCACCGCCATCAACCTGCACAAAGCCTCGAAAACCCTGACCCTCAAATACGGTCCGGACGAGGAATACCACCTGAGCGCCGAATTCCTGCGGGTGCACTCGCCTTCGGCCGAGGTCCAGGGCCACGGCAAGCCCATCCTCCAGTTCGGCAAGCTCAACGTCGGTTTGAGCCAACTCGAACCCGCCGGCCAGTACGCACTGAAATTGACCTTCGACGACGGTCATGACAGCGGACTGTTCACCTGGGACTACCTCTACGAGCTCGCCCGTCGCCAGGATGACTTGTGGGCCGATTATCTTGCCGAACTCAAAGCCGCCGGAAAATCCCGCGACCCGTCCGAGTCCGTCGTCAGGCTGATGCTCTAATCCGGACCTCTGGTCGTTTTGGGGGGCATTTTCTAATCACATCTGATTCAATCCCCCACGGCGTGGCTAACGATTGGCCCGCTTGCGAAAAAAATCAAACTCGGGTAACCAATGGAGCTGGCAAGTTCCGTGCATTTAACGATGTGCAATCAACGGTCACCCGAGCAGTAGTACTTGGCATTCGCTGTGCCATTTGCACAGCTGTACCCGGTACTCGTCTCAGGACAATGGAGCGTCGTAGATGAGTAACAAGAACAACGATGACCTGCAGCGGCAAGCCTCGGAAAACACCCTGGGCCTGAACCCCGTCGTCGGCTTGCGTAGAAAGGATCTTCTTACTTCTGCACGAATGGTATTGACCCAAGCCATCAAACAACCCATCCACAGCGTCAAGCATGTCGCCCATTTCGGCGTCGAATTGAAGAACGTGCTGCTGGGCAAGTCCGGCCTGCAGCCGGAAAGCGATGACCGTCGTTTCAACGACCCGGCCTGGAGCCAGAACCCGCTGTACCGGCGTTACCTGCAAACCTACCTGGCCTGGCGCAAGGAGCTCCATGCCTGGATCGACGAGAGTTCGCTGTCGCCACAGGACATCAGTCGCGGCCACTTCGTCATCAACCTGATGACCGAGGCCATGGCCCCGACCAACACCGCAGCCAACCCGGCGGCGGTCAAGCGCTTCTTCGAAACCGGCGGCAAGAGCCTGCTCGACGGCCTCTCGAACCTGGCCAAGGACCTGGTGCACAACGGCGGCATGCCCAGCCAGGTGAACATGGGCGCCTTCGAGGTCGGCAAGAGCCTGGGCACCACCGAAGGCGCGGTGGTGTTTCGCAACGATGTGCTGGAGCTGATCCAGTACAGCCCCGTCACCGAGCAGGTGCATGAGCGGCCGCTGCTGGTGGTGCCGCCGCAGATCAACAAGTTCTATGTGTTTGACCTGAGCCCCGACAAGAGCCTGGCGCGTTTCTGCCTGCGCAGCCACGTGCAGACCTTTATCGTCAGCTGGCGCAACCCGACCAAGGCGCAGCGCGAGTGGGGCCTGTCGACCTATATCGACGCCCTGAAAGAAGCCGTCGACGTGGTCACCGCCATCACTGGCAGCAAGGACGTGAACATGCTCGGGGCCTGCTCCGGCGGCATCACCTGCACCGCCCTGCTCGGCCACTACGCCGCCCTCGGCGAGAAGAAGGTCAACGCCCTGACCCTGCTGGTCAGCGTGCTCGACACCACCCTCGACACCCAGGTCGCGCTGTTCGTCGACGAACAGACCCTCGAAGCCGCCAAGCGCCACTCCTACCAGGCCGGCGTGCTGGAAGGCAGCGACATGGCCAAGGTCTTCGCCTGGATGCGCCCCAACGACCTGATCTGGAACTACTGGGTCAACAACTACCTGCTGGGCAACGAGCCGCCGGTGTTCGATATCCTTTTCTGGAACAACGACACCACGCGCCTGCCGGCCGCCTTCCACGGCGACCTGATCGAGATGTTCAAGAACAACCCACTGATACGCCCCAATGCCCTCGAAGTGTGCGGTACGCCGATCGACCTGAAGAAGGTCGACGCCGATATCTTTGCCCTGGCCGGCACCAACGATCACATCACGCCCTGGAAGTCCTGCTACAAGTCGGCGCAGCTGTTCGGCGGCAAGGTCGAGTTCGTGCTGTCCAGCAGCGGCCATATCCAGAGCATCCTGAACCCGCCGGGCAACCCGAAATCCCGCTACATGACCAACACCGAGATGCCGGCCAAGGCCGACGACTGGCAGGAAAACTCTACCAAACACACCGATTCGTGGTGGCTGCACTGGCAAGCGTGGCAGGCCGAGCGCTCGGGCAAACTGAAGAAATCACCGACCAGCCTGGGCAGCAAGGCCTACCCGGCCGGCGAGGCGGCACCGGGCACCTATGTGCACGAGCGCTAGAACAGCCCTCACCCTGTAGGAGCGAGCTTGCTCGCGATGGAGGCCAACGATAATGCGGGAAACCTGACACCCCGCAGCGTCCCGGCAACCACCGCGAGCAAGCTCGCTCCTACGGAGCCGGGGCTGCAAACAGGTTTTAACCACAGGGCTTCGAGCATGCCGCAACCGTTTATCTTCCGAACTATCGATCTGGATGGCCAGACCATCCGCACCGCGGTTCGCCCCGGCAAGCCTCATATGACGCCCTTGCTGATTTTCAACGGCATCGGCGCCAACCTGGAGCTGGTGTTTCCGTTCGTCCATGCCCTGGACCCGGACCTGGAAGTCATCGCCTTCGACGTCCCCGGCGTCGGCGGCTCGTCGACCCCCAAGCGGCCCTATCGCTTCCCCGGCCTGGCCAAGCTCACCGCGCGCATGCTCGACTACCTGGATTACGGCCAGGTCAACGCGGTGGGCGTGTCCTGGGGCGGCGCCCTGGCGCAACAATTCGCCCATGACTACCCGGAACGCTGCAAGAAGCTGATCCTCGCCGCCACCGCCGCCGGTGCGGTGATGGTTCCGGGCAAGCCCAAGGTGTTGTGGAACATGGCCAGTCCACGGCGCTATATCCAGCCGTCCCACGTGATCCGCATTGCCCCGACCATCTACGGCGGCGCCTTTCGCCGCGACCCGCACCTGGCCGCCGAGCATGCCGCCAAGGTCCGCTCCGCCGGCAAGCTCGGTTACTACTGGCAACTGTTTGCGGGCCTCGGCTGGACCAGCATCCACTGGCTGCACAGGATCCGCCAGCCGACCCTGGTGCTGGCCGGTGATGACGATCCGCTGATTCCACTGATCAATATGCGCCTGCTGGCTTGGCGAATCCCCAATGCCCAGCTACACATAATCGACGACGGTCATTTATTCCTGATCACCCGGGCCGAGGCCGTCGCGCCGATCATCATGAAATTCCTCCAGGAAGAACGCCAACGGGCGGTGATGCATCCACAACCGGCGCCTTTGAAAAGCACCTAGGAGTATTCCCTGGTAGTAAGCGCACACGGGCAGGACGTCCGTGCGGCGCACAAGGTCAGCGACCGACGCCCCCGTCCGTCGCGGTCCCCTGTGTTGGTTGATAGCTTGATGACGAAGGAGTGTTGACTCATGCGAGACAAACCAGCGACGGGCTCGATGCCCACACCCGCCGCGTTCATCAACGCACAGAGTGCGATTACCGGTCTGCGCGGCCGGGATCTGTTTTCCACCCTGCGCAGCGTGGCCGCCCACGGCCTGCGCAACCCGATCCATACCGCCCGGCATGCCCTGGCCCTGGGCGGACAACTGGGCAAGGTGCTGCTCGGTGACACACCGTACAAGCCCAACCCCCATGACCCGCGCTTCGCCGACCCGGCCTGGAGCCTGAACCCGTTCTACCGCCGCAGCCTGCAGGCCTATCTGGCCTGGCAGAAACAGGTCAAGCACTGGATCGACGAGAGCCGGATGAGCGACGATGACCGCGCCCGCGCGCACTTTGTCTTCGCCCTGCTCAACGACGCCATGGCGCCGTCCAATACCCTGCTCAATCCGCTGGCGGTCAAGGAAGTCTTCAACTCCGGCGGCAACAGCATCGTGCGCGGCATCAGCCACCTGGTGGATGACCTGCTGCACAACAACGGCTTGCCCAGCCAGGTCACCAAGCACTCGTTCGAAGTCGGCAAGACCGTGGCCACCACCCCCGGCTCGGTGGTGTTTCGCAACGAGCAACTGGAACTGATCCAGTACAAGCCCATGAGCGAAAAACAGTACGCCAAGCCGCTGTTGATCGTCCCGCCGCAGATCAACAAGTACTACATTTTCGACCTCAGCCCATCCAACAGCTTCGTCCAGTACGCGCTGAAGAACGGCCTGCAGGTGTTTATCGTCAGCTGGCGCAACCCGGATGTGCGTCATCGCGAATGGGGCCTGTCCAGCTATGTCGAAGCGCTGGAAGAAGCGCTGAACGTGTGCCGGGCGATCACCGCCAGCCGCGAGGTCAACCTGATGGGTGCCTGTGCCGGCGGCCTGACCATCGCCGCTCTGCAGGGCCACCTGTTGGCCAAACGACAACTGCGCCGGGTATCCAGCGCCACCTACCTGGTCAGCCTGCTCGACAGCCAACTGGACAGCCCGGCCATGCTGTTCGCCGATGAGCAGACCCTGGAAGCCGCCAAGCGCCGTTCTTACCAGCAAGGTGTACTCGACGGCCGCGACATGGCGAAAGTCTTCGCCTGGATGCGGCCCAACGACCTGATCTGGAACTACTGGGTCAACAACTACCTGCTGGGCAAGGAACCGCCGGCGTTCGACATTCTCTACTGGAACAACGACAACACCCGCCTGCCGGCGGCCTTTCACGGCGACCTGCTGGACTTCTTCAAGCACAACCCGCTGAGCCATCCGGGCGGCCTGGAAGTCTGCGGCACGCCCATCGACCTGCAAAAAGTCACGGTCGACAGCTTCAGCGTCGGGGGTATCAACGACCACATCACGCCCTGGGACGCGGTGTATCGCTCGACCCTGCTGCTGGGGGGCGATCGCCGGTTCGTGCTGTCCAACAGCGGGCATATCCAGAGCATCCTCAACCCGCCGAGCAACCCCAAGGCCAACTACGTCGACAACCCCCGGCTGAGCAGTGATCCGCGGGCCTGGTACTACGACGGCAAACAGGTCGAAGGCAGCTGGTGGACCCAATGGCTGAGCTGGATCCAGGAGCGTTCGGGAGCCCAACGTGAAACCCAGATGACCTTGGGCAACGCCAATTACCCACCCATGGAAGCGGCACCCGGCACCTATGTGCGAGTGCGTTGACGATTACCGGCCACGGCTGCCCCACAGCCGTGGCGAACGGTCGGAACGACCTAAGAAGACTGGATGAAAACCCGCGACCGGATCCTTGAATGCGCCCTGCAACTGTTCAACCAGAAAGGCGAGCCCAACGTTTCGACCATGGAGGTGGCCAATGAAATGGGGATCAGCCCGGGCAACCTCTACTACCATTTCCATGGCAAGGAGCCGCTGGTGCTGGGCTTGTTCGAGCGTTTCCAGGCCGAGCTGGCACCCTTGCTCGACCCGCCTGCCGACGCGCGGCTGGCGCCCGAGGATTACTGGTTCTTCCTGCATCTGATCGTCGAGCGACTGGCCCATTACCGTTTTCTGTTCCAGGACCTGTCCAATCTGTCCGGGCGCTTGCCCAAGCTGGCCAAGGGCATTCGCAACCTGCTCAATGCCCTCAAGCGGACGTTGGCGTCGTTGCTGGCGCGACTGAAGGCGCAGGGCATGCTGCTGAGTGAAACCCAGGCCCTTGGGCAGTTGGTGGAGCAGATTACCCTGACGCTGCTGTTTTCCCTGGATTACCAGCGGATTCTTGGGCGGGAGGGTGAAGTGCGGCTGGTGGTGTACCAGATCATGATGCTGGTGGCCCCGCATCTGCTGCCCTCGTCGCGGTTGGTGACGGAGCAGATGGCGTTGCGTTATCTCGAAGATCACGACTAACGTTATCTTCTGTAGCGCCAGTGCTGGCCTCTTCGCGGGCAATCGAGCGTCGACCGGCCGCTCCTGCAGTACTTCGTCGTTCGCTGATTTTGTGTACGACAGAGGACTGCAGGAGCAGGGCTTGCCCGCGAAGGCGTCCCTCAGGGCGATGCAAGACTTTCGGACCCCATCGCCAGCAAGCCGACTCCTACAAGAGCGGTGCTCGACAGCCCCACACAAAAACGCCCGACCTTCACAGGCCGGGCGTTTTCATTCAGCGGGCGACGACTCAGGCTTGAGAAGCAGGCGTCGGTGCTGCTGGCGTAGCCGCTGGAGCGGATGCCGGCGCCGGAGCGGCCGAGTTGGCCGCCGATACCGGAGCCACGGCAGGCTTGGCTGCCGCAGCAGGAGCCGGCTTCGCGGCAGCAGGCTTTTTCGCCGCTGCCGGTTTGGCCGCAGGTTTCGCGGCCGGTTTGGCTGCCACAGGCTTGGCCGCCGGTTTCGCCGCTGCTGCCGGTTTGGCGGCAGGTTTCGCTGCCGGCTTGGCAACTGCTTTTGCCGCCGGCTTGGCCGCCGCGGTTTTCGCCGCAGGCTTGGCGGCAGGCTTGGCGGCAGGTTTGGCCGCCGCTTTAACCAGAGGCTTGGCTGCCGCTTTCGCCGCCGGCTTGGCCGCTGCGGTCCCCGCCGAGGCCTTGGGCACCGAGTGACCGGTGAGCGCCTCGATCTGCTTGGTCAAGGTATCGACCTTGCTGTGCAGCGCTTTCACTTCATTGCGGCTCGGTACGCCCAGGCGCGAAATGGCGCTGTTCAAGCGCTTGTCGAAAGCCCCTTCCAACTCGTCCCACTTGCCCAGCGCACGGTCCTTGACCCCTGCGATGCGCGACTTGGCCGAACTGGCGGAGTCCTTGGCCGCGTCGACTTTCTTGTCGACGGCGGTCTTGGTGAGTTTCTCGGCCTTCTCGCCGTCTTTCACCAGGGTCTCGAAGAGTTTGCTGCCGTCGGTATCGATCTTCGAGTACACGCCTAAACCAGCAAGCCAGATTTTGCGGGAGTACTCCTCAACCTTCCCGATCCACGAGCTGCTTTCTTTCTCGGTATTCTTTTTGCCAGCCATCCCGTTCTCCTTAATGTTTACGCGCGACACGTTCGAGCAATGCCGTCAGCTCATCGAGCTTAGCAGAGAGTGTCTCCACATCATGTTTAGACGGAATCCCGATGCGATTCAAGGCACTGGCGACACGGTTGTCAAAGGCCTTCTCGACCTTGTCCAGTTGCACTTCCACCTTGCCCTTGAGGCTGGTGACTTCGCTCTTAACGTTATCGATCTGGCTGTTGGCCGCTTCACGCTGCGCGCCAATCAGTTTTTTGCCTTCTTTTTCAACGTCTTGACCAGCTTCCACGAGTTCCTTGAAGTACTCGCTGCCTTCGCGGCCGACCTTGGTATAAGCGCCCAGACCCGCCAGCCAGATCTTGCGGGCATACACTTTCACCTCAGCCAGGGCGGTTGGCTGACCGTCGGATTTTTTCTTCAGACTTACTTTGGCCATGGTGCACCTCACACGTGAAGGGTTGGAGGATCTGCCCACCGGAATGGGGGCTTATGCACAAAGTAATGACAAAAATTAGAATGGGCACCCTAAAGGCCGGCCCGGTGTCGGAGTGGTGCTTGTTGTGGGAGCGGAGCTTGCCCGCGAAGAGGCCCTTGAAGCCGCTATAGACCTCACGGTGGTGCGGCGATCGACAAGCACCGCTCCCACAAAAGCGCCCCTCTGCCAGGGCGCAGCACAGGTGGTCAGACCAGCGCCTTGTCCAGGGCCTTTTCGATCTCGGCCTTGATGGTGCCGCTCATGGCCGACATCAACAGGCCCAGCTCGACCTCGACGCGGATCGTTTCTTCACTCACATGCACCGCGCCTTTGACCCCGGAACGCTTGAGGTTGAGGGTATCGCCGGACCACTGCGGCTCCAGGCCATACTGCCCGGCCAGCTTCTGCGCCAGTTGGTCGGCCTTCTCGCGTGCACCGGCCTTGCCCAGGCCATGGGCGCGTTCAACACTAATACGGGCCATCGAATGACTCCTGCTCTATCGGGACTTGCCCGGTGATTCCTGACCCTGAATGCGTCAAAACGTCCCGGCGGTTGCCTATCTTACATGCACCCTTGCCAAGACAAAGCCGGCCACCGGGATTAGAATGCCCGCATTCTCTTCTGGTGACAGCGACATGACTGATCAGCGCAAAGGCAGCGATGCCGAACCCACCACGCACTTCGGCTTCAAGAACGTACCGGAAAGCCAAAAGGCCGAGAAGGTCGCCGAGGTGTTCCACTCCGTGGCCGCCAAGTACGACCTGATGAACGACGTGCTGTCCGGTGGCATGCATCGCCTCTGGAAGCGCTTCACCATCGAGCTGTCCGGCGTGCGCACGGGTAACCGGGTGCTGGATATCGCCGGCGGCACCGGCGACCTGGCGCGCAAGTTCTCGCACCTGGTGGGCCCCACCGGCCAGGTGGTATTGGCCGACATCAACGCCTCCATGCTCAAGGTCGGCCGTGATCGCCTGCTGGACCTGGGCGTGGCCGGCAATGTCGAGTTCGTCCAGGCCGACGCGGAAAAACTGCCGTTCCCGGACAACCATTTCGACTGCGTGACCATCGCCTTCGGCCTGCGCAACGTCACCCACAAGGAAGACGCCCTGCGCTCCATGCTGCGAGTCCTCAAGCCCGGGGGCCGCCTGCTGGTGCTGGAGTTCTCCAAGCCGACCAACGCGCTGATGTCCAAGGTCTACGACGCCTATTCGTTCGCCTTCATGCCCCTGGCCGGCAAGCTGATCACCAACGACTCGGAAAGCTATCGCTACCTGGCCGAATCGATCCGCATGCACCCGAACCAGGAAACCCTGAAGTCGATGATGGTGGAAGCCGGTTTCGACCGCGTGACCTACCACAACATGACCGCGGGCATCGTCGCCCTGCATCGCGGCATCAAGCCCTGATGATCCTAAGCGGCCTTCTCGCCGGCGTCGAACACGGTCTCAACCGTGTGTTGCGCCTCGACAGCACGGCCTTGAGCCGCCTGGGCCACCTGACCGGCAAAGTCATCGAAGTCGACTGCGCCAGCCCGGCCCTGAAGCTGTTCATCCTGCCCAGCGACGAAGGCCTGCTGCTGGCCGCGCACTGGGCCGCCGAGGCCGACTGCATTCTCCGCGCCCCGGCTTCGAGCCTAGTGAACCTGGCCCTGAGCCGCGACAAGACCGCCGCGCTCCACAGCCCCGAGGTCGACCTGGAAGGCGACAGCGCGGTGCTGCTGGACCTGGCCGGCGTGCTCCAGGACCTGGAGCTGGACTGGGAGTACGAACTCTCGCGCTGGCTCGGGCCGATCGCCACGCCCCTGCTCAGCGGTCACCTGCGCAGCCGCGCCGGCTGGTACAAGCAGGGCTTTGTCAGCCTGAAGCAGAACCTCGCCGAATACCTCAGTGAAGAGTCCCGTGCCCTGGTCGGCACCCATGAGGCCGAAGCGCGCTTCGCCGAACTGGACCGGGTAAAGCTCGACCTGGAACGTCTCGAGGCGCGTGTCGAGCGCCTTTCCCGATCCCTCAAATCCAGCGATAACGCATGAAGCTGCTTGCCGTCCGCCGTCTGTTGCGCATCCAGCGCGTCGTGATCCGTTACCGTCTCGATGACCTGCTGTTCGAATTGCCCCTGCCCTGGTTCCTCCTGGCGCTGCGCTTTGCCCTGCCCTGGCGCTGGTTCCCGCGCAAGACCCTGGACCTGAGTCGCGGCGCACGCCTGCGCCTGGCCTTGCAGGACCTGGGACCGATCTTTATCAAGTTCGGCCAGATCCTCTCGACCCGCCGCGACTTGCTGCCCGAGGACATCGCCGACGAGCTGATGCTGCTCCAGGACCGCGTGCCGCCGTTCGACTCGCAGACCGCGGTCACGCTGATCGAGGCGCAACTGGGCAAGAAGATCGGCGAAGTCTTCAGCCGCTTCGATATCGAACCATTGGCCTCGGCCTCGGTAGCCCAAGTGCATGCCGCCCAGCTCAAGAGCGGCGAGGAAGTGGTGGTGAAGGTCATCCGCCCCGGCCTCAAGCCGATCATCGCCCAGGACCTGGCGTGGCTGTTCCTCCTCGCCCGGGCCGCCGAGCGGGTCTCGGCCGATGCCCGCCTGCTGCACCCGGTGGACGTGGTCAGCGACTACGAAAAGACCATCTACGACGAACTCGACCTGCTGCGCGAGGCGGCCAACGCCAGCCAGCTGCGGCGCAACTTCGAAGGTTCGGAGATGATGTACGTGCCCCAGGTCTACTGGGACTGGTGCCGGCCGAAAGTACTGGTGATGGAGCGCATCTACGGCATCCAGGTCACCGACCTGGCCACCCTGGCCGACCAGCGCACCGACATGAAAATGCTCGCCGAGCGTGGCGTGGAAATCTTCTTCACCCAGGTATTCCGCGACAGCTTCTTCCATGCCGACATGCACCCCGGCAATATCTTCGTCAGCACCGTGAACCCGTGGAGCCCGAAGTACATCGCCATCGACTGCGGCATCGTCGGCAGCCTGACCCCGGAAGACCAGGATTACCTGGCCCGCAACCTGTTCGCCTTCTTCAAGCGTGACTACCGCCGGGTCGCCCAGTTGCACATCGACTCGGGCTGGGTGCCGGCGCACACCAAGCTCAACGAGTTCGAAGCGGCGATCCGCACCGTCTGCGAGCCGATCTTCGAAAAACCGCTCAAGGACATCTCCTTCGGCCAGGTGCTGATGCGCCTGTTCCAGACCGCGCGGCGCTTCAATATGGAAGTCCAGCCGCAGTTGGTGTTATTGCAGAAAACCCTGCTCAATATCGAAGGCCTGGGCCGCCAGCTGTACCCGGACCTGGACCTGTGGAGCACCGCCCAGCCGTTCCTCGAACGCTGGATGCGCGAGCGTGTCAGCCCGAGAACCCTGCTCGGCAACCTGCACGGCCAGATCGAGCAGTTGCCGCACCTGGCCAATATGACCCGCGACCTGCTCGAACGCATGGCCCAACCCCACGCCAGCAATCCCGAGCCGAAAACCAGGCGCAAGGATGACTGGCTCCTGCGCCTGCTCGGCTGCGCGCATCTCGGCGGCGGCGCGGTACTGGCCGCCGGCGGGCCGTTACAAGAGCTTGGCCACTGGCCAGCGGGTATCATGGTTGCCGTGGGTTTGTATCTGATCGTGCGCCGATAGCCAGTCGGGCCGTGGGCTGGCACACTGTTGATTCGCCGAGGCATCACCACGCGGGTGGTGTCCGGTTGTCGGAGTCGAAGATGAAAGACTGGCTGGACGAGATCAAATGGGACAGTGACGGCCTGGTGCCGGCCATTGCCCAGGATCACAAGACCGGGCGCGTGCTGATGATGGCCTGGATGAACCGCGAAGCGCTGCAACTGACCGCCAGCGAAAACCGCGCCATTTACTGGTCACGCTCCCGTGGCAAGCTGTGGCGCAAGGGCGAAGAGTCGGGCCATGTGCAGCACCTGCACGAAATGCGCCTGGATTGCGACGCCGACGCGATCATCCTGATGGTCGAGCAGGTCGGTGATATCGCCTGCCACACAGGCCGGCACAGTTGCTTCTACCGCGTGTATGAAAACGGCGGCTGGAAGATCGTCGACCCGGTCCTCAAGGACCCGCACAGCATCTACTCGGCAGGACACTGAACATGACTGACACCCTGACCCGTCTGGCCCAAGTGCTGGAAGAGCGCAAAGGCGCCGCCGCCGACAGCTCCTACGTCGCCAGCCTCTATCACAAAGGCCTGAACAAGATCCTGGAAAAGGTTGGCGAAGAGTCGGTCGAGACTATTATTGCTGCAAAGGATGCCGCGATCAGTGGCGACTGCAGCGACGTCATCTACGAAACCGCCGATTTGTGGTTCCACAGTATGGTCATGCTCGCCCAACTGGGGCAGCATCCGCAGGCCGTGCTGGACGAACTGGATCGCCGCTTCGGCCTGTCCGGACACGTCGAGAAGGCCTCGCGCCCGTCCGCCTAACAACTTTCGAGAGGAGCAGCATCATGGGCATTTTTGACTGGAAACACTGGATCGTCATCCTGGTTGTCGTCGTGCTGGTGTTCGGCACCAAGAAACTGAAGAACCTGGGTACCGACGTCGGCGAATCGATCAAGGGCTTTCGCAAGGCCATGAACGACGAAGAAAAGCCTGCCGAGCCGGTGGTCCCCCCTGTCGTGCAACCGGCTCCACCGGTACAGCCACAGGCTACCGCCCAGCAGAACACGCCGCACACCATCGATGTGCAGGCGCAGAAAGTTGACGAGCCCCGCAACAATTCTTGAGTACTGACAAATGTTCGGTATCAGCTTCAGTGAACTGCTGCTCGTGGGCCTGGTGGCCCTGTTGGTGCTCGGCCCCGAGCGCCTGCCCCATGCCGCGCGCACGGCAGGCCTGTGGGTCGGCCGGTTGAAGCGCAGCTTCAACGCGATCAAGCAGGAAGTGGAACGCGAGATCGGCGCCGACGAGATCCGTCGGCAACTGCACAACGAGCACATCCTCTCGCTGGAGCAGGAGGCTCGCAAGATCCTCTCGCCGATCGCCACCAGCACCCCGGCCGAGCCGGTGGTGGAGCAGACGATCCACACCGCTCCACCCGTGTCGACGGAAACCCCGCCGACGCCGGCGAGCACCGCCGAACCGGTAGCGGTACTCGGTGCCGTGGAGCCCGCGCCGCACCTGACAGAACCCGCAAGCACGACGCCAGCCGCCGCGCCTGCGCCTCATGACCCTACATTGCCGCCGCGAGCCCCATGAGCGATATTCCGGAAAACGACCAGCACATGCCGCTGGTTTCGCACCTCACCGAGTTGCGCACCCGCCTGCTGCGCTGTGTCGCGGCGATCTTCCTGATCTTCGCCGGGCTGTTCGCCTTTACCCAGCAGATCTACACCTTCGTCTCGATCCCGCTGCGCCAGTACCTGCCGGCGGGCGCGACGATGATCGCCACCGACGTGTCGTCGCCGTTCCTGACGCCGCTCAAACTGACCATGATGGTCTCGCTGTTCCTGGCCATCCCGGTGATCCTGCACCAGATCTGGGGCTTTATCGCACCGGGCCTGTACAAGCATGAAAAACGCATCGCCGTGCCGCTGCTGGTGTCGAGCATCCTGCTGTTCTACACCGGCATGGCCTTCGCCTACTTCCTGGTGTTCCCGCTGATCTTCAAGTTCTTCGCCGCCGCCACCCCGGCCGGCGTGGAAATGATGACCGATATCACCAGCTACCTCGACTTCGTGATGACGCTGTTCTTCGCCTTCGGCGTGGCCTTCGAAATCCCCGTGGCGGTGGTGCTGCTGGTATGGATAGGCGTGGTCGACGTCAAGTACCTGAAGAAAATCCGTCCCTACGTGGTCATCGGCTGCTTTGTGGTCGGTATGATCCTGACCCCGCCGGACGTGTTCTCCCAGACCCTGCTGGCGGTGCCGATGTGGCTGCTGTTCGAGATCGGCATCCTGTTCGGTGGCCTGGTCCGCAAACGCAGTGACGAAGAGGCCGCCGACCGCGACGACGCCCAGCCGCCAGCCCCGCTGACGTGAACCTGCTGCTTCTGGAGGAGGCCGACTTTATCGCGGCCGACCTCGTGGTGCTGCGGGATCGGCGCCTGACCCATATGCAGGAAGTCCATCGCGTGGCGGTGGGCGACAGCTTGCGGGTCGGGCGTATCGGCGGCCTGATGGGCAGCGCCGAGGTATTGCGCCTGGATACCACGGAAGCCGAGTTGCGGGTCAGCCTGGATCGCGCGCCACCGGCGAAACTGCCGCTGACCCTGATCCTCGCCCTGCCGCGCCCGAAAATGCTTCGCCGGGTGTTCCAGACCGTCGCCACCCTCGGCGTACCGAAAGTGGTGCTGGTGAACAGCTACCGGGTGGAAAAGAGCTTCTGGCAGACCCCGTTCCTCGAACCCGCAGCGATTCGCGAGCAACTGATCCTCGGCCTGGAGCAGACCCGCGACACCGTACTGCCGGAAATCGTTATCGAGAAACGCTTCAAGCCCTTTGTCGAAGACCGCCTGCCGGCCATCAGCGCGGGCACTCTCGGCCTGGTCGGCCACCCCGGCGACTACCCGGCCTGCCCTCGTGGCCTGGATGAGCCGGTGACCCTGGCCATCGGCCCGGAAGGCGGCTGGATTCCTTACGAAATCGACCTGCTGGGCAAGGCCGGGCTGCAACCGGTGCAACTCGGCGAACGCATCCTGCGGGTCGAGACCGCCGTGACCGCCCTGCTCGCCCGGTTGTTCTGATCCACCAATGCTCTTTTCATAGCCCCCTCGCCCAACACCCGGATGTACTCGGTCCCCTGTAGGAGCAGGGCTTGCCCGCGAAGCTTTTGGCGATCTCAAGGTCCTCTTCGCTGGCAAGCCATGCTCCTACAGGTACGCGTTCGACAGGCAGAAAGCAAAAACCTTCACCTTTAAGGGAATCTCCCTACAGCCCATTCAGGTCGCATCTCCCGCGTCCAAGCCGATGACAGAACATGCCCCACGCACTCGCGCGTGAGGGCCATGGACTTATCTGTTTGGCAGGAGATTCACCATGTTCCGTTGGCTGACCCGCGCACTGCGCGACCGCAGTATCCGCTTCAAACTGGCCCTGGGCTTCGGCCTGGTATTGCTCTTGACCCTGGCGATCACTCTCACCGGCTGGCACGCCCTGAGTACCACGGTAGAGCGCTCGCACACGCTGTCGAGCATCGCCCGGCTCAGCCGCCTGACCAGTGACATGCGCGCTGATCGCATCGCCTTCCGGGTGCTGAACGACCCGCAGAGTCGCACCCGGATCACCCGCCAGCTGGCGAGTATCGAGAAACTGCTGACGACGCTCCTGCCGCGCCTGACGGACCCGGGCGAACGACAGATCCTCGCCGACCAGCAGCACGCGGCCCAAGGTTTCCAGACCACCCTCGACGATCTCGATGAAAACCTTCGCGATCGTGACCGCGCCCGCAAGCGGATGAACGCCGGCCTGACCCAGGCCACCCAGGCGGTGGCCCGCTTTGCCGCCCATCAATTGCGCGAAGCCGGCAAGAGTCCCCACGAGCAACAGTGGCAGGCCCCGCTCAAACGGGTCGAAGAACTCCGTCAACTGCTCAACGAGACCCACGCCAGCGTGCAGACACCGGCCTATCTGGCCGATTCGCTGCAAGCCTATTCCGAGCAGGCACTGAAGGCGATCGACCGGCTTGGACAACTTGAAACCCAGGTCACACCGCTGACGGCGCCACTGGCCGACGACTACCAGCGCATGCTGCTGGAACTGCGCCACTACCGCGAGGCCCTGCAGCGTTTCAAGGACGCGCAACTGCTCACCGAGGCGGCCCACAATGTGATGGAAGGCCTGGGCAACCAGCTGCTGGCCGGCAACGAGGATCTCAGCCGCAGCCAGACCCAGGCCCGTGATCGCCAGACCCAGGCGGCGAAATGGCTGCTGGCGAAAATAGCCCTGCTGGCCTGGTTGATCGCGACCCTGGCCGCCTGGGTCCTCAGCCGCCAATTGCTGATCCCGCTCTCACGCAGCCTGAAGCTGGCCCACCATATCGCCGCGGGCGACCTGAGCCGCGATGTGGCGGTGGATCGCCAGGACGAGCTCGGCCAGTTGCAACAGGCCATGCGCGGCATGACCCTGGGCCTGCGGGAGCTGATCCGTGGCATCGGCATCAGCGCTTCGCGGGTGGCCAGCGCCGCCGAGCACCTGTCGACCAGCACCGAGCAGACCGACGCCAGCGTCAGCAGCCAGTACGCCGCCACCGAGCAAGTGGCCGCCGCCATGAAACAGATGAGCGCCAGTGTGCTCGAAGTCGCCCGTCACGCCGAAACCGCCTCCGTGGCAGCCACCCAGGCCGACCAGCAGGCCCGCGAAGGTGACAGCGCCGTGGCCGACGCCATCGAACAGATCGAACAACTCGAGCAATATATGCAACGCTGCTCCCAGGCCATGGGCGGGCTCCAGCGCGAAAGCGAGCGGATCGGCAGCGTGCTCGATGTGATCAAATCGGTGTCCCAGCAAACCAACCTGCTGGCCCTGAATGCCGCCATCGAGGCAGCCCGGGCCGGCGAGGCCGGCAGTGGCTTCGCCGTGGTCGCCGACGAGGTGCGCTGCCTGGCGCAGCGCACCCAGGACTCGGCACAAGAGATCAAGGACCTGATCGTGGCCTTGCAAGGCGGGACCCAGGAGGTCGCGGGCATGCTCGACAACAGCCGCAAACTGACCCGCCACAGCGTCGAGTCGAGCCGCCACAGCGGTGGCAAGCTGGAAGCCATCAGCCGCAGCGTGTCGCAGATCCTCGGGATGAACGAGCAGATCGCCGCCGCCGGCGAAGAACAGAGTGTCGTCGCCGAGCAGATCAGCCGCAGCATGTTGCATGTGCGGGATATGTCACAGCAGACTGCCAACGCCTGTGATGAAACAGCCGCCGCCAGCCTGCAGTTGAGTCAGCTGGGGGCACAGTTGCAGCGGCTGGTGGAGCGTTTCAAAGTCTGAGCCCCCACTCCCTGTTATGCGCGCTTTTGTGGGAGCGGAGCTTGTCGGATCACCGCACCGCCGCGAAGCTTTTGGCGTTCTCACGGGCCTCTTCGCGGGCAAGCTCCGCTCCCACATGAGGTTTGTGCTGCCCGCAAGATCGCGCCCGGGCTCAATCGATCTCGGCCAGCCAGTCGCTGGTCTTGAACCACTTGTCGTGGATCCGATCATAGGTGCCATCTTCGGCGATCTGGTGGAGAAAGTGGTTGATCCAGTTGAGACTGTCGTGGTCGCCCTTCTTCACCCCGAAGGCCAGCGGTTCGTAGGTGAACGGCTGGTCCAGGCACAACAGCTTGCCGTCGCCCAGCTTGTTCACCGCCACCAGGTTGTAGGGGGCGTCATGGACAAAGGCGTCGGCCTTGCCGTCGAGCACGGCCTGCACGCCCTCTTCCTCATTGGCATAGGTGCTCAGTTGGGCTGCGCCCATCATTTTTTTTGCAACGATTTCCCCCGTGGTCCCGGCCTTGGCCGCGATGCGATAGCCGGCCTCGTTGAGGTCCTCGAAACTCTGCACCTTGCTGCCCAGTTCCAGGGGGATCAGCAGCGTCTGCCCGACCACGATAAAGGCATCGCTGAAGTTGAGTCGCAGGTTGCGCTCCTGGGTCAGGGTCATGCCGCTGGCAACCAGGTCGAACTTGTTCGCCAGTAAACCGGGGAGCAACTCGGCGTAAGGACTGGCCACCAGTTCCAGCTTGACCCCCAGCGCCCGGCTCATTTCCCGCAACAGGTCGATTTCGAAGCCAATGATTTCGCCGCGCTTGCTCGTCATTTCGAAGGGGATATACGTGGGATTGGTCCCGACTCTCAGCGTGCCGCGCTTGAGCGCGTCATCAACGGCACCCGCCTGCACCCCACAGGCGTGAGTGAGCACAACGATGCCCAGCAGCAGCATCGACAGAAACCTTTTCATCATGAAACTCCCCAGGGCCGCTTTTCCGGTCGTGCCAGCCTGCGCGAACACACAGTCGCCGTGATCTGGCGGGCACGATTTTGGGGGGCGATCCTAACGTACTCGAGTACGGGGCAACACCAAGGGGGGACGGGTCTTTTGTTACCAAATGACAAAGGGGCCGCGGTGCTTGTCACACCGCGGCCCCTCGGGCGTCAGGCCGGCTGGGCCGGCGCTGTGGCCGGCTGCAGGGGCAGCAACGGCGCATGGGGATCGGCCTTGATCGAGTCGCGCCAGGCGCCCAACCATTCGGCGTGGCCTTCGCTCCAGACCTGCTCATGCAGGCGGGTCAGGGCCACCGGATCGCTCAGCAGGTGCAGCCGCGACTGATTGTCCAGACCGGATGGCCCGACCTTCAGCGCATGCCGAACACGCTCGACACGCAGCCATTCGATCGGCTCGGCGTGGCCGTGACGGGCCGTTGCCAGGGCGCAGGCCAGGGCATTCTGGCGTGGATCGACCACGGCCCGGACAAAGCCGTCATTCAGCGCATGCCAACGGTTTTCGTGGGTGTACTCATCCGTTGCCTGCAGCGCCTGGGGCGGATTGTATTCCTCGGGAATGAGAAACAGGCTCTCATCCCTGGAACGCAAGCCCAGGTTGACCCGACTGGAAATCACCGAGACCGGGATCGACAGCATCAGCGAACCGACGATCGGGGTCAGCCACCAGAGGAAGCTCGGGTTGAGCCAGACCACCAGCAGTGCCCAGAGCGCACCCAACAGGGTTTGCGGACCATGCCGGCGCACCGCTTCGCCCCACGGCGTGGAGTCGTCGTCACGCTGCGGAGAGTTCCAGGTCGCCGCCCAGCCGAGGAACGCGGCCAGGACAAAACGGGTGTGGAAAATCATCCGCACCGGCGCCAGCAACATGGAGAAAAGCATCTCCAGCAGCATCGACAAGGTCACCTTGAACTTGCCGCCGAACTCTTTCGCACCCTTGGCCCAGATCAGGATGATACTCAGCAGCTTGGGCAGGAACAGCAGCACGATGGTGGTGGAGAACAGCGCCACCGCCTTGTCCGGATGCCATTGCGGCCACAGCGGATAGAGCTGGCGCGGCTCCATGAAGTACTGCGGCTCCATCAGCGTGTTGACCGCCAGCAGGGCCGTCGACAGCACCAGGAAGAAGAACCACAGCGGCGCCGACAGGTAGGACATCACGCCGGTGAGGAACACCGCGCGGTGCACCGGGTGCATGCCCTTGACCAGGAACAGGCGGAAGTTCATCAGGTTGCCGTGGCACCAGCGGCGGTCGCGTTTGAGCTCGTCGAGCAGGTTCGGCGGCAGTTCTTCGTAGCTGCCCGGCAGGTCGTAGGCGATCCATACACCCCAGCCGGCACGGCGCATCAGCGCGGCCTCGACGAAGTCGTGGGAGAGGATCGCGCCGGCGAAGGCACCTTTACCGGGTAACGGCGCCAGGGCGCAGTGCTCGATAAACGGCTTCATGCGGATGATCGCGTTGTGACCCCAGTAGTGGGATTCGCCCAGCTGCCAGAAGTGCAGGCCGGCGGTGAACAACGGACCGTAGACGCGGGTCGCGAACTGCTGCATGCGCGCATAGAGGGTGTCCATGCCCGACGCCCGTGGCGCGGTCTGGATGATCCCGGCGTCCGGCGTGGCTTCCATCAACCGCACCAGGCTGGTCAGGCACTCGCCGCTCATGACGCTGTCGGCGTCGAGCACCACCATGTACTTGTAGTCGCCACCCCAACGACGGCAGAAGTCGTCAAGGTTACCGCTCTTGCGCTTCACGCGACGACGGCGACGGCGGTAGAAGATCTTGCCGAAGCCCGAGGCTTCGCGGCAGACATCCAGCCAGGCCTGTTGCTCGGCGACGCAGATATCGGTGTCGTTACTGTCGCTGAGGACGAAGAAGTCAAAGCGGTCCAGGTCACCGGTGGCCGCCACCGACTCGAAGGTCGCCCGCAGGCCGGCAAAGACTCGCGGCACGTCTTCATTGCAGATCGGCATGACGATGGCGGTACGCGCATCCTTGGCGATCGGCTCGCTGCCGGCGCTGGCACCGGAGATACGGTACTTGTCGTGCCCGGTGAGCAATTCGAGAAAGCCCATCAGCGCGGTCCAGAAACCCGCCGAAACCCAGCAGAACAGAATCCCGAACAGCACCAGGATGCTGGTTTGCAGCAGATAAGGCAGCACTTGCTGGGCGGTCTGCAACAGCGGTTGATGCACCACTTCGTTGAGATCGACGAAGGCCCAGCCCTGGTAAGGCATGATGCCTTTCATATACCAGCCGGCAACGATGGTCTGGCCAAGCATCAACACCAGCAGGATATAGCGACGAATCGAACCCACGGTGCGCCAGCGCGCATGGGGCAGGTCGCGTTTGTCGTCCTTGGGCACCGGCGGATTGCTCCGTCCGGTCATACGCCGCCAGCCGCGCACCAGGATATTGGTGCGCCACGGCTCCGGGACCACCTTGGTCCGGCGGATCGGCGGCGTGGCCTTGAGGCGCACGCGCCCGGAAGCATCCACCGCGAGCATCTCGGCGTCTTCCAGCTCGGCGGCCGAATCGAGGGTCAGGCGGCGCCCCACCGAAGCCTGCGCGGCCTCGGCGGAGTCAAGCAGCGGTTGTTCGCTCAGGCGCTCGTGCAGTTCGGCGAACGAGGTACAGTTCGCCAGCTCCGCACGTTGCTCATTGCTCAGCGGCAAGTGTGCCAGGTACTCGAAAAGAGCCTCTGGCTGTACGTTTGGGTTACTCATCGGCAGGCAACTGGTAGCTCCAGGTCTCGGTCAGGACTTGCTCAGTCGGCACCGGTTCCGGGGTGATAGGGGCAGCCTCGGGAGCCGGCGCCGCGGCGTCGTGCTCTTTCTTGTCCTGGGCGGGCTCTTTCTTATCCTGGGCCGGATCCTTCTTGTCCTGGACCGGCTCTTTCTTATCCTGGGCCGGATCCTTCTTCTCCTGAGCCTGCTCTTTCTTCTCCAGGGCCTTCTCTTTCTCCTGCTGCTTGGCCGCAACCTTGTCGGCCTTGACCACCTGGGAAGAGACCGCAACCTTGGCCGGATCCGCCGTGGCGAGGTCCTTGACCAGGTTCGCGCGCAGCTCGGTGGCCTTGCCCGGATCCTTGACCTTCAGGCGCAGGGTCAGGCGCCAGCCCTGGGTTTCCGGGTTGTAGCGCAGGCTGTTTTCCACCAGTTCGGCGTTGTCGCCGACGCTGACCTGGCTGCGTACCGGCGCGTCTTCAGGCAGGGCCTTGAGGGACGGACCTTCGAAGTCGATCAGGTAGGCCACGCTGCCGTCCGGCTGACGGATCAGGTTGGATTGCTTGACGTCGCCGGTGGACTTCAGGGTCTGCTTGACCCAGGCGCCGTCCGGCGAATGCAGGGCCGCTTCATCAGTGGTCCAGTGCAGGCGATAGGCGAAGTTCATCGGCTGACCGGTGTCGGCGCGTTCGGCCGGGTTCCAGAAAGCCACGATGTTGTCGTTGGTTTCGTCGGCGGTCGGAATCTCCACCAGGTCGACGGTGCCCTTGCCCCAGTCGCCCTTGGGCTCGATCCAGGCGCTTGGGCGCTTGTCGTAACGGTCGTCAAGGTCTTCGTAGTGGCTGAAATCACGGCCACGTTGCAGCAAGCCGAAGCCCCGTGGGTTTTCCACGGAGAAATTGCTCACCGACAGGTGTTTCGGGTTGTTCAGCGGACGCCAGACCCACTCGCCATTGCCGGCATGGATCGACAGGCCGCTGGAGTCATGCAGCTCGCGACGGTAGTTGAGGACCTTGGACGGCTGGTTGGCGCCGAACAGGAACATGCTGGTCAACGGCGCTACGCCGAGCTTGCCGACCTTGTCACGCAGGAACATCTGCGCCTTCACGTCGACGATGGTGTCGGTGCCCGGACGCAGGATCAGGCGGTAGGCGCCGGTAGCCCGTGGCGAGTCCAACAGGGCGAAAATCACCAGGTGCTTGTCGGTCGGCTTCGGTTGCTGGATCCAGAACTCGGTGAAGCGCGGGAACTCTTCGCCGGACGGCAAGGCAGTGTCGATGGCCATGCCACGGGCCGACAGGCCATAGGTCTGGCCCTTGCCGACGACGCGAAAGTAACTCGCGCCGAGCATGGTCATGATCTCGTCCTGCTTGTCCGCCTTGTTGATCGGGTAAAGCACACGAAAGCCGGCATAACCCAGCTGTTCGGTGGATTTAGGATCGAACTTGACGTCACCGAAATCGAAACGGGTCGGGTCGTACTTGATTTCTTTCACATCGTCGGCGGTGATTTCGTTGATTTTCACCGGCGTATCGAAGTGCATGCCCTGATGGTAGAACGACAGTTTGAAGGGGGTTTTCTCGCCCGCCCATTCGGCCTTGTCGGTCAGGAAACGGATTTTCTGGTAGTCCGCGAACTTCATGTCACGGAACTCGTTCGGCAGATTGCTGCGCGGAGCTTCGTATTTCTGCCCGGCCAGCGTCTTGGCCTTGGCCGACACATCATCCAGATTGAACGCAAAGAGTTGGCCGGCGCTGAGCAGGCAAAGCAGTGCCGAGCCCGCCACCAGTGCTTTTCTCAACCCTTTGGCGGTCAGTGTTGGAGCATTACAGGGACTAACAATCACGAGCAACCCTCGCCGAAAACAGATCAAAAACCAACGGCTAGCTATCTATATGCCAGGTTGGCGAGCATTGTTCCGACTCCCATGGGGGCAAATGATTCCCCAAACGGTCACGGACAAGTCTCTACCTAAGTCAAATTGGACCAACGAACGCCGATCCCCGTAGCGCGCGATTATCTAGTAGGCCGCGTTACAACGCATCAGGTGAAACAAAGTATTTATCGCGAAAACCTCCTGTTTTCAGCCAAGTACGTCGTTTTTGATGCATTCAGGTCTGTAACAGGAAGGTCACAGGGCCATCATTGACCAGATGTACCTGCATGTCCGCCCCGAAACGCCCGGTCGCCACCTGCCCATGCAAGCGTTGCGCCTGTGCCACTACGTAGTCGAACAACACCTCGGCGAGCGCCGGAGGCGCCGCCGTGGAGAAGCTCGGACGCAATCCACTCTGGGTATCGGCCGCCAGGGTGAACTGCGACACCAGCAGCAACCCGCCGCCGGTGTCCGCCAGGGACAAGTTCATCTTGCCCTGCGGATCACTGAACACCCGATAGTTAAGCAGCTTCTTCAGCAGTTTGTCGGCCTGTGCCTGGGTATCGCCCGGTTCCACCGCCAGCAGCACCAGCAACCCCTGGTCGATGGCCCCGACGATTTCTCCCGCCACTTCCACCCGCGCGCCGCTGACCCGTTGCAACAGCCCCTTCATGCTTCTTCGAGAGGCAGGTCGAGCAGGCGTCGGGCCATCTGGTCGGCCGCGCGTACCAGGGCATCGGTGATCCCCGGCTCGGAAGCCGCGTGACCGGCATCGCGAATCACCTGCAACTCGCTGTTGGGCCAGGCCTGGTGCAACTCCCAGGCGTTGTCCAATGGGCAGATCGCATCGTAGCGACCGTGCACGATCACCCCCGGCAGGTGGGCGATCTTGTCCATGTCGCGGATCAGTTGGTTGGGTTCGAGAAAGGAGTTGTTGGTGAAGTAGTGGCATTCGATCCGGGCAATCGACAGCGCGCGCTGCGGCTCGGAGAAGCGATCGACCACCAGCGGGTTCGGGCGCAGCGTCGCGGTACGGCCTTCCCACAGGGACCAAGCCTTGGCCGCGTGCATCTGGGCGATCTGGTCGTTGCCGGTCAGACGCTTGTGGAATGCGTTGAGCAGGTCGTCGCGCTCATCCAGCGGGATCGGCGCCATGTAGTCCTGCCAGTAATCCGGGAACAGACGGCTGGCCCCGCTCTGGTAGAGCCAATCGACGTCCTGTGGCCGGGCCAGGAAAACCCCCCGCAGGATCAGGCCATGCACCCGCTCCGCGTGGGTCTGGGCGTAGGCCAGGGACAGCGTCGAGCCCCAGGAGCCGCCGAACAGCACCCATTTTTCAATCCCCAGGTGCTGGCGAATCCGCTCGAGGTCCGCCACCAGGTCCCAGGTGGTGTTGTTCTCCAGGCTCGCATGGGGGGTTGAGCGCCCGCAACCGCGCTGGTCGAAGGTGATGATACGAAACAGGTTGGGGTCGAAATAGCACCGGCTCTGCGCATCGCAACCGGCTCCCGGGCCTCCGTGGATAAAGACCACCGGCAAGCCTTCCGGCGAACCACTTTCATCGACATACAGTACATGCGTTTCATCCACGGCCAGATCGTGCCGGGCGTAGGGTTTGATCTGCGGGTACAAAGTCTGCATCACGCGCTCCGTAGGGGTCGAGGTCATCCCTGATGGGGACTTCATATTATTCTGCCGTCCGGCATCATAAACCCGAATCGCGGAATCGGCATGCCCTTGTCAAAAGTGCGGGTGTACAGACGTATTTGTCGCACTTTCCCTTCCGTCGGACGCTGCCTAGCCGTTCGGTCAGTGTTCAAGCCGGCCCGATAAACGCTTCAATAGCCAGGTCACGTAGAGCGGCAGGAGCCGTTCTGCCGGGGTAGCCGTGCAAAAGTGAAAGGGAGTTTCCAATGCAACAAGACTGTTTGCCGGGCCTGCTTTCCTACCCGGAGAAAGCCATCATCCTCGCTGACAACGAAATGTTTATCCGTGCCCTCTCCGAACTGGGGCTGGATGCCGCCGTCGTCGACTCGACCGAACCGCTGCCGGCGCAAAGCCTGGTGTTTTCCTTTACCAGGCGGGGCGCCCGGCAATTCTATGAGCGCGCGGCCAGGACCCGGGACAAACAATGCATTCTCTGCCCGTTGCACGCTTTCGATTCAGGCCTGGAAAATGCGCTGTACAGCCTGATGCTGTTACTGCGCAGCGATTTCGCCGACTGCCTGAGGCGCCAGCGCGACCATCTCAGGCTCTTGAGCCGGCACCAACGCCTGCATCTGGTCGGAGAGGGATCGCGGGCCGATGTCTGGTTGAAAAGCCGTTCGGCCCCCTATGTCACGACCCGCGACGAGATCAGCGAGCGGTTCGTATTGTCCGTCTCGGAATTGTTCGAGGTGCATTACGCGCACATGCGCCCGGACAGCCCCGACCTCTTCCAATTGAACGGTATCCTGCGCATCAGCGGCCTGCTGACCTCCCAGGGCCGTCGCCGGACGCCGCTGGCCAGCGGCGTCGACGAACAGTTGCTGGAACTGACCCAGCGTGTCGCCCGGCACCAGGCCTGGCTGCACATCGAACACAACCAGGTGCGCTCCTTCAAGGTCGCCGGGCAGGAATATGCCGGCCTGCTGGCGCGGGCCGCGGGCGACCGGGGGTTGTTCCTCAGCGAGTTCGCCATTGGCGTCAACGACACCATCGGACCGAATATCAACTACAGCCACAACTCGCCGATGAACGAAGGCGTCAGCGGCGTGCATGTAGGCCTGGGGGACGGCGCCAGCGGTTATCACATCGACTTCCTGAGCCCGGGCGTCGAGGTGCTCCCGGGATAAATCAGCGCCCGTAGTGCTCGCGGCCCCAGTCCAGCAGGCCTTGCAGCAGTTCCTTGAGCACGACCCGCGTCGGTTCCGCCAGGTCGCTGCGGTAGTTGAACGGTTCGAACTCTTCCATGTAGGTGCACTGCCCCAGTTCGAGCTGCACCGCGTGGATGTTCTGCGCCGGGTCACCATAGTGACGGGTGATATGCCCGCCCTTGAAGCGCCCGTTCAGCACATGGCTATAAGCCGGATGCCCGGCACAGATGCCTTCCAGCCGAGCCGCCAGTTGCGGGTCACAACTGGCACCGTTGAAGGTGCCCAGGTTGAAGTCCGGCAGCTTGCCGTCAAACAGGTGCGGGATCACCGAGCGGATCGAGTGGGCGTCGAACAACAAGGCGTAACCGAACTCGGCCTTGAGTCGCGCCAGTTCCTGCTGCAAGGTCTGGTGATAAGGCGTCCAGACCTGCTCCAGGTAGTTCGCCCGCTCTTCGGCCGACGGCACCTGCCCCTCGACGAACAACGGCACGCCGTCGAACAAGGTGGCCGGGTACAGTCCGGTGGTGGCGCCGACATACAGCGGCTTGTCGTCGGACGGCCGGTTCAGGTCGATGACAAACCGCGAATAACCGGCCGCCAGGGTGCTGGCACCCAGTTCGGCGGCGAAATCATAGAGCCGCGGGATGTGCCAGTCGGTGTCCGGCAGGCTTTGCGCCTCGGGGACCAACCCGGCCTTGACCGCCGGGGTCAACTGCACACCGGCATGGGGCATGCTGATCAACAGCGGCACGCGACCTTGTTTGAAACTCAGAACGTTATCCACAGGACAATCTCCTAGATCAATACTTCGACACCATGGCGCACCACGCGCTTGCTCAGGTCACCGCCCAGCCAGTAGGCCAGGTCCGCCGGGCGTTCGATCCGCCAGGCGACGAAATCCGCAACCTTGCCGATCTCCAGCGAACCGTGGGTAGCACCCATGCCCAACGCCGTGGCGGCATGCTGGGTAACACCGGCCAGGGCTTCTTCCGGGGTCATGCGGAACAGGGTGCAGGCCATGTTCAGCATCAAGCGCAGGGACAGCGCCGGCGAGGTGCCAGGGTTGAGGTCGCTGGCGATGGCCATCTTCACACCGTGCTTGCGCAGGGCATCCATCGGCGGCAACTGGGTTTCGCGCAGAAAGTAGAACGCCCCGGGCAACAGCACCGCGACGGTACCGGAGGCGGCCATGGCGATGGCGTCCTCTTCGGTCATGAATTCCAGGTGGTCCGCCGACAGCGCCTGGTAACGCGCCGCCAGGCTCGAACCATGCAGTGACGACAGCTGCTCGGCATGCA
The DNA here is from genome assembly GCF_023242525.1 of Pseudomonas sp. MWU12-2319. Taxonomy (NCBI): domain Bacteria; kingdom Pseudomonadati; phylum Pseudomonadota; class Gammaproteobacteria; order Pseudomonadales; family Pseudomonadaceae; genus Pseudomonas; species Pseudomonas sp. MWU12-2319. The sequence continues at coordinate 379,704 of NZ_JALJES010000003.1, forward strand.
GCTTTACCGGCAGGCCCAGTTGCTGCGCGACCTTGAATACCCGCTCGACCTGATCGGGGGAAAACGCCAGGTATTCGCAGAAGGCATCCACCGCATCCACCAGGCCTTCGGCCGCCAGGGCCGGAAGCATTTCGCTGCAGATATGCTCGATATAATCGTCGGCCCGCCCGACATATTCCGGCGGCAAGGCATGGGCGGCCAGGCAGGTGCTGCGCACACTGACCGGCAGCTCGGCGCCGAGACGGCGAATCACCTTGAGGATCTTGCGCTCGCTGTCCAGGTCCAGGCCGTAGCCGGACTTGATCTCGACGCTGGTCACACCGTCGCGCAGCAGGCAGGTCAGGCGTTGCCGGGCGCTGGCGAAGAGCTCGTCCTCGCTGGCGGCACGGGTCGCCCGCACGGTGCTGGCAATCCCGCCACCGGCGGCGGCGATCTCGGCATAACTCACGCCTTGCAGGCGCTGCTCGAATTCACCGCTGCGGTTGCCGCCGAACACCGTGTGGGTGTGGCAATCGATCAGCCCCGGCGTGACCCAGGCGCCGTCCAGATCCTCGACCCGGGGATAATCCGCCGCCGGCAGTTCGGCGCGCGGGCCGATCCACTCGATCGTCGACGCCACGGTCACGATGGCGGCATCCTCGATGATCGAGTAAGTGCCTTGCGCCATGCTTGCAACGTGACAGTTCTGCCAAAGCGTTTTCATCCGGGGCCTCCGTTAGGTTATCGATGAGACAAAGCAGGTTCTTGCTGAGCGCCTGCGGCCTGGGCCGCCTTCGGCTTGACCCAGACCTGGTAGGCCAGCACCAGCAGGCCGATCCAGATCGCACCGACGATCAGCGCCGGCCGGGTGTCGGGGAAATAGCCCAGCACGCCGAAGATAAACACCATGAAGGCAATCGCCGCCATCGGCGCATAGGGCCAGAACGGCACCGGGAACTTCAGTTGCGCGGCCTGTTCACGGCTCATGGAACGGCGCATGGCCACCTGGGTGACCAGAATCATGATCCACACCCACACCGTGGCGAAGGTGGCGATGGACGCGATCAGCAGGAATACATCTTCCGGGATCAGGTAGTTGAGCAGCACCCCCAGCAGCAGCGCGGCGGCCATGACCACCACGGTCATCCACGGCACACCGGCGCGGGACAGCTTGGCAAAGGCCTTCGGCGCATGACCTTGCTCGGCCAGGCCGTACATCATGCGCCCGGCGCCGAAGATATCGCTGTTGATGGCGGAAATCGCCGCCGAGATCACCACGATATTGAGGACTGTCGCCGCCGAGCCGATCCCCAGGTTCTGGAAGATCTGCACGAAGGGACTGCCTTGGCTACCGATCTGCTGCCACGGGTAGAGGGACATCAGCACGAACAGGGTCAGCACGTAGAACAGCAGGATGCGCAGTGGCACCGCGTTGATCGCCTTGGGGATCACCCGCTGCGGGTCCTGGGCTTCACCGGCGGTGACACCGATGATCTCGATACCGCCGAAGGCGAACATGACCACCGCGAACGAGGCGATCATCCCGGCCGCGCCGTTGGGCATGAAGCCGCCGTTGCTCCAGAGGTTACTGATACCGACGCTCGCCGAGGGCGTGGCCGTGCTGATGCCGAAGAACATAATGCCGAAGCCGCCGAGGATCATCGCGACAATGGCGCCGACCTTGAGCAGCGAAAGCCAGAACTCCATTTCGCCGAAGACCTTGACCGTGCACAGGTTCAGCGCGCCGATAAAGAAGACCACGCCGAGCACCCAGACCCAGCGATCGACGTCGGGAAACCAGAAGCCCATATAGATGCCGAAGGCCGTGACGTCGGCCAGGCCGACGATAACCATCTCGAATGCATAGGTCCAACCGAGGATAAAACCGGAACGGGGACCGATGTAGGTGCTGGCGTAGTGGCCGAAGGAACCGGCGACCGGATCGTGCACGGCCATTTCGCCGAGGGCGCGCATGACCATGAACACTGCGGCACCGCCGATCAGGTAGGCCAGCAGCACGGCCGGACCGGCCATCTGGATGGCCGAGGCGGAGCCGTAGAACAGCCCGGTGCCGATAGCGGACCCCAGGGCCATGAAGCGAATATGTCGGGCCGAAAGCCCGCGTTTCAAACCTTTGACTTGCTGTTGCATTGCTCGTCCTTAATTATTCTTATCGGTAAAACTCGATGAGAATCAGACTGATGGCGAGTGTCTTGCGACCGCCCGGCCGCAAAAGGGGTCGCAGAGTACCCAACCCGGCACGCGCAGGCAAAACGCATCGGCCGGGTGGCAACAACCCGCAAACTGGCTGACCCGCCGCCTTGTGACGAGCGAGCTCAACCCCAGTCCGTTCTCGGGCAACGCTTACAGGCTTGGCAGCAACTTCGCCGGGACCAGGGCATTCAGGCAACGGGAAGCCAGCAACTCGGTCGCCGCCTCGATATCCGGGGCAAAGAAACGGTCCTTCTCGTAGTACGCCACTTCCTCACGCAAGGTCGCCCGCGCGGTTTCCAGGGCCGGCGAGGTTTTCAGGCCATTGCGCAGGTCCAGACCCTGGCAAGCCGCCAGCCATTCCACCGCCAGAATCCCACGGGTATTTTCAGCCATTTCCCACAGACGCTTGCCAGCTGCCGGGGCCATCGACACATGGTCTTCCTGGTTCGCGGAAGTCGGCAGGCTGTCGACGCTGTGGGGGTGCGCCAGGGCCTTGTTCTCGCTGGCGAGGGCCGCGGCGGTCACCTGGGCGATCATGAAGCCGGAGTTGACGCCGCCATTGGCCACCAGGAACGGCGGCAGTTGCGACATATGCTTGTCCATCATCAGCGAGATGCGGCGCTCGCTCAGGGAACCGATTTCGGCAATCGCCAACGCCAGGTTGTCAGCGGCCATGGCCACCGGCTCGGCGTGGAAGTTGCCGCCCGAGATCACATCGCCTTCTGCGGCGAACACCAGCGGGTTGTCGGACACCGCGTTGGCTTCGATCACCAGCACTTCGGCGGCCTGGCGGAACTGGGTCAGGCAGGCGCCCATGACCTGTGGCTGGCAACGCAGGGAGTACGGGTCCTGGACCTTCTCGCAGTTCTCGTGGGAGTCGGACACTTCGCTGCGCTCGCCCAGCAGGTGGCGATAGGCGGCAGCCGCATCGATCTGGCCATGTTGACCACGGGCGGCATGGATACGCGAGTCGAACGGCGAACGCGAACCCAGTACCGCTTCAACCGTCAGCGCACCGCTGACCAGGGCGCCGGCGAACAGGTCTTCGCCTTCGAACAGACCGCGCAGGGCAAAGGCGGTGGACACCTGGGTGCCGTTGAGCAGCGCCAGGCCTTCCTTCGCGGCCAGGGTCAGCGGTTGCAGGCCGGCCTGTTTCAGCGCGGCGTGGGCGTCCAGCCATTCACCCTTGTAGCGGGCCTTGCCTTCACCCAGCAGAACCAGGGACATATGGGCCAGCGGCGCGAGGTCGCCGGAAGCACCGACCGAACCTTTCAGCGGAATATGCGGGTAGACCTCGGCATTGATCAGGGCGATCAGGGCGTCGATCACCTGGCGGCGAATCCCGGAGAAACCACGGCTCAGGCTGTTGACCTTGAGCACCATGATCAGGCGTACCAGCGCATCGCTGATCGGCACGCCGACACCGGCGGCATGGGACAGCACCAGGGAGCGCTGGAGGTTTTCCAGGTCTTCGCTGGCGATACGGGTCGAGGCCAGCAGGCCGAAACCGGTGTTGATGCCGTAGGCGGTGCGGTTTTCGGCGAGGATCTGTTCGACGCAAGCCACGCTGGCTTCGATCTGTGCCGAGGCACTGTCGTCCAGGGTCAGTTTCACCGGCTGCTGGTAGATGGCACGCAGTTGGGCCAGGCTCAGTTGGCCGGGAATCAGGTTCAACGCAGTCACATTCATGCTCCTTTTGAGAGTTTTATCAACTACCAGACGCTCCGGAAGCTTCCGTTATCCGTCGCCGCCGACTTTTTGAGCCGGAGGCGCCTTGGCACGCTGGTTATTCGTGGAATCAGTGCAGGTCGGGAAACCTGCCCTGGATCAATAGTGGGTCCTTGAGCAGGCTCGCCGCGCTGGCGATATCCGGCGCCAGCCAGCGGTCCTGGTCGTAGGCCGGAACACGCTCGCGCAGCAGTTTCCAGGCACGCTCGGTGCCGGCGCCGAAGCGCTGCTCCTTGAGGAATTCAAAGGCCTGGGCCGCCAGCAGGTACTCGATGGCGAGGATCTGCGTACAGTTTTCCAGGGCCCGGTGCAATTTCAGCGCGGCGTTGGTGCCCAGGCTCAGGTGGTCTTCCTGCAGGCCCGAGGTGACGTAGTTGTCGAGCACCGCCGGCTGCGCCAACTGGCGGTTTTCCGCACAGAGGGACGCGGCGACGTACTGCACGATCATCATCCCGGAGTTGACCCCGGGGTTGCTCACCAGGAACGCCGGCAGGCCGCTGACATGGGGGTTGATCAGGCGATCGAGACGGCGTTCGGCAATCGAGCCGATTTCCGCCATGGCGATTGCCAGCAGGTCCGCCGCCAGGGCGACCGATTGGCCATGGGGGTTGGCCTGGGACATCACCCGGTAGTTGTCCGGCGTACCCAACAGCAACGGGTTGTCGGTGCAGCCGTTGAGTTCGATTTCGATCTGCCGGGTGGCGTGAGCCAGCTGGTCGCGGGCGGCACCGTGGACTTGCGGGATCGAACGCAGGCTCAGGGCGTCCTGGGTGCGAATACCCAGGCTGGCGGCGATCACTTCGCTGCCGTCGAGCAGGCTGCGCAGGTTGTTGCCGACCTGCTGCATGCCGGGATGGGGCTTGAGTGCGATGATTTGCGCATCAAACGCGGCGATCTGCCCGCGCTGGGCCTCGAAGCTCATGGCCCCTACCACATCGGCCCATTGCAGCAGGCGGGTCGCGTCGGCCAGGGCCAGGCAGCTCAGGCCGGTCATGCACGGCGTGCCGTTGACCAGGCAGAGACCGTCCTTGGCCCCCAGTTGCACCGGTTGCAGGCCTTCGGCGGCCAGGGCCTGGTGCGCCGGAACGATCTGCCCGCGATAGCTCACCTGGCCAACACCGAGCAGGGCGATGCCGATATGGGCCATATGGGTCAGGTAACCCACCGAGCCCTGGGCCGGCACTTGCGGGGTGATACCGCGGTTGAGCAGGGCCAACAGGGCTTCGACCACCTGGCGGTGCAGGCCGGATTTGCCGTGGCTGTAGTTGACGATGGCGGCGCAGAGGATGGCCCGGGTCTGTTCGTCGGGCAGCGGCGCGCCGACGCCGCAGGCATGGCTGAGCAGGGTGTTGCGCGACAACTGGCTGAGTTGTTCGCCGGACAGCGAGACATTGCATAGCGCGCCGAGGCCGGTGTTCACGCCATAGGCGCGCTCACCGCTGACAACGATGCGCTGGACGATGGCCTGGGCGTTGTCGATCCGCGCCCAGGTCTGCGGCGCCAGTTCGAGCAACGCGCCATGACGGGCCACCGCGACCACATCCTGCCAACGCAAGGGGGCGTCGGCGATAACGATTTTTTCAGCCTGGGACATCTTCAACCTCATCTGCTTAAACGATCGCGGCACGCCGCTGAACAAACCGATCCACATACTCATCCGCCGGCGAATGCAGGATCTCCTTCGGCGTCCCGACCTGAATCAACTTGCCGTCCTTGAGAATCGCAATCCGATTACCGATCCGCACCGCTTCATCCAGGTCATGAGTGATAAACACGATGGTCTTGTGCAATGTCTTCTGCAGTTCCAGCAACTGATCCTGCATCTCCGCCCGGATCAGCGGGTCCAGGGCACTGAACGCCTCGTCCATCAGAATGATGTCGGTGTCCGCCGCCAACGCCCGGGCCAGGCCCACACGCTGGCGCATACCGCCCGACAGCTGGTGCGGGTACTTGTTCTCGTAGCCCTTCAGGCCCACGGTATTGATCCAGTGCAAGGCGCGCTCGGCGCAGACTTCCTTGCTCTCGCCACGGACCTTGAGGCCGTAGGCGACGTTTTCCTGCACGGTCTTGTGGGGCAACAGGCCGAAGCTCTGGAACACCATGCTGATCTTGTGCCGACGGAATTCGCGTAGCGCCTCCATGTCGTGCTGGAGAATGTCCACGCCGTCCACCAGGATCGCGCCGCTGGTCGGGTCGATCAGGCGGTTGAAATGCCGTACCAGGGTCGACTTGCCGGAACCCGACAAGCCCATGATCACGAAAATCTCACCGGTACTGACACTCAGCGACAGGTCGTTGACCCCGATCACGCAACCGGTCTCGGCCAGCACCTGGTCCTTGGTCTTGCCCTGGCGAATCAGGTTCATCGCGTCCTTCTCGCGCGAACCGAAGATCTTGAAGACGTTCTTGACTTCGATCTTGCTGACGATGGCCTCGCTCATTTGCTCACCTCATGCCGTGGACGACCATAGGCCTGGGTAATGCGGTCGATCACCACCGCGAGAATCACGATCGCCAGGCCCGCTTCCAGGCCGCGTCCGACGTTCAGGGTCTGGATACCCACCAGCACGTCCTCGCCCAAGCCACGGGCACCGATCATCGAGGCGATCACCACCATCGACAGCGCCATCATGGTGGTCTGGTTGATCCCGGCCATGATGCTCGGCAGGGCCAACGGCAGTTGCACGCCGAACAGTTGCTGCCAGCGGTTGGCGCCAAAGGCGTTGATCGCTTCCATGACCTCGCCATCCACCTGGCGGATGCCCAGGTCGGTCAGGCGGATCAGCGGCGGCGCGGCGTAGATCACCGTGGCAAAGATCGCCGGGACCTTGCCCAGGCCGAACAGCATCAGCACCGGGATCAGGTACACGAAGCTGGGCATGGTCTGCATGATGTCCAACAGCGGCATCAGCACCGAACGCAGGCGGTTGCTGCGCGCCGAGAGAATCCCCAGGGGAATCCCGATCAGCACCGAGATCAGGGTGGCCACCAGCATCAGCGCCAGGGTCTGCATCAGCTTGTCCCACAGGCCGACGGCTCCCACCAGAAACAGCAGGCCGACGATAACGGTGGTGGTGACCAGCTTGCGGGTGGCGTGCCAGGCGATACCGCCGACGATCACCAACATCAACCACCAGGGCGTTGCGCGGAGCAGGCCCTCGAGATTGACGATGGCCCACAGCAGGGTGTCGGAGATCTGGCGGAACACATCGCCGTAGTTGGTCACCAGTGCATCGACCCAACTGTTGACCCAGTCGGCGATGGAAAATGTGAAACGTTCGGGAAACATTGGAAACTCTCGATCAAGTGGTTGTGGCGAACTTCCCGGCCAGCCTCTCGGTTAGCCGGGAGGTAGTCGACCTACAGAGCCGCGTTGATTTTCTTGGCAGCGTCAGCGCTGACCCAAGCCTGCCAGACCTCAGGGTGTTCCTTGAGGAAGATTTTCGCCAGTTTCGGCGATTCGATCCGCTCCCGGGTCATGCGACCGAGGTTCTGGTTCAGCAGATCGATGGGCAGGTTAGCCTTTTCCAGGACGGCGACCAGCTCGGGCGCTTGCTCGTGGAAGGTCTTCGACAGACCGACCTTGATGCTCACGCGCTTGTCGACACCGGGTTTCTCCTCCAGTTTCACCAGGTCGACCTGGCCCATCAGGGGCGTCGGCGACCAGTAGTAGAACAGAATGGGCTCGCCACGCTTGTAGCTCGACAGCACGGCGGCGTCCAGTGCCGGGCCGGTGCCAGGGCGAAAGTTGGTATAGGACTTTTCCAGACCGTAGCTTTTCAGCATCTCGCTGTTTTCCAGCTCACAGGTCCAGCCCGCCGGGCAATTGTAGAAGCGGCCTTTGCTCGGCTCTTCCGGGTCCTTGAACAGGGCGGCGTATTGGCCCAGGTCGGCAATGTGCCTGAGGTTCGGCGCCAAGGCCTTGAGGTTGCGCTTGTCATCGCCCTCGATCACGTAGCGCGGCACATACCAACCTTCGACGGCACCCACCACCGGGGCGCCGACCCCGACGACCTTGCCGGCTTTTTCAGCCTTGTTCCAGACTTCGCTGCGGCCGACCCATTCCTCGGCGAAAACCTGGATATCGTTGCTGCTCAAGGCGTTTTCCATGGTGATGGAGTTGCCCGGCAGGGCGTCGGTCTTGCAGTCGTAACCCTTTTCCAGCACGAATTGCAGCATGTCGGTCAAGAGCATGCCGCTTTCCCAATTCAGACCCGCGAACTTCACCGGCTTGCCGGATTCGCACCAGCCGGCGGCCTGGCTTGCGCCGGCCACGACCAACAGGCCCAGGGACAGCGCCGTGGTCAGCAGGGTCTTGGTCATCTTCATACTGTGCCGCTCCAAATCATAAAAGGGTTAACGCCGCTCATGAGACTAGCGGCCCGGGTTGGCCTGCGAGCAGGCCCTGTCCACGCTCACCCACGTGGACACCCGGCTGCAACCGGTCAGTTCGACGCTGGTTGTACGCGACCACGGGGCTGGGCCGGCGCTTCCACGGCCGACTCTACCGGCAGGATCAGACGATCAGGAATTGCCCCATGCCACTTCTTCGCCGCGACGTAGTACAACGCCGCCGGCACCACCAGGCCGATGATCCAGGAGATATCAGTATCGCCCAGGCCAGCCACCAGGGAGCCGGTGTAGAACTGGGTGTTGATAAACGGCATCTGGATCAGCACGCCGAACACATAGATGCTGATGCCCAGGATGTTCCAGCCGCCGTAGCGCGCCTTGGGATTGGACAGCGCGGGAATGTCATAGCGTTCCTTGGTGATGCAGTAGAAGTCCACCAGGTTGATCGCGCTCCAGGGCGTGAAGAACGTCAGCAGGAACAGGATGAAGGAGGAGAATTCCTTGAGGAACGAATCCTTGCCCAGCAGCGCCAGGGCCGCGGAGACGCTGACCATGATGAAGATGTACAGCAGGCGCACACCACTGGAGATATGCCGGTTGCCACGGAAACCGCTGATGATGGTGGCGATCGACATGAAGCTGCCATAGGCGTTCAGGGTGGTGACCGTCACCTTGCCGAAGGCCACGGCGAAATACAGCGCCGCCGCGACCGCGCCAGTGCCGCCGAGGCTGACGATGAACGAGACTTCGTGGTGGGAGAACTGCGAGCCGGCCAGGGCGGCGGCGAAGACGCCGAAGACCATGGACGCCTGCGCGCCGATCACCGAACCCAGGCCCACGGCCCAGAAGGTTTTCACCGGCGAAGTGCTGCGCGGCAGATAACGCGAGTAATCCGCCACATAAGGCCCGAACGCGATCTGCCAGGATGCCGACAAGGACATCGCCAACAGGAAACTCGCCAGGGAGAAATGCTTGTTGCCGAGCAGCGCCGAGATATCGTTGCCGGCCAACAATTTGTAGAACAGGTAGACGAAGGCAACCACCCCGAGCACGCTGGCGATCCGGCCGATGCCGTGGATCACCCGGTAACCGAAGATGGTGCAGACCAGGATACTGGCGGCGAACAACACAATGCCGACCCAGTCTTCCACATGCAGCAGCTGCGCCACCGCCTGCCCCGCCAGCAGCGAACCGCTGGCGGAAAAGCCGATATACATCAGGCACACCAGCACCAACGGGATCACCGCCCCATAGACACCGAACTGCACACGGCTGGAAATCATCTGCGGCAGGCCCAGTTGCGGACCTTGCGCGGCGTGCAACGCCATGACCCCGCCACCGATCAGTTGCCCGATCAGCAGGCCGATCAGCGACCAGTAGACATCACCGCCGAGCACGACCGCCAAGGCGCCCGTGACAATCGCGGTGATTTGCAGGTTGGCACCCAACCACAGGGTGAACTGACTGAGTAGACGACCGTGTCTTTCCGCTTCCGGGATGTAGTCGATCGAACGCCTTTCGATCAACGGTTTGCTGCTTGCACGATCATTTGACGCAGACATTGTTCAACCTCTGTGGATTGTTTTAGTTAGGTGCACAGCGTTGTGAAACAGGCTCCAGGTGAAACACCCGATCTGTAGGAGCCGGTTTGCCGGTTCCTACAGATCGGGTTTCCTCCAACCGCTTATTTACCGGTAATCATCGGCAGGTTCAGGCCCTGCTCTTTCGCGCAGTCGATGGCGATCTGGTAACCGGCATCGGCGTGACGCATAACGCCGGTGGCCGGGTCGTTGTGCAGAACGCGAGCGATACGCTCGGCCGCTTCGTCGGTACCGTCACAGACGATCACCATGCCCGAGTGCTGGGAGAAGCCCATGCCGACGCCGCCGCCGTGGTGCAGGGACACCCAGGTCGCGCCGCTGGCGGTGTTGAGCAAGGCGTTGAGCAGTGGCCAGTCGGACACGGCATCGGAACCGTCCTGCATCGATTCGGTTTCACGGTTCGGGCTGGCCACGGAACCGGAGTCCAGGTGGTCGCGACCGATCACGATCGGCGCCGACAGCTCGCCGCTGCGGACCATTTCGTTGAACGCCAGGCCGAGCTTGGCGCGCAGGCCCAGGCCGACCCAGCAGATCCGCGCCGGCAGACCCTGGAAGCTGATGCGCTCACGGGCCATGTCCAGCCAGTTGTGCAGGTGGGCGTCGTCCGGGATCAGTTCCTTGACCTTGGCGTCGGTCTTGTAGATGTCCTGCGGATCGCCCGACAGTGCAGCCCAACGGAACGGACCGATGCCACGGCAGAACAGCGGACGGATATAAGCCGGGACGAAACCCGGGAAGTCGAATGCGTTTTCCACGCCTTCTTCCTGGGCCATCTGACGGATGTTGTTGCCGTAGTCGAAGGTCGGGATGCCTTGTTTCTGGAAGTCGAGCATGGCCTTGACGTGCACGGCCATCGACGCCTTGGCGGCCTTCACGACCACTGCGGGTTCAGTGATGGCGCGGGCACGGTACTCTTCCCAGGTCCAGCCGGCCGGCAGGTAGCCGTTGAGCGGGTCGTGGGCGCTGGTCTGGTCGGTGACCATGTCCGGACGCACGCCACGCTTGACCAGCTCCGGCAGGATTTCCGCCGCGTTGCCGAGCAGGGCAATGGAAATCGCCTGGCCTGCCTTGGTGTACTTGGCGATACGCGCCAGGGCGTCGTCGAGGTCGGTGGCTTGCTCATCGACATAACGGCTGTTCAGGCGGAAATCGATGCTGACCTGCTGGCACTCGATGTTCAGCGAACAGGCGCCGGCCAGGGTTGCCGCCAGAGGCTGTGCGCCGCCCATGCCGCCGAGGCCCGCGGTCAGGACCCAACGACCTTTCAGGTTGTTGTCGTAGTGCTGGCGACCAGCTTCGACGAAGGTTTCGTAGGTGCCCTGGACGATGCCCTGGCTGCCGATGTAGATCCAGCTGCCGGCGGTCATCTGGCCGTACATGGCCAGGCCCTTGGCGTCGAGTTCGTTGAAGTGCTCCCAATTCGCCCAGTGTGGCACCAGGTTGGAGTTGGCGATCAGTACGCGCGGGGCGTTGCTGTGGGTCTTGAAGACGCCGACCGGCTTGCCGGATTGCACCAGCAGGGTCTCGTCTTCATTCAGGTTGGTCAGGCTCTCGACGATCTTGTCGTAGCACTCCCAGTTCCGCGCGGCCCGGCCGATACCGCCGTAGACCACCAGTTCCTTGGGGTTCTCGGCCACTTCGGGGTCGAGGTTGTTCATCAGCATCCGCAGTGGCGCTTCGGTCAACCAGCTTTTCGCGGTCAGCTTGTTGCCACGGGCGGCACGGATTTCGACGTCACGGCGCTTGGTAAAAGTGGCGGTAGGTTTCTGGGTATTCTCAGTCACGAAATAACTCCTCTGCGATCGTCCAAACCAGCCCAGGCAACGGGCGAGCAAGCCTGTGGGGGAAGGTCCCCGGCACAAGCGGAAATTAGGGGGCGGTGCGTCGATCTCCCTGATGACTCATACGCACACATCTTTACTTGTACATACAAGCATATGCAATCAGGCGGCCAACTTGCAAATCGCGAGCAGAAGATTTTTTCAGGATGCCCCGCAGGCCTTGTGGGACAGGACTTTGAGCGGGAAATGAAATTGCAGGAGGATGACAGGCGGCAGGCAGGAAGCTGTTACCGAGGCAGGGTTTTGCGCCATGCTGGGGCGTTCGGTAACAAAATGGGGCGAGGTGGAAACGATAACGCCATGTGGTGAGTGGGCTCGCCCACTCACCACAAATTGGGAGCCGTCTGTCAGGCGGGCGTCAGCTCGATCACACAGCAACGCCCGGTCACGGCCACTTCCAGCAGCCCGTCGTTACCGTCCAGTTGCAGGCAGTCATGCCGCCCCAGCACTTCATAGCCGCTGTTACCCAGGCCGATATGCAATTGCTCGCTGACGCTGAAAATCAGCAACACCGCCGCCGAACTGAAAAAGCGCTTCGGCTGCGCGGCATCGAGCCATTGCAGGCGCGCGCGGTAGCGATCCGGCGCATAGATCAGGTTGAAGTCGCGGATCGCCCCGTCGATCAGGGTGCAGCTCACCTGGCTCGCGCCGCTGAAGGCAAACGGATCCAGCGGCAACAAGGCGCGCGTACGCTGGCCATCGACCTGCAAGGTCATGCCCGCGCCTTGCAATACGGTAATGATCCGCTCATAACCGGCAAAGGTGGAAAACCCGCCCGACTCGCCGATATCGGCAATCGACAGGCGCCAGCCGAAGCCGTCCAGGCCTTCGCCCGCGTCCCGGGTGATTTCCTCGGTGCTGCCGCCGCCGTTTTTCCACGGCATGCGCGGGTAATCCGCCGCGCGCAAGACTTTCAACTGGCTCATTTGCTAAAGCGTCCTTCCAGACGATGACGGGAACCGGGGTGGATCAGACGGGCGGCGGTCACCGGCTGACGACCGGACCAGGTCCGGCGGCGAATCAGCAGGCACGGCTCGCCCGGCTCGATCTGCAACAGCTTGCACTCCTCGGCCTCGGCGAGGATGGCTTCGACCACGTGCTCGCCCTCGGTCAGCGGCGCGACCTGGGACAGATAGGCGTAGGGAGTCTGCAGGGTGAAATCCTGCTTGAGGTAGTCTGGCGCCACCAGCGCATTGACGAAACGATCCTCGATCTGCACCGGGATATCGTTCTCGAAATGCACGATCAGCGAGTGGAAGACCTTCTGCCCTTCACGCATATCCAGGGCCACGGCGCGCTCGGAACCGGCGGCCTCTTCCCCGAGGGTGATGATCTTGCAGGTGTGCCGATGGCCGCGCGAAGCGATCTCATCGGCAATGTTATGCACTTCGAACAGCGCCGACTGGCTCTTGGGCTCGGCGACAAACGTGCCGACACCCTGCATGCGCACCAGCAGGCCTTCGGCGGTCATTTCCCGCAGGGCCCGGTTGATGGTCATGCGGCTGTAGCCCAGTTGTTCCACCAGCTCGCTTTCGGACGGCACGCGGTAATGCGGCGGCCAGTTTCCGCTGTCGATCTGCTGGCTGATCATCTGTTTGACGCGGGCGTATAGCGGCGCCGGACTGTCGCCCATATGGGCAGCCAGCGGGTGGTTGGCAGGCGGAGTCGGCACGGGAAATCCTTGTTTGATTCAAAGATGGCTAGCTTGCCGGAGTTTACCGGGCACGCAAACGTCTGTATATGTATATACAAATAACACACGATGGGGTGCTGAACCATGTCCGCTTTCTTTGCCGAACGCGCGCTGCTGCCTAGTGGATGGGCCAACAATGTACGCCTGGAGGTCAACGCCGCGGGCGTACTGACCCAGGTCCAGGCCGATTCCCACGCAGAAGCTGCCGAACGGCTGGGCGGCCCGCTGCTGCCGGGCATGCCGAACCTGCATTCCCACGCTTTCCAGCGCGCCATGGGCGGCCTGGCGGAAGTCGCCGGCAATCCCAACGACAGCTTCTGGACCTGGCGCGACCTGATGTATCGGCTGGTGGGCAAGATCAGTCCGGAGCAGATGGGCATCATCGCCCGCCAGTTATATATCGAGATGCTCAAGGCCGGCTACACCTCGGTGGCCGAGTTCCACTATGTGCACCACGACACCAACGGCCAGCCCTACGCCGATCCGGCCGAACTGGCCTTGCGCATCAGCCACGCGGCCAGCGACGCCGGCATCGGCCTGACCCTGCTGCCGGCGCTCTACAGCCACTCCGGTTTCGGCGGCCAGGCACCCAACGAAGGGCAACGCCGCTTTATCAACAGCACCGAGAATTACCTGAAGTTGCAGGCACGTTTGCAGCCGTTTCTCGCCAGACAGCCGGCCCAGGCCCTCGGGTTGTGTTTCCACTCGCTGCGGGCAGTGACGCCCGGGCAGATCAATGAAGTGCTGGCCGCCAGCGACAAGCACTGCCCGGTGCATATCCATATTGCCGAGCAGCAGAAGGAAGTCGACGACTGCCTGAGCTGGAGCGGCAAGCGTCCGCTGCAATGGCTGTATGACAATGTCGAGGTGGATGAGCGCTGGTGCCTGGTGCACGCGACCCACGCCGACGCCGAGGAAGTCACGCGCATGGCGAAGAGCCGGGCGATTGCCGGCCTGTGCCTGACCACCGAGGCCAACCTCGGCGACGGGATTTTCCCGGCGGTGAACTTCCTCGCCCAGGGCGGGCGGATGGGTATCGGTTCCGACAGCCATGTGTCATTGAGCGTGGTGGAAGAGCTGCGCTGGCTGGAATATGGCCAGCGCCTGCGCGACCAGCGGCGTAATCGCCTGTATCGCGCCGACCAGCCGATGGTCGGACGCACGCTGTATGACGCGGCACTGGACGGCGGCGCCCAGGCCCTGGGGCAAGGGATCGGTCGGCTGGAAGTCGGCAAGCGCGCCGACTGGCTGGTGCTCGACGGCAGCGACCCGTACCTGGCCACGGCCCGGGACGACGGCATTCTCAACCGCTGGTTGTTCGCCGGCGGCGACCGCCAGGTGCGCGACGTGATGGTCAACGGCCAGTGGGCAGTGCGCGGTGGTCGGCATGCGGGCGAAGAAGAAAGCGCCCGGGCGTTTACCCAGGTGCTGCGTGATCTGCTGAACTGAACCCACGGTTCCTGAAGGGGGCGCATACGCCCCCGACTCAGTTGGGCATCTTCGAATCCGGCGTGCGCCAGATCAGCCGGGTGGTGTCGTAACCCTGCTGGCGCGCGCGGCTCAGCAGGTCCTCGCGGGTCTCCGCGCTGACCTTGGTGGTACGCGACAACAACCACAGGTAACGACGATTCGGATTGCCGACCAGCGCCGTCTTGTAGTCGTCGCTGACATACAGAATCCAGTAGTCGGCCTTGGCCACGCCCGGCAACAGCGACGTGAACCAGTTATCGAACTTCACCCACAGCTTGTCGGTCTGCCCCGGGACCTGCGGCGTCGCCGTGCCCTTGGCTTCCTCCCAGGTCCACTGCTCGGTCAGGCAACGGTTGAACACCGCGACCTTGCCGTCCGCCATCAGACTGTAGCGGGCCTCCGACTGCGCGCAATTGCGCTGGAAATACATCGGCATCCGTGCCAACTCGTACCAGGTACCCTGGTAACGGTTCAGGTCCACGTGACCTGCGGTCTTGGGCGCCAAATCGTCGCCGGACGTAGCGCAACCAGCCAGCAACAAGCCAGCCAAAAGAGTGACCACTAAACGCAACATTGTTCTTCTCCCGTGGGCGATCGCCCCGGTTTACTTCAGGCCTTGCCCGGAAAACATCAGGACTTTGTCACCGGCGTACTGCACGCTGATAAAGCTGTTCTTGTTACCCCAGGTGCAACTGGACATGCCCAGTGCGCCGGAACAGTCCGAAGGCGAGCCGAGCAATTTCTCGACATCGGCCTTGGCCATGCCCGCAGAGATTTTCGAATAGTTTTCCTGATTGACCTTGCTGCACGCGACCAACAGCACGCAGAACGACAAAAGGGCGAGAGAGCGCAACGACATGGGGAACTCCTGGGGCTCAAAGGTGGGCACGGCTGCCTACCGCAAGCTTAGAAGAGAAAAGGGCCATCTGGTTCCCGAGCACGGGTGCTTTTCTTACAGCAACTTCCTTCAAGAATTTTCAGGGGCTTTTTCAGCGAAAAAGGTATTTCGTCGGTTTTGTCGTTCGAAAATTAATATTCGGGGCAATGGTGTCGACATATTCAGGTAATACCATTTTGCCTGTATGGAAGGCCCGCAGCCGATGTTCACGGCGCAACGCCCCAATATGGCGAGCAATGGAAAAGCAGGACAAGGACTTCCG
The DNA here is from genome assembly GCF_023242525.1 of Pseudomonas sp. MWU12-2319. NCBI lineage: Bacteria > Pseudomonadati > Pseudomonadota > Gammaproteobacteria > Pseudomonadales > Pseudomonadaceae > Pseudomonas > Pseudomonas sp. MWU12-2319. The sequence goes on from NZ_JALJES010000003.1 coordinate 395,743, forward strand.
ACGCCGACGCTGAACAAGAGAAATTGCCCCACAGGTGCAGACCTGTGGCAAATTGACGCCCCCCGGTGACCAGCCCCCCTGTGGACAGCCCATTTCATGACCAAAAATTTCAAGTTCAGCCATAAGATTCTGTTGGCGGCGGCCCTGGTGGTCGCGGTGGCGTTCGCCTGCTTCATCCTGTTCAACGACTACCGCCAACGCGAGGCCCTGCGCCACAGCACCGAGGACTCGATGCAGGCCTTGGGCAGCCTGACCACCAGCAATATCCAGACCTGGCTGGAAAGTCGCATTCAGCTTCTGCAATCGCTGTCCCAGCAGATCGCCGCGGACGGCAGCTCCGCCGACAGCCTGAAACACGCCATCGGCCTGCCTGCCTACGGCAGCAACTTCCAGCTCAGCTATTTCGGCAGCGCGGAGGGCGTAATGACCTCGGTTCCGGTGGGCAACCGCCCCGCCGACTACGACCCACGCTCACGCGGCTGGTACAAGGCGGCCACCGCCGCCCAACAGACCATCGTCACCGAACCCTACATCGCCGCCTCCTCCGGCAAGCTGGTGATCACCCTGGCCACCCCGGTACAGCATCAGGGCCAATTCATCGGCGTGGCCGGCGCCGATATAGACCTGGGCAGCATCAGCGCCATCATCAACTCGTTGAACTTCGGCGGTCACGGGCACGCGTTCATCGTCAGCGCCGACGGCAAGATCCTGATTCACCCGGACAGCAAGCTGATCCTGAAGAACCTCTCTGACGCCTACCCCAGCGGCGCACCGAAAATCGGTGCCGGGCTCAAGGAAGTCGAGGTCGACGGCAAGCAACAGTTCATCTCCTTCACCCATGTCAGCGGCGTGTCCTCGGTGGACTGGTACGTCGCCCTGGTGCTCGACCAGGAAACCGCGTTCTCCATGCTCAGCGAGTTCCGCACCTCGGCGATCATCGCCACGGTGATCGCCGTGATCATTATCATCGCCCTGCTGAGCATGCTGATCCGCGTGTTGATGCAGCCGTTGCACCTGATGGGTCGCGCCATGCACGACATCGCCGAGGGTGAAGGCGACCTGACCAAACGCCTGGTCATCCACGGCCACGACGAGTTCGGCACCCTGGGCATGTCCTTCAACCGCTTCGTCGAGCGTATCCACACCTCGATCCGCGAAGTGGCTTCGGCCACCGGCCAGGTCAACGAAGTGGCCTTGCGGGTGGTCAGCGCCTCCAATTCGTCGATGATCAATTCCGACCAGCAGGCCAGCCGTACCAGCAGCGTGGCGGCGGCAATCAACGAACTCGGCGCCGCGGCCCAGGAGATCGCGCAGAACGCCGCCCTCGCCTCGCAGCATTCCAGCGAAGCCCGCAGCCTGGCGGAAGACGGCCAGCAGGTGGTGGAAAAGACCATCACCGCGATGCAGCAACTGTCGGCCAAGATCAGCGATTCGTGCGGCAATATCGAGACCCTGAACAGCAACACGGTGAATATCGGGCAGATCCTCGAAGTGATCACCGGCATTTCCCAGCAGACCAACCTGCTGGCGCTCAACGCGGCCATCGAGGCGGCGCGGGCCGGTGAGGCCGGGCGTGGGTTTGCGGTGGTGGCCGATGAGGTGCGCAACCTGGCGCACCGCACCCAGGATTCGGCGCAGCAAGTGCAGAAGATGATCGAGGAGTTGCAGGTCGGCGCCCGGGAAGCGGTGAGCATCATGACCGACAGCCAGCGTCAGAGCGAAAGCAGCGTCGGCATCGCCAACCAGGCGGGCGAGCGGCTGGGCAGCGTGACCCAGCGGATCGGCGAGATCGACGGCATGAACCAGTCGGTGGCGACCGCGACCGAGGAACAGACGGCGGTGGTGGAGTCGATCAACGTCGATATTACCGAGATCAATACGCTGAACCAGGAAGGCGTGGAAAACCTGCAATCGACCTTGCGCGCGTGTGCGGACCTGGAACAGCAGGCGGCGCGGTTGAAGCAGTTGGTGGGGAGTTTCCGGATCTGAGATCTGCGGGGGGGCTTTTGGCCTCTTCGCGGGCAAGCCCTGCTCCTACAGGTTTGTGTCGCGCACAAAATCTGTGATCGACGCCATACTGTAGGAGCAGGGCTTGCCCGCGAAAGGGCCATCCGCCACACAGCCGATCTAGAACCGTGAACCCGGTTCCCGCAAAAACACCACTTCCTCAGCCGTAGACTCACGCCCAAGAATGGCATTGCGATGGGGAAAACGCCCAAACCGGGCAATAACGTCACGATGCCGCTCGGCATAGTCCAGATAATCGGCAAATATCCCCCGATCCACCTCCACCTGCTCCGCCAACAACGCCGCAAAACGCGACACCGCCTCGTTCTGCACCGCCAGGTGTTCGCAATGCTCGAACACCAGGTAGACAAACACCCGCTCTATCGCCGACAACCGCCGATCAAAATCCGCAGCCAGCCCTTGCGCCACCAGCGCCTGGGCGCGGGCATCACCGGAGAAAGCCTTGGGGGTGTCACGGAAGATCATCCGCGGCAGTTGATCGAGCAACAGCACCAGCGCCAGCCAGCCTTCGGGACATTGCGTCCACTCAGCCAAATCGCCAGCCAGTGCCTGCTCGACCTGGACCCCGAAACGCTCGCGCGCTTCAAGGTCCTGGCTGTCGCGCTTGCCGAACCACAACCGGCCCTTGTCGGCCACCTGCCCGGCGGTCGTCCCGGCTGAACCGAACCACCACTCAAGCAAGGGCTGCCAGGGCGCGGACATGGGTTCAGTCCTTGTGGTAGCCGGTGATCCGTGCCACTTCTTCCTTGGAGCCGAGGAACACCGCAACGCGCTGGTGCAGGCCGTCCGGCTTGATATCGAGAATACGCTGGTGACCGTCGGTGGACGCACCGCCCGCCTGCTCCACCAGGAACGACATCGGGTTGGCTTCGTACATCAGGCGCAGCTTGCCCGGCTTGGACGGCTCGCGGCTGTCGCGCGGGTACATGAACAGACCACCACGGGTCAGGATGCGGTGCACGTCCGCCACCATCGCGGCGACCCAGCGCATGTTGTAGTTCTTTTTCAGCGGGCCTTCTTCGCCGGCCAGCAGTTCACCGACGTAACGTTGGACCGGCGCTTCCCAGTGACGCTGGTTGGACATGTTGATCGCGAACTCCTGGGTAGAGGCCGGGATCGTGATGTCTTCATGGGTCAGCACGAAGCTGCCCATTTCACGGTCAAGGGTAAAGCCTTTCACGCCATCGCCCAGGGTCAGCACCAGCATGGTCTGTGGGCCATAGATGGCATAACCGGCGGCTACCTGCTCGGTACCTGGCTGCAGAAAGGCCTTTTCGTTCAGGGCTTCGTTCTGGCTCAGGTACTCGTTCGGGCAACGCAGCACCGAGAAGATGGTCCCGACCGGGGCGTTGATATCGATGTTCGACGAACCGTCCAGCGGGTCGAATACCAGCAGGTAGGCGCCTTTCGGGTATTTGCCGGGGATCTGGTAGGCATTGTCCATTTCTTCGGACGCCATGCCGGCCAGGTGACCGCCCCATTCGTTGGCTTCGAGAAGGATTTCGTTGGAGAGCACGTCGAGTTTCTTCTGTACTTCACCCTGCACGTTTTCTGTGCCCATGCTGCCCAGAACCCCACCCAGCGCGCCTTTGGAGACGGCATGGCTGATTTCCTTGCACGCACGCGCGACCACTTCGATCAGGAAACGCAGATCGGCAGGCGTGTTATTGCTGCGGGTCTGCTCAATCAAATAGCGACTCAGGGTAACGCGGGACATGGATGGCTCCGGAGATGGGGGGCTGAAAACCCGCGCAGTTTAACGCGAGTCGACATGTATTGCCTCCTGTCAGACCGAGTTCCGACAGGGAGAGTTCATGAACCGGGTTGAGCGTAGTCCAAAAGAGCGGGAAATCCCCTGCCCCCGGTCATTGCCAGGCGTCTAGACCTGAGGCTTGCGCAACAGGCTGAAGGCCATCCCGGCCAAGGCCGCCACCCCCAGCAACAGCACCGCCCACAAACCGATCTTCTTCCAATCGGTGCCCACCGCAACCGGCACCGCTGGCGGCTGCACCGTGGTCACGGCCGCACCGGTCGCCGTGGCCTTGCCCAATCCGGCCAGACGCTGCGGGCTGTAATCGGGGATCAAGGTCGATAGCGACAGGTTCGCCGCCTTGACCGTCGGATTGCCCAGGGCCAGGGAAAACGGCGGCTCGCCACGGGCCAGGAACACCAGCTGCGTGCTGCGCACCGCGAAACCCAAGGTCGGTGCCTGGGCACCCAAACCACCGCCGCGCTCGTCGACCACCAGCTTCAATTGCGCAACCGCACGGCCGGGCAACTGCAACTGGTCCTGGACCACATCCTGGCCGTTCTGGGTCAGGCGATAGAGCAAACCGCTGCTCAGCGTCTGCCAGGGCGCATTGCCATCCTGGCGCCCGTACAGGTTTACCGGTGCCAGGCTGTTGGCCTGCGCCAGCTCGACCCGCACCTGCTCAAGGGGCAGGCCGAGGGGCAATTGCCAGGTGTATTCCCCGGCCTTGGCGCTGCTGCCGGCCAACGGCTGCGACCACACCAGCGGCAACGGCAGGCTGCTGGTGGTGGAACTGGCCAACTGCGCCGAACTGAGCATCGGCGCCGCCTGCGGCGACTGCCACAGCAGGCGCAAGTAACGCGCCGACAACCCCGGCAAGGCGACTTCATGCTGTTCCACCCGCTCGTCGGCAAACGACAAGCGCGCCACCTGCCCATCGCCCCAGGCCTGCCAGTGTTGCAGGTCGTCGCTGGCCTCGATGCTGAAACGCTGGAAGCCGTCGCGCTCGCTGCTCCAATCCAGAACAAGCTGCTGCAATGGCGTCTTGATAGCGCTGGCATCCAGCAGCCAGCCGCGCAGCACTTTTTCACCCGTTTGCAACTTACCCGAAGGACTCACCTCGACCAGGGTACCGTTGGCCGACGACTGGACCCGCACACTTGGCGTGACCTCGGGCGCATCCGCCGAGTTGTACAGCGGGAACCACTTCACATCCGTCAGGCTGTTGCTCTGCGTCGCCTGTGCCTGTTCCCGCGCCAGGGCATAGGCCTGGGGCTCACCGGCGCCATTGAACACCCGCACATCGCTGAGATCGGACTGGCGCGCGCTCAGTTGCAGCGTCAGCGGCAGTTCCAGGCGATACCAGGGCCCTTCGCCACTCAGGGTCAGGGGCACCTGGGTGCTGTAGTCGCTCGGTTTTTCCTGGGCGAACGCCGACAGCGCCGCACACAACCCCAGGATGCCCAGCCAGCACGGGCTCAGTTTGTGAATCAAGACGACACTCCTTCAGTTTCTTCGGTCACAGGCGTTGGCTCCGGACGCTTGGGCGGCAGCGGTGCAAAGTAACCGACCACCAGCAACAGCACGCCCACGCCGATGAACGAGACGATCCGCGCCAACCCGCCACGGTTGCTCAACTCGACGAAGAACAGCTTGGCGACCACCACGGCGATCAGCGCCGCGCCCACCAGCCAGACCTCGCGACGATGGCGCAGATGTCCGCCGATCATCAGGCCCAGGGCAATCAGGGTCCAGGCAATCGACAAGCCGGCCTGCACCTGCATCGACGCCAGCAGGTCATCCAGGTTGAACGGCACGCCGCCCCAATGGTGCGCGGTGCGCATCACCAGCGCGCTGACAAAGGCGAACAACGAAAGCCCGGCCACGGCCTGGGTGACCAGTTGCGCATAGTCGCGGCGCAACGCCCATTGCGCCACGGCGCTCCGGGACCAGAGGTAGATCCCCAGCAAGGCGAACATCAGACCCAGATCCAACGGGTTGAGCAGTGGCACATAAGGCAGCGGCTCGGCCTGGCCGTCGCTGAAGGTGTTCGCCAGCCAGAACCAGGCCAGCATCAGCACGGCCAGGGGCAGCGCGGCGTAGAGGCGATATTCGCGCGGGTAAGCCGCCACCGGCCATGGCCATTGGCGTGACGCGGCCATCAGCACCAGATAGAGGCTCGGCAGGATCGCCCAGCCCAGCCAGCGCCAGGCGTTGTAATGCTCCGACAGGCTCATCAGGCCAAAGCGCAGCTCCAGCGCCAGCACGCCAAGGATCAGCCAGCAACCCAGCACATGGGCATAACTCAGGGCCTTGGCGGGCAGGATCGACGCCAGGCGGCGCAAGGACAGCAGATGCACGACAAACACCGCCGCCCAGGCCAGCCAGCCGTAATCGGCCGCCGGGTGATAAGCCGGGTACCAGGCGCCGAAGAGCACCAGCACCGCCACCGGTGTCAGCAAGGTGCAGAGGCGGCCCAGGGTCGGCCAGTTCAAGCGCGACGCCAGCAGCGTCCAGAGCACCACGCTGAGCGCCGCCAACCCCAGCAACGCCTGAGGCTGCAGATGCGTCGGGACAAAGCGCAGGATTTCGCTGACCCAGGCCAGCCCCCACCACAACGCGCCCCACACCAGCAGGACATTGGACAGACCGCCCAGGCTCAGGGCATCGAAAGCCGCGGCCTGGGTACCCCGTTGCAAACGCCAGGCGCCGATCATGGCGGCCAGGCTCAGCACCATCGGCGTCCAGAAACCGCTGTGGGCCAATGGTCGCAAGCCTTCGGCGGACAACGCGCGGAACAGTTCCGGCTCGGCCATCAGGAATGCCGCGCCGCCGATCACCTGCAACAGCAGGCCGAAGACGAAACTCACCCGTTGCTGCAAATACAGGCTCAGCCAGATGATCAACAAACCGCTGGCGGCCCAGACCCCACTGGCGGTTTCCCACGGCAGAACGAACAGCACGGCGAGGTTGATCAGCACCAGACCTGCCAGCAACACCACCGACAAGCCACGGAGCAGACGCACATCGTTGCGCACCATCTCGTCCCGGGCCGCCAGCAGCATCCCGGCGATCAGTGACAGACCGATCAGCGAAGCGCTCATCAAACCGCTCCAGCCGGCGTTGAAGACCGCCGTCGAATCGCCCTGGGCACCTTGCAGGCGCAGCAGGAACAGCGCGCCGCCGAGCAGTTGCACGGCAAAGGCGCAGAACAGGAAACTCCGCGATTGCAGGCGCAGGCCGATAAACAAGGTCGCCAACCCGGCCAGCGCCCAGCTGATGGCCGTGCCCTGGGTGAAGAAGAACAACGGCGCCAGCAGATAGAGGAAAGTCAGGCCGCTGCAGGCCAGCACCGGCGCCAGGCTGCGCTCCCAGGAGGAGAGCTGTTCAGGCAGCGCCTTGCGCACTTGCTGGAAGCTGAACAGCAAGGACCCGCCCAGCAGCAAGGCGCCCAGCGGCGCGCCATCCAGCAGACTGGTTTCACCGAGCTGCAGCTTGCCGAGAAACGCCAGCGCCGAACCGATCTGCAGCAACAGGGCAAACGCCCGGGCGAACGGCCGTTGCTGGCGCAAGCCGAGCCAGAAGATCCCGGCGCCCTCCACCGCCCAGGCCGCCGATGTCCAACGGGCATCCAGGCCCAGCGGGATCGCCAGGCTGGCGAAGATCACGCCCAGGGCCAGGCAGGTTTCCCCCAGCAGCAAGGCGCGCCCGCCGGCGAGTATCCGCGCCAGGCCCATATAGATAATGCCCAGGCCCAGGGCACTGAAGGCCGCGGCGAACTCCAGGTGCTGGACCACCGCGAATTGCAGGCCGAAGCCCACCAGTGGCGGACCGAACAGCATGGCGCCATCGACATAGTCGCCCTGGCGGGCCGACCAGCGCAGCAAGGCTTCACGGCTGTCGTCCTCGGGACCGACGGCCATCTCGCGTAATTTACGCCGGGTGAACAGCAGGCCGATCGCCAGGTACATCAGGAAGAACAGCACCAGGAAGGGTTCAGTGCTCCAGAGCAATTCCGGTTTATACGAACGCAGGCCCCAGGCGAAGCCGATGCCAAAGGTGCCGACAAAGCCGATCAGGTTGAGCAGGCGCCAGGTCTTGAACCAGGCAATCGCCAGGATGCCGGCGTTGAGCAAGGCGAAATAGCTGAACAGCGCCACATGGTTGCCGCTGCCGGTGGAGGTCAGGATCGGCGCGGCGAAGCCACCCAGGGCCGCGGCGGCAGCCAGGCCGAGGGCATCCTGGGTGATGGCGAGAATCGCCGAAAACACCGTGACCGCCACCAGCAGGCCAAGGGCGGCCGAGGGATCGAGCAGCGGATGCAGGCGCATCGCCGCAAACACCGTCAGGTACAGCACCGCGATCCCGGTGCCTTGCAGCATCAACGCGTAGTTGCTGTTGCGTAGGCGCAGCCACCAACCGAGTCCGAGCAGGCCGATGGCGCAGGCGGCGACCCCGGCATAACGCGCCTCGATCGGCACCACCATGCCTTCGGTGGCATAGCGCAGCAGGAAGGCCAGGCCGAGAAACAGCAGGAGCACACCGACGCGCAACACCGTGTTGCCGCCGAACAGCCAGTTGCGCGCGCCGGCCAGGGCACGTTCGATCAGATTGGGTTCGCGTGGGGCACGCGGCGCTTGTGGCTCGCGGGATTCGGCCATGACCGGTTCCGGCGCCCAGGCATCGACCTCGGGGTGCGGGCTTTCGGGTTGCGGGGCTGCATGCTGGGGTTGCTGGAGTTCGTCCGGCAGTTCCCAGACCAGCTCGGGAGTGGCGCGCAGGGCTTCAGGAATGGGTGCGAGGGGTTGTTCCGCTGGAGCTTGTTCGGCAACAACTTGCGGCACGTGCCCGGCAACTTCGGGCGTCGTTTCAGTGACCTGCGGGGCAACTGACGGTTCGGGCGCCCTGCCCGAGGTGATTTCGAGTTGGCGTACGCGCAGTTCGATGGTCGCCAGGGCTTTTCGCGCCTGTTCCAGTTCGACCACCTGCTCGGCGGCTCGCCGGCCCAGGCTCATCAGCCGGAAACTCTGGCCGATGCCCAGGCCCAACAAGGCACCGATCAGGGCGTCGGTGAACACCGAGTCCACCAGCCAGCCCAGTGCCAGGCCCACCAGCATCAGAATCCATTGCATGCACGATATCCCTATGCGGCGTCCGAAAAGATGCCGCGTAGTATATCGATCCGGCCCCCGGAAAGTGGGGCCGGCCGCACAACTTGCCGCAAAAAGTTAATCCAGTGCTTTCCAGATTTCCGTGGCGTATTCCCGAATGGTCCGGTCCGAGGAAAACCAGCCCATTCGCGCACTGTTGAGTACGGCAGAACGCCACCATTCCTTGGAGTCGTGCCAATGGGCTTCGACCCGGGCCTGGGCACTCCAGTAGGAGTCGAAATCGGCGCAGACCAGGAAGCGGTCGTAGTCGATCAGCGAATCCACCAGCCCGACATAGCGGGACGGATCATCCGGTGAAAACACCCCGCCACGAATGGCTTGCAGCACATCGTTGAGCCGATGGGAGGCGGCCACGTCGGCCGCCGCGCTGAACTCGCCGTTTTGTTTGCGCGACTCCACCTGCTGGGCACTGAGGCCGAAGATGAACATGTGCTCTTCGCCGATCCGCTCGCACATCTCGACGTTGGCGCCATCCATGGTGCCGATGGTCAGCGCGCCGTTGAGGCCGAACTTCATGTTGCTGGTGCCCGAGGCCTCGAAGCCGGCGGTGGAAATCTGCTCCGACAGGTCCGCCGCCGGAATGATGCTTTCCGCCAGGCTGACGTTGTAGTTGGGCAGGAACACCACCTTGAGCAGACCGCGTACGGTCGGGTCGTTGTTCACCGTGCGGGCGATGTCGTTGGCCAGCTTGATGATCAGCTTGGCCTGGTGATAACTGGCCGCCGCCTTGCCGGCGAAGATCTTCACCCGTGGTACCCAGTCGGTTTCCGGCTCGGCACGGATCGCCTGGTACAACGCCACGGTGTGCAGCAGGTTGAGCAACTGGCGCTTGTATTCGTGGATGCGCTTGACCTGCACGTCGAACATCGCCGCCGGGTTGATCGCGATCCCCAGGCGCTCATGGATCAAGGCCGCCAGGGCACGCTTGCTGTGCAGGCGCTGTTCGGCGAACTGTTTGCGAAAACCGGCCTTCTCGGCAAAAGGCTCCAGGCCCAGCAGCAACTGCTCGGGATTGTCGAGCAGCTCCGGCCCCACGGCGTCGACCATCATCGCCGTGAGCTTCGGGTTGGCCTGGTAGAGCCAGCGGCGGAAGGTGATGCCGTTGGTCTTGTTGTTGATCCGCTCCGGATAGAGCTTGTGCAGTTCGGAGAACACCGTGCTGCGCATCAGTTGCGTGTGCAAGCCGGAAACGCCGTTGACGCTGTGGGAGCCGAGGAACGCCAGGTTGCCCATGCGCACCCGCCGGCCGTTGTCCTCCTCGATCAGCGACACCGCGCGCAGCACGTCGAAATCGTGGATGCCCTGGGCCCGCAGCGAATCGATGTGCTGGGCGTTGATCAGGTAGATGATCTGCATATGCCGCGGCAGCATGCGCTCCATCAGGCCCACCGGCCAGGTTTCCAGGGCTTCGGGGAGCAAGGTGTGGTTGGTGTAGGAAAGGGTTTCCACGGTGACCTGCCAGGCCGCATCCCAGGCGATATCGTGCAGGTCGACCAGTTGGCGCATCAACTCGGCCACGGCAATCGAGGGGTGCGTGTCATTGAGCTGGATCGCCGCGTGCTCGCCGAGGCTGAGCACCGAGTCGTGCATGTTCTTGTGCCGGCGCAGCAGGTCCTGCAAGGAAGCGGAGACAAAGAAGTATTCCTGGCGCAGCCGCAGCTCCTGGCCGGCCTCGGTGCTGTCGGCCGGGTACAGGACCCGGGAAATGCTCTCGGCCCGGGCCACTTCGGCTACCGCGCCGAGGTGGTCGCCGGCGTTGAAACGTTCCAGGTGCAGCTCTTCGGTCGCCCGTGCGCGCCACAGCCGCAGGGTGTTCACACTGGCGCCGCGCCAACCCACCACCGGCGTGTCATAAGCCACCGCGCGCACGGTTTCCGATGCCGTCCAGACCTGGTGGGTCGCGCCATTTTCGTCGGTGATGGTTTGCACCTGGCCGCCGAAGCCCACGGGATAGATCACTTCGGCGCGCTCGAACTCCCAGGGGTTGCCGAAGTCCAGCCAGTTCTCGGTCTGCTCCTGCTGCCAGCCGTCGACGATGGCCTGGCGGAACAGACCGTGCTCGTAGCGAATGCCATAACCGTGGCCGGCGATGCCGAGGGTCGACATGCTTTCCATGAAGCAGGCCGCCAGGCGCCCCAGGCCACCGTTGCCGAGGGCCGCATCGGGCTCCAGCAGGCGAATGCGCTCCAGGTCCACCCCGAGCTCCACCATCGCCTCACGAACGATCTCCAGGAGGCCAAGGTTGCTCAGGCTGTCGTACAGCAGCCGCCCGATCAGGAATTCCAGGGACAGGTAATACACCCGTTTCTGGCCCTTGCGATAGATATGCCGCGTGTGGTCCATCCAGTGCTCGACCATATGGTCGCGGGCGGCCAGGGCAATGGCTTCAAACCAGTCATGATCAAACGCGTGGTCGGGGTCCTTGCCCACCGCGTATGTAAGTTTGGCGAGGACAGCGTCGCGAAAGGCAGCGACCTCGGCTTCACGGACAAGCGGTTCCTGAGACATCGGTACAACCTCTAGCGAGATGGACGATTTGAAAGACGAGTTTTCTGAGCCTAGACGGTTCGACACAGGGTGACGCTGCAGGTTCGGCGTTTTTTGCAGATCGCCTCGGGAAAACCCGACGAGCCGGGATTGCCCCAAAAGCATGCACTCATGTGGAAATCTCCCTGCAACGGCGCGTTTGCACGAAAAACCGTCAAAAGGTTGTTCACAAATCCACCAGCCCCGGTATCATCGCGCGCCCCGATACACCCTGGACAACAGCCGGATGAAACCTACCCTGATCGCCGCCGCGGAACTCGACCGCCTCGAAACCTGGCAGAAATACGCCAGCCATATGTGCGGGGGCTGCATCTCCAGTTGCTGCACCTTGCCGGTGGAAGTGAAGATCAAGGACCTGATCCGCATCGGCATCGTCGACGAATTCGAGCGTGGCGACCCGCCGAAGAACATCGCCAAGCGCCTGCAGAAGGAGGGGATCGTCGAGCGCTACAACCAGAAGTCCGAGATCTTCACCTTGCAGCGCATGAGCAACAACGATTGCCTGTACCTGGATCGCAAGTCACGGCTGTGCACCATCTACGAAAAACGTCCGGACACCTGCCGTAACCATCCAAAAATCGGGCCACGCCCGGGTTACTGCGCCTACAAGCCCAAGACCCCGGAACGCCCGGTGCCGGACAAGATGCTGTACAATTTCTGATCAGAGCCCTCTCACAGGAACCCTCGACACCCTGTAGAAGCCCCCATAACAAGTTGGCTTCCACAGTACCCGCTCTTGATTTTTTTGATTTTTACGTCAAATATTAGGCATTACCTAATCAAATTTGATGAATATCTCAAAATGCAAACCTTGCAAGAACTCGGCGAAGCCCTCGCTCAACGCAGACAAGCCCTTGGCCTGAAGCAAGGTACCGTCGCCGAACAATCCGGCATCTCCCAAGAAACCCTTTCCCGCCTGGAAAGAGGGCGTACCACCGAGTTTGGCTCACGCAAGCTGCTGGCACTGCTGGCGGTACTCGGCATGGAACTGCAATTTATCGAGGAAGGCAGTGCCGGCTCCCTGGACGAGCTGCGCAAGGAGCGCGGGGGATCATGAAACTTTCCGTCCATGTGCTGGGCCGTGAAGTCGCCACGCTCGAACAAATCGGCGACTTCAAAAGCGTTCTCAGCTACCACACTGACGTCGCGAAACACGACTTCGTCTCCCTGACCATGCCTGTGCGCACAGAGTCCTATCTGTGGGAAGACCCGCTTCATCCGATCTTTCAGATGAACCTGCCGGAAGGCTATTTGCTGCAAGTGCTGCAAGAACAGTTCGGCCCGCATATCGGCGCCAATCCGACAGCCCTGCTCTCCGTCATTGGCCGAAACATGGTCGGGCGCCTGCAAGTGGCAGCCCCCGGGGCGACACTGAATGAGCCGGCACAGCCCATCGAAGTCAGCCAACTGCTACAAGGTGACAACTCTGAAGAAGCCTTTGCCGAACTGGTCCGCCGGCATGCAACCAGTGGCGTTTCCGGCGTTGTTCCCAAGTTCCTCGACAGCGAGGTCGAGAAGTCCGAACTGGGACCGCACAAGAAAGGCACCCTGCTGACTCGGCGTCACCTTATCAAGGGCTCATCCAGCCAGTTGCCTTACGCGGCAATGAATGAACATCTGTGCATGCAGGTCGCCGCCAAAGTCATTCCCACGGCAAAAACCGAAATTTCTCTCGATGGGAAAGCATTGGTCGTTCACCGCTTTGATGTCGATGAAAACGGCCATCCCTATTGGGGCATGGAGGATTTCTGTTGCCTGCTGGGCTTACGACCGGCGGCAAAATACGACACCACCTGGGAGCGGATCGCCAAGGCTGTCAGGGATCATGTCCCGGGCCCTGCACGTCTCGAGACATTCCAGCAATTGGCGGCAAGCCTCTTGCTCACCTACGCCCTGCGCAATGCCGACTGCCACGCCAAGAACCTCGCCCTGCGCTATACAACACGCGAAGATGCCCACCTGGCCCCGGCCTACGACTGGCTGACGACAAGCGTCTATGCCGGATATGAGCGCAATCCACCGGCCATCAGCTTTGCGGGGAAAAAGACCTGGGCCCCCGGGAAGAACCTGCAGAAGTTCATCGCCACTTCATTGGGAATCCCCGCTCGCCAGCAGGGCCTGATGGTCGAACAGATCAGTGATGCCATTTCGGACACCGCCAGCGCTGTCCGCGAGGCCATGTCCAGCCACCCGCAGTTCGCCGAGATAGGGAAGCGAATGCTGCTGGCCTGGAATGAAGGCGTCATGGGACTGCATGACAAGAAAGTCTTCAGTGTCAGCGACTGGACTGCCGGAGAAGCCTTCGCAGGTCTCTCGGCCCCCGCCAAACGCTCAACCCCAAAAGAGGTCATCGGGCGATCCGAATTACTCGGCAAGCGCTGAAGACTATCTCGCACAAACAAAAACGCCCCCGACCTTGCGGTCGGGGGCGTTTTTTTGCCAGCTAACTAAATGACTTAGTTACCGGACTTCTTGGCAGCGCGGGTACGCTCGCTTTCGCCCAGGATCTTCTTGCGAAGACGGATGGACTTAGGCGTGACTTCACACAGTTCGTCTTCTTGTACGAACTCCAGAGCCTGCTCCAGGGTGAACTTGACCGGCGGAACCAGGGCGATGGTTTCGTCTTTGCCCGAAGCACGCATGTTGTCGAGCTTCTTGCCTTTGGTTGGGTTCACACCCAGGTCGTTGTCGCGGCTGTTCAAGCCAACGATTTGACCTTCGTAGATGTCCTGGCCGTGTTCAACGAACAGTTTGCCACGCGCCTGCAGGGTTTCCAGCGAGTAGGTCAGCGCCTTACCGGTAGCGACCGAAACCAGCACGCCGTTCTGACGGCCGGACATGTCGCCGGACTTCATCACGTCGTAACGGTCGAAGATCGAGGTCAGGATGCCGCCACCGGAGGTCAGGGTCAGGAACTCGTTACGGAAACCGATCAGGCCACGAGCCGGGATGTTGTACTCAAGGCGCACACGGCCCTTGCCATCCGGAACCATGTTGGTCAGGTCGCCCTTACGCAGGCCCATTTGCTCCATGATCGCGCCCTGGGATTCTTCCGGCAGGTCGATGGTCACGTTTTCGTACGGTTCGTGCTTCACGCCGTCAACCATACGGATGATCACTTCCGGACGACCTACACCCATTTCGAAGCCTTCGCGACGCATGGTTTCGATCAGTACCGAGAGGTGCAACTCACCACGGCCGGAGACCTTGAACTTGTCAGCCGAGTCGCCTTCTTCAACGCGCAGAGCAACGTTGTACAGCAGCTCTTTGTCCAGACGTTCCTTGATGTTACGGCTGGTGACGAACTTGCCTTCACGACCGCAGAACGGCGAGTCGTTGACCTGGAAGGTCATCGAAACGGTAGGTTCGTCAACGGTCAGCGGCTTCATCGCTTCGACGTTCAGTGGGTCGCACAGAGTGTCGGAGATGAACAGCTGCTCGAAGCCGCTGATGCAGACGATGTCGCCGGCAGCTGCTTCTTCAACGTCGATACGGTGCAGGCCGTGGTGACCCATCAGCTTCAGGATACGACCGGTACGCTTCTTGCCGTCGGCGTCGATAGCGACAACCGGGGTGTTCGGCTTGATGCGGCCACGAGCGATACGACCTACGCCGATAACACCCAGGAAGCTGTTGTAGTCCAGTGCCGAGATTTGCATCTGGAACGGACCGTCACGGTCGACTTTCGGCGCCGGTACGTCGTCGACGATCGACTGGTACAGCGGGGTCATGTCTTCAGCCATGGCAGTGTGGTCCAGACCGGCAATACCGTTCAGGGCCGAGGCGTAGACGACTTTGAAGTCCAGCTGTTCTTCGGTGGCACCGAGGTTGTCGAACAGGTCGAAGATCTGGTCCAGAACCCAGTCCGGACGCGCGCCTGGACGGTCGACCTTGTTGATCACCACGATTGGACGCAGGCCGGCTTCGAACGCCTTCTTGGTCACGAAACGGGTTTGCGGCATAGGGCCGTCTTGAGCGTCAACCAGCAGCAGAACGGAGTCGACCATCGACATTACACGTTCAACTTCGCCGCCGAAGTCGGCGTGGCCCGGGGTGTCCACGATGTTGATGTGGTAGCCGTTCCAGTTGATGGCGGTGTTTTTCGCCAGAATGGTAATACCGCGCTCTTTCTCCTGGTCGTTGGAGTCCATCACGCGCTCGTCGTTGAGCTCGTTGCGCTCCAGGGTGCCGGATTGACGCAAGAGTTTGTCTACCAGGGTGGTCTTACCATGGTCAACGTGAGCAATGATGGCGATGTTGCGTAGATTTTCGATCACTTGTGTATCTCGATCAGAGGATTCGGTGTGCTGACAGGTCGTGGCAGCGATTAACAGTAGAGTCAGGCCTAGCCGTTACAGCTTGACGGCAGAGTCGGGGGGCCGGTGACGCAGGCCACAGGCAAACAGCCCCGGGCTCTTAGCTCGGTCGATAAACGCGCACATTGGCATGCCCCTCACTGAGCAAATGGTGGGCATGCAGGCGACTCATCACGCCTTTGTCGCAATACAACAGGTACTGGCGAGTAGGGTCCAGTTCCTTGAAACGAGCGTTCAAAGCATAAAACGGCATCGCTTGTACCTCGATGCCAGCGATCGCCAGCGGGTCATCTTCCTGAGCATCCGGGTGACGGATGTCGATCACGATATGACCGGCCAGCGCCTCGCTGACTTCTTCAATCTGCAAATCCTGGCCCAATTCGTCGATCACCCGATCGATCGGCACCAGTTTGGCCCGCTCGAGCGCCCGCTCGAGAATCGCCATGTCGAACTGTTGTTCTTCGTACTCCACGCGATTGCGCTTGGCGTGGGTCTTGGGGTTCACCGAAATGACCCCGCAATATTCCGGCATGTGCTTGGCGAAATCCGCCGTGCCGATCTCGGTCGCCAGGTCGATGATGTCCTGCTTGTGGCTGGCGATCAGCGGGCGAATCACCAGCTTCTCGGTCACACAGTCGATCACCGACAGGTTCGGCAGCGTCTGGCTGGATACCTGGGAGATCGCCTCGCCGGTCACCAGCGCGCCGATCTCCAGGCGATCGGCCATGACGGTAGCAGCGCGCAACATCATACGCTTCAATACTACGCCCATATGACTGTTATCGACTTTGCCGAGAATTTCTCCCAGCACTTCCTCGAACGGCACGCTGACAAACAGCACCCGCTGGGAGCTGCCGTACTTCTTCCAGAGGAAGTGAGCGACTTCCATCACCCCCAGCTCGTGGGCGCGGCCACCGAGATTGAAGAAGCAGAAATGGCTCATCAGGCCGCGGCGCATCATCTGGTAGGCGGCCACGGTGGAGTCGAAACCGCCGGACATCAGCACCAGGGTCTGTTCGATGGAACCCAGCGGGTAGCCGCCCAGGCCATTGTGCTGACTATGGATAACAAACAACCGTTGGTCGCGAATTTCCATCCGCACTTCGATTTCCGGCTCTTTGAGGGAAATCCCGGCGGCATTGCACTGTCGGCGCAACTGGCTGCCGACGTATTTCTCCACATCCATGGAGCTGAAACTGTGCTTGCCGGCGCGCTTGCAACGCACCGAAAAAATCTTCCCGGGCAGGGCCTCGCCGAAGTGCTGTTTGCACTGGGCGGTGATCTCGTCGAAGTCACCCAGCGGGTATTCGTCGACCTGCAGGAAATGCGCGATACCCGGCATGCAGCACAGGCGCTCGGTCAGTTCCTGCAGGGCCTTGGGCTCGCTCAGCGCGGTTTCCAGCTCGAGATTGTCCCACACGCCGTTCACCACCACGTTCGGGTCCAGGTCACGGAGCACGGTACGGATGTTCTTGGCCAGCTGGCGGATGAATTTCATCCGGACAGGGCGGCTTTTAATGGTGATTTCGGGGAAGACTTTTACGATAAGTTTCATGAAAACAGCGCGCGAAGGGCCGGCCGAAAAAGGGGGGCGCGGATTATAGCGGAAATTGCTCAAGGTTTAACCAGTTATTGTGCAGATGGTTTTGTGCGCACCAAAACAGGTCGTCATCGAATATTTTAGACCCATAATGGTGCGGCAAACGCCCGAAAATTCTCCTATGCTCGCTGCAACGCGTGAGATTGGGGCAAAAAACCCATCACGGGGCACTGGCATGCAATTTGCTCTCTTGTGAGGCAGGTTGCCTTGGCCGATATTCGCGCCGGCATCACCACTCTTTCAGGGCTAACTCCACTACCCAGCCCGAAGCCACCCGGAGGACACCATGTCGAAGTCGGTTCAACTCATCAAAGATCATGACGTTAAATGGATTGATCTGCGCTTCACTGACACCAAAGGCACTCAGCACCACGTGACCATGCCGGCCCGTGATGCACTGGATGACGAATTCTTCGAAATCGGCAAAATGTTCGACGGCTCCTCCATCTCCGGGTGGAAAGGCATCGAAGCCTCCGACATGATCCTGATGCCGGACGACAGCACCGCCGTACTCGACCCGTTCACCGAAGAGCCGACCCTGATCCTGGTCTGCGACGTGATCGAGCCTTCGACCATGCAGGGCTACGACCGCGACCCACGTGCGATCGCCCGTCGCGCCGAGGAATACCTGAAGTCGACCGGTATCGGCGACACCGCTTTCTTCGGTCCTGAGCCTGAGTTCTTCATCTTCGATTCGGTCAAGTTCAAGTCCGACATCTCCGGCTCCATGTTCAAGATCTTCTCCGAACAAGGTTCGTGGATGTCCGACCAGGACGTGGAAGGCGGTAACAAAGGCCACCGTCCAGGTATCAAAGGCGGCTATTTCCCGGTTCCACCGTTCGACCACGACCACGAAATCCGTACCTCCATGTGCAACGCACTGGAAGAGATGGGCCAGACCGTCGAAGTTCACCACCACGAAGTGGCGACTGCCGGCCAGAACGAAATCGGTGTGAAGTTCAACACCCTGGTCAACAAGGCTGACGAAGTCCAGACCCTGAAGTACTGCGTACACAACGTGGCGGATGCCTACGGCCGTACCGCGACCTTCATGCCAAAACCGCTGTACGGCGATAACGGCTCGGGTATGCACGTTCACATGTCCATCTCCAAAGATGGCAAGAACACCTTCGCTGGCGAAGGTTATGCCGGCCTGTCCGACACAGCCCTGTACTTCATCGGCGGCATCATCAAGCACGGTAAGGCCCTGAACGGCTTCACCAACCCGTCGACCAACTCCTACAAGCGTCTGGTCCCAGGCTTCGAAGCGCCGGTAATGCTGGCCTACTCGGCACGCAACCGTTCCGCCTCGATCCGTATTCCTTACGTCAACAGCCCCAAGGCTCGTCGTATCGAAGCACGCTTCCCGGATCCGGCTGCCAACCCTTACCTGGCCTTCGCCGCACTGATGATGGCCGGCCTGGACGGTATCCAGAACAAGATCCACCCTGGCGACGCTGCTGACAAAAACCTGTATGACCTGCCGCCTGAAGAGGCCAAAGAGATTCCACAGGTGTGCGGTAGCCTGAAAGAAGCCCTGGAAGAGCTGGACAAAGGTCGTGCGTTCCTGACCAAAGGCGGCGTTTTCAGCGACGACTTCATCGATGCCTACATCGAGCTGAAAAGCGAAGAAGAAATCAAAGTACGCACCTTCGTACACCCACTGGAATACGAGCTGTACTACAGCTGCTGATCCGGTAGCGCTCGCGCAAGCAGCGTAACGAAAGGCCACCTTCGGGTGGCCTTTTTCATGGGCAGAAATCGAGATTTCTTGAAACGTTTCCAGACTGGCAGGACGCTGTGGAGCGGCGTTAACTAGGGACTCCCGACCTTGTGACGGGAACCACAGGCACCGCGCGTGGCGCGCGGTACAAGGACGTTAACCTGGAAGCCAGCACATGACCCCGATCTCCACATCCAATGCACAAACCCCACCCCAACCCAGCGCCCAAGTGCTGCTGCGCAGCACCAGCTCCTGGGATGGCACGCCCTACGAACGCTATCCCAAGGGACCACCGGAACTGACCTTGTTGCAGGTCAATATTCCGGCCGATACCGAGTTGGGCTGGCACCTCCACCCGATTCCCAGCGCCGCCTACATCCTCTCGGGCGAAGTGTGGGTCGAGACCCGGGAAGGGGGCCACAACACCCACCTGAAACAGGGCGACACAATAGCCGCCCTGGTCAACATCCAGCACCGCGCCAAGACCGGCGCGGTTCCGGTGGACCTGTTGGTGTTCTACGCCGGCACCGAGGGCGTGCCGCTCTCGGTATCGGACCTCTGACATAGCTCCTACAGATTTTTGCCGAACACAAAATGTGCATTAAACACTGAACTGTAGGAGCAAGGCTTGTCGGGACGCCGCACCGCCGCGAAGGGGGCCTCAAGATCGCTAAAAGCTTCGCGGGCAAGCCCTGCTCCTACAGGTATTGTGGTGTTTTCAAGATCCCACGCCACGAATGGCCTCCCGGGACACACCGACATCTTTTTCATGAAAAGAAACTGGCGCCTGGCCGCGCTTGTGACGTTTACTCAGGGCCCTGTGCCCACCCTCTGGACGAAGCCCGCTCCATGTACCTGACAAAACGCCTTGCCAGCCCGCTGCTGCTTATTCTCCTCAGCACCGGTGCCTTCGCCGAAACCCCGAAGCCCACACCCGCCCCAGCGTCCCTGGCACCCTTGCTCCAGGCCGTGAGCGAACGCCTGGAGATCGCCGATCAGGTCGCGTTGACCAAATGGGACAGCGGCAAGCCGATCCAGGACAGCCCGCGCGAGCAGCAAGTCATCGCCAATGCCGCGCAGGAAGCCGCCACCTACCAGCTCAAGCCTGAAGACGTCAGCCAATTCCTCGCCGCCCAGATCGAAGCCAACAAGCTGGTGCAATACGCCCTGCTGGCCAAGTGGCACGCCGCGGGCAAGGCCCCGACCATCGCCCGTCCCGACCTGGTCAAGCAGATCCGCCCAGCCCTTGATCAACTGCAAGTGCGCCTTCTGCAGCATTACGCCGCCTTCGCCGCCTCCCGGCAGGACCCGCAATGCCCGACCTGGCTGGCCCAGGAGCGTCAGGTCCTGAGCACCGACGAGATCCATGACCTGGCGCTGATTCGCGCCGTGGGCGAGTTGTGCCTCAGCGGGCGCTGAAGCCGTTGAAGGTTGTGCTCTATGCTGACACCCTGAAGCACCTGGGCGGGATGTCAGCGCCAGGACCACTATCGGGAGCGCCCATGGGTCGAAGCCTTCTTTTGCTGCTAATGGCGGTCGCCTTGCCAGCCGCCGCACAGATCTACAAGTACACCGATGCCAACGGCAACACGGCCTACAGCAACCAGCCGCCCGACGGAACCGCCGCACAGACCGTGGAGCTGCCGCCGCTCAACAGCGTGGGCCTGCAGCAGTCGTACACGCTGCCGCTGCCCACACCGGCGACACCCGCACCGGCGACTTCGGCGGCGACACCCACCAATGCCGGCGCGGCCTACAGCACCCTGGAACTGACGGACATCCCGACCCAGGAAGCCCTGCGCGCCAACAACGGCACCTTCACCGTCGGCGTGAAAATGGAGCCGCGCCTGCAACGCCAGCACCTGCTGCGCCTGGTGCTCGACGGCGCGCCCTACGGCCAGCCGAGCAATGTGCCACGCCTGCAACTGGTGAATATCGACCGTGGTGACCATACCCTCGGCGTCCAGGTGCTGGCCGGCGAACAGGTGGTGCAGCAAAGCGCCCTCGTACCCTTTACCGTCCAACGGGTACACAAGCCTTGAGCCACTTATGATTCGCGTTTTCGTCCGCCTGCTGCCGCTGCTCCTGACGCTTTGCGCCGGCTCGGCACTGGCCGAGATCTACACCTACATCGACAGCCAGGGCAACCGGGTCTTCACCGATCAACACCGGGCCGGTGCCAAGGCGGTGCCGTTGCCGCCGGTCAATCGCCTGTCGCTGACCCCGACGGCGCCCCTGCCCACGCCGGCCACCGCGCAAAAACCCAAGGTCCAGCCGATTGTCCATTACCAGATGCTACGCATCCTGGTGCCGGACCCCGATGCCACCATCCGTAGCACCGAAGGCAACCTGATCGTCAGCGTCACCAGTGAACCCGGCCTGATGCCCGGGCACACCTACCAATTGCTGCTGGATGGCAAACCCACCGCCGCGCCCGGCCCCAGCCCGGTGTTCGCCTTGAACAATATCGACCGCGGCAGCCACCAGCTCGCGGTGGAGATCCTCGACGAACAGGGGCGGATCGCCGAACGCACGGCCAACCAACCCTTCCATATGGTGCGTATCTCGCTGGCGCAGAAACGCCAGGCCAACCCCTGCCAACTGGCTGATTACGGACAACGGCCGGAATGCCCGCTGGCAGACAAGCCCGAGGAAGAAAGCAGCAGCATTTTGCCGTTTCTCTGACCCACGCCAAGCATGGCACCAGATTGGTGCACTAAACTGCACACCTACCCGAACCAAATCCCATTTTGGTTCGAAAGTACCCGTCGTTTCTGGCAGAACGCCACTCAATCGAGCCTGAAACGCCCATTTCAGGCAATTCGCGCTTCTTTTCGGAGCCTTGGTTTGGTTTTTGCATTTTCCTTGTATCGACGCCTTGTTCGCGCGCGCAAATCGGGACCGGCCCCGTTTGCCATGCTCCAAAAGAGGTCCCCATGACCATCAGTGACGCCCTGCACAGACTGTTACTCGACAACCTGACCACCGCGACCATCCTGCTCAACGCCGAATTGCGCCTGGAGTACATGAACCCGGCGGCGGAAATGCTCCTGGCCATCAGCGGCCAGCGCAGCCATGGCCAGTTCATCAGCGAACTGTTCACCGAGTCGGTCGAGGCCTTGAACTCCCTGCGCCAGGCCGTGGAACAGGCGCACCCGTTCACCAAGCGCGAAGCCATGCTCACGGCGCTGACCGGCCAGACCCTGACCGTCGACTACGCCGTGACGCCGATTCTCAGCCAGGGCGAAACCCTCCTGCTGCTGGAAGTCCATCCCCGCGACCGCCTGTTGCGGATCACCAAGGAAGAGGCCCAGCTGTCCAAGCAGGAAACCACCAAGATGCTGGTGCGCGGCCTGGCCCACGAAATCAAGAATCCCCTGGGCGGGATTCGCGGCGCCGCGCAGTTGCTGGCCCGCGAGCTGCCGGAAGAAAGCCTCAAGGACTACACCAACGTCATCATCGAAGAGGCCGACCGCCTGCGCAACCTGGTGGACCGCATGCTCGGCTCGAACAAGCTGCCGTCCCTGGCGCTGACCAATGTCCATGAAGTCCTGGAACACGTCAGCAGCCTGGTGGAAGCCGAGAGCCAGGGCTGCATCAATCTGGTGCGCGACTATGACCCCAGTATTCCCGATGTACTGATCGACCGTGAACAGATGATCCAGGCCGTGCTCAATATCGTGCGCAACGCCATGCAGGCCATCAGCAGCCAGAACGAGCTGCGCCTGGGTCGCATCAGCCTGCGCACCCGGGCGATCCGCCAGTTCACCATCGGCCACGTGCGCCATCGCCTGGTGACCAAGATCGAGATCATCGACAACGGCCCGGGGATTCCCGCCGAGCTGCAGGAAACCATCTTCTATCCCATGGTCAGCGGCCGCCCGGACGGTACCGGGCTCGGCCTGGCCATTACCCAGAACATCATCAGCCAGCACCAGGGCCTGATCGAATGTGAGAGCCACCCCGGCCACACCACATTCTCGATCTTTCTGCCACTGGAACAAGGAGCCACATCGACATGAGCCGTAGTGAAACCGTGTGGATCGTCGATGACGACCGTTCTATCCGATGGGTCCTGGAAAAAGCCCTGCAACAGGAAGGGATGACCACCCAGAGCTTCGACAGTGCCGATGGCGTAATGAGCCGCCTGGTCCGTCAGCAGCCGGATGTGATCATCTCCGACATCCGCATGCCCGGCGCCAGTGGCCTGGACCTGCTCGCGCGGATTCGCGAGCAGCACCCGCGCCTGCCGGTGATCATCATGACCGCCCATTCCGACCTCGACAGCGCGGTGGCCTCCTACCAGGGCGGCGCGTTCGAATACCTGCCCAAGCCGTTTGACGTCGATGAAGCGGTGTCGCTGGTCAAGCGCGCCAACCAGCATGCCCAGGAACAACAAGGCATGGCCGTGGCGCCGACCCTGACCCGGACCCCGGAAATCATCGGCGAAGCGCCGGCGATGCAGGAAGTGTTTCGCGCCATCGGTCGCCTCAGCCACTCCAACATCACCGTATTGATCAATGGCGAGTCCGGCACCGGCAAAGAGCTGGTGGCCCACGCCCTGCACCGCCACAGCCCACGGGCGGCGCAACCGTTCATCGCCTTGAACATGGCGGCGATTCCCAAGGACCTGATGGAATCCGAGCTGTTCGGCCATGAAAAAGGCGCCTTTACCGGCGCGGCCAACCTGCGGCGCGGGCGTTTCGAACAGGCCGACGGCGGCACCCTGTTCCTCGACGAAATCGGCGACATGCCGGCCGACACCCAGACCCGTCTGCTGCGGGTACTGGCGGACGGCGAGTTCTACCGGGTCGGCGGGCATACGCCGGTCAAGGTCGACGTGCGCATCATCGCCGCGACCCACCAGAACCTGGAAACCCTGGTTCACGCGGGCAAATTCCGTGAGGACCTGTTCCATCGCCTGAACGTGATCCGCATCCATATTCCACGGATGTCGGACCGTCGCGAAGACATCCCGACCCTGGCCAAGCACTTCCTCGCCCGCGCCGCCCAGGAACTGTCGGTGGAGCCGAAGCTGCTGAAGTCGGAAACCGAGGAATACCTGAAGAACCTGCCATGGCCGGGCAACGTGCGCCAGCTGGAGAATACCTGCCGCTGGATCACAGTGATGGCTTCCGGGCGCGAGGTGCATATCAGCGACCTGCCGCCGGAGCTGCTGAACCTGCCGCAGGATTCGGCACCGGTGACCAACTGGGAGCAGGCACTGCGCCAGTGGGCCGACCAGGCGCTGGCACGCGGCCAATCGAGCCTGCTGGACAGCGCCGTACCGAGTTTCGAACGGATCATGATCGAGACCGCCCTCAAGCACACCGCCGGCCGCCGTCGCGACGCCGCCGTGCTGCTGGGCTGGGGCCGCAACACCTTGACCCGCAAGATCAAGGAACTGGGCATGAAGGTCGATGGCGGCGATGAGGACGACAGCGACGAGGGTTGATCCGTCGCTTCAAGCCAAACCCTCTACAGCCTGGCTGTAGAGGGTTTTTTATTGCCCTGCAAATGGGGCGGCGTGCACCACGGCAATGCGCCTTGAACCGCGATCGAGCAGAGAATCAGGCCGCGCAGGCGCCATCGCCGTTTTTACGCTCGAGCAGAAAGGCCCCGTATTCCGGGGCCTTCAGACACATTTTGAAAATTATCAGGGCAATCATTGGCGTTTTTTCAAAAGCTGGCACGCGCCCTGCAATAACCCCAGTACAACCCAGTTTTGGGGACCCTGATACAGGCAGGTCAGGGACTCCCCTTCTTTACACCGGGGCTCACACCGCTCACAGCGACGAGTCCCAAGACGCTTTTGGGAACCCTGGTACAGGCAGGCCGGGACTTCCCTTCTTTACACCAGGACTCATACCGCTCACAGCGACGAGTCCAGATGCTTTCGGGGACCTTGATACAGGCAGGTCAAGACTCCCCTTCTTTACACCGGGACTCACACCGCTCACAGCGACGAGTCCCAAAACGCTTTTGGGAACCCTGATACAGGCAGGTCAGGAATTCCCTTCTTTACACCGGGACTCATACCGCACACAGCGATGAGTCCAGACGTTTTCGGGGACCCTGGTACAGGCAGGCCGGGACTCCCCCTCTTTACACCGGGACTCACACCGCTCACCGCGACGAGTCCAAACGCTTTTGGGAACCCTGATACAGGCAGGTCAGGAATTCCCTCTTTAACACCCGGACTCACGCCGCTCACCGCGACGAGCCCGATAGCCGTTCTGGGAGCTCCGGTACAGGCAGGCCGGAGATTCCCTCTTTTATTCCTCCCGCAGATTGATCGCCAATCTCCAGCGTCCGTCCACCTTCGCCCCGGCCCATTCGCCGTGCAACGGACGCGCCGCCAACAGCGTCAGCAACAACCCCTTGTCACTCAAGCGCACACGCCAGTTGGCGTCCTTGCCGGCCACCTGCAAGTGACCGTTCTGCGCCTTGCCCTCGGCGTCGAACAGCAACGCCACCGTGCCGTCGACCTGCTCGCCATGCACCTTGGGCTCGGCACTGAACCAGACCACCACCCCCTCGGGCACCACCTCGACCTGTTGCAAAACCAGGGGCTCGGGCGCGGTCAGGCGACCGATCATCATCCCGACCATCAAGCCGACAATCGCCAGCGATCCCAACACCCGCGGCAATAGCTTCGATCGCGGGTCCTCTTCGGGGGTAGAATGCAGCCCATCTTCATCTTCGGAGCCGTGCATGTTTCACGTCATCCTTTTTCAACCAGAAATTCCGCCGAACACCGGCAACATTATCAGGCTATGCGCCAACAGCGGCTGCCACCTGCATTTGATCGAGCCCATCGGTTTTGAAATGGACGACAAGCGCTTGCGCCGCGCCGGCCTCGACTATCACGAGTACGCCACGCTCAAGACCCACGCCGACCTCGCCAGTTGCCTGGAAAGCCTCGGCCACCCGCGCCTGTTCGCCTTCACCACCAAGGGTTCGCGAGTGTTCCACGAGGCGCGCTTCGCCGAGGGTGATGCGTTTCTCTTCGGCCCGGAAAGCCGTGGCCTGCCGGCCGAGGTGCTCGACGCCCTGCCCGGCGAACAACGCCTGCGCCTGCCGATGCGCGAAGGCTGCCGCAGCCTGAACCTGTCCAACACCGTGGCGGTGGCGGTCTACGAAGGCTGGCGCCAGCTGGGCTTTGCCTGAACAAAAAAAGCGCCGGAAAAGGCGCTTTTTTGTGGGCAGGCAATCCGTTTATTGAACGGTTTGCGCGCCGTCTTCCTGCAGACGCTGCAGCTCTTGCGCGTACAGGGCATCGAAGTTCACCGGGGCCAGCATCAACGCCGGGAACGAACCACGGGTGACCAGGCTGTCCAGGGTTTCACGGGCGTACGGGAACAGGATGTTCGGGCAGAATGCGCCCAGGGTGTGGCTCATGGAAGCCGCATCGAGGTTCTTGATCAGGAAGATACCGGCCTGCTGCACTTCAGCGATGAAAGCCACTTCTTCACCGTTCTTCACGGTCACCGACAGGGTCAGCACCACCTCGTGGAAGTCGCCTTCCAGGGCTTTCTGACGGGTATTGAGGTCCAGGCCGACGCTCGGCTCCCACTGCTGGCGGAAGATCGCCGGGCTTTTCGGGGCTTCGAAGGACAGGTCGCGCACGTAGATACGCTGCAAGGAGAATTGCGGTTGGCTATCTTCTTCAGTGGCAGCAGTGTTCTGTTGGTCAGTCATCGCAGCAGATCCTTCTTGATCTTCAGGTCTTTAAAGGGTTGGGGGAATCAAGCTTCCAGCAACGCGTCCAGCTTACCGGCGCGCTCGAGGGCGAACAGGTCGTCGCAACCACCGATGTGCCGGTCGCCGATCCAGATTTGCGGCACGGACGTGCGCCCGGCCTTCTGGGACATCTCGGCCCGCAACTGCGGTTTACCATCGACCTTGATCTCGTCGAAAGCAACGTTCTTGCTGCCGAGCAACGACTTGGCGCGCATGCAGTAAGGGCAGTAATCACTGGAGTAGACAACGACCTGGCTCATATCACTTCACCAGCGGCAGATTGTCGGCTTTCCAGCTGGAAATACCACCGGACAGCTTGGCGGCAGTGAAACCGGACTTGAGCAGCTCGCGGGCGTGAGTCCCGGAGTGCTGGCCCTGGGCGTCGACCAGAATCAGGGTCTTGGCCTTGTGCTTCTCCAGTTCACCGATGCGAGCCATCAGTTTGTCCTGGGGAATGTTCAGCGCGCCGACGATATGACCGGCGGCAAAGTCCTTGCTCGGGCGCAGGTCGATGACCACGCCCTGGTCCTGGTTGACCAGTGCGGTCAACTGGCCAGTACTGAGGCTGGCGCCACCGCGGCTCATTTCATGGGCAATCAGCAAGGCCAGCAGGAGCACGAAGGCGCCGGCTAACAGGTAGTGGCTAGTGGCAAATGCAATCAGGTGATCGACCATCAGGAGGTTCCAGGGCGTTAAAATGTGGGCCAGTATACACAGCCGTCAAGGTCGGCCAAACCCCGCCCGGCGGTGACTGCATTTGAACTTGGCTTTAAACTGCGACTCTTTTTTCCATGACCTTTCAATCCAGCCGCGAGTGCCGTCCATGACTACCACGCCTAAACCTTTGGTCCTGATCATCCTGGATGGCTTCGGTCACAGTGAGAGCCATGACTACAACGCCGTCTATTCGGCGAAAAAACCGGTGCTCGACCGCCTGGTCGCGACCCAGCCCAACGGCCTGATCTCCGGCTCCGGCATGGATGTCGGCCTGCCGGACGGGCAGATGGGCAACTCCGAAGTCGGCCACATGAACCTCGGCGCCGGCCGGGTGGTGTACCAGGACTTCACCCGCGTGACCAAGTCGATCCGCGACGGCGAGTTCTTCGAGAACCCGACCATCTGCGCGGCGGTGGACAAGGCCGTGGGCGCGGGCAAGGCGGTGCACATCCTCGGCCTGCTGTCCGAAGGTGGCGTGCACAGCCATCAGGACCACCTGGTGGCCATGGCCGAGCTGGCGTTCAAGCGCGGCGCCGAGAAAATCTACCTGCACGCCTTCCTCGATGGCCGCGACACCCCGCCGAAAAGCGCCCAGTCATCCATCGAGTTGCTCGACGAAACCTTCCGTACCCTGGGCAAGGGCCGTATCGCCAGCCTGATCGGGCGCTATTTCGCCATGGACCGCGACAACCGCTGGGACCGTGTGGCCCAGGCCTACAACCTGATTGTCGACGGCCAGGCCGAGTTCCACGCCGCCAATGCCCAGGAAGGCCTGCAAGCCGCCTATGAGCGCGGCGAGAGCGACGAATTCGTCAAGGCCACCCGCATTGGCGAGAAAGTCACCGTCGAAGACGGCGATGCGGTGGTATTCATGAACTTCCGCGCCGACCGTGCCCGTGAACTGACCCGGGTGTTCGTCGAAGACGACTTCAAGGACTTCGAGCGCGCCCGCCAGCCGAAAACCTCCGGCTTCATCATGCTGACCCAATACGCCGCCAGCATTCACACGCCGTCGGCCTTCGCCCCGGGCAGCCTGGAAAACGTGCTGGGCGACTACCTGGCGAAAAACGGCAAGACCCAGTTGCGGATCGCCGAAACCGAGAAGTACGCCCACGTCACCTTTTTCTTTTCCGGCGGGCGCGAAGAACCTTTCCCGGGTGAGGAACGTATCCTGATCCCGTCGCCGAAAGTCGCCACCTACGACCTGCAACCGGAAATGAGCGCGCCGGAAGTCACCGACCGCATCGTCGATGCCATCGAACACCAGCGTTACGACGTGATCGTGGTCAACTACGCCAACGGCGACATGGTCGGCCACAGCGGCGTGTTCGATGCGGCCGTTAAAGCAGTGGAATGTCTGGATTTGTGTGTAGGACGTATCGTCGAGGCCCTGGACAAGGTCGGCGGCGAAGCGCTGATCACCGCCGACCACGGCAACGTCGAACAAATGGAAGACGAATCCACCGGCCAGGCCCACACCGCCCACACCACCGAGCCGGTACCCTTCATCTATGTCGGCAAGCGTCCGCTGAAGGTCCGTGAAGGCGGCGTGTTGGCAGATGTCGCACCGACGATGCTCAAGCTTCTGGGCCTGGAACAGCCGAAAGAGATGACCGGTACGTCGATCCTGACTGACCTCTAAACGCCACAAATCAGGTAGGCTGCAGGCCTGCGGCCTACCTCTTTATCGGAAACGCCTGAAAGCAACCGCTTTTGGGCGTTTTTTTTGCAGCCCGCGGCGGGCATACTAGGGCGTCTCGTTCCCAGGTGTCGCCCGCCCCATGCTTCGCGCCCTTATCGCCCTAGCCCTGATCTGCCTGCTCCAACCGGCCTTTGCCGACGAGCGCGCACAAACCCAGCAGCAGTTGGACGCCACGCGTCAGGATATCGCTGAGCTGAAAAAGCTCCTGGGCAAGCTGCAGGAAGAAAAATCCGGGGTGCAGAAAGAACTGCGCGGCACCGAAACCGAAATGGGCAAGCTGGAGAAGCAGGTCGATGCCCTGCAGAAAGAGCTGAAAAAGAGCGAAAGCGAACTGCAGCGGCTCGACGCAGAGAAAAAAAAACTCCAGAGCGCGCGCATTGAACAGCAGCGACTGATCGCCATCCAGGCCCGCGCCGCCTACCAGGGTGGCCGCCAGGAATACCTCAAGCTGTTGCTCAACCAGCAAAACCCGGAAAAATTCGCCCGTACCCTGACCTATTACGATTACCTGAGCCAGGCGCGCATGGAGCAGTTGAAGAACTTCAACGAAACCCTGCGCCAACTGGCCAATGTCGAAAACGACATCAATCTGCAGCAAGCCCAGTTGCTGGTGCAGAAAAGCAGCCTGGACAGCCAGCGCGACGAACTGGACAAGGTCCGCAAGGAACGCCAGGCGGCCCTGGCCAAGCTCAGTGACGACGTGAAAGCCCGCGACCAGAAGCTCGCCGCTCGCGAACAGGACCAGGCCGACCTGTCGAAAGTCCTCAAGACCATCGAAGAAACCCTGGCTCGCCAGGCCCGCGAGGCGGAAGAAGCGCGTCAGAAAGCGCTGCTCGCCCAGCAGGAAGCCGAAAAAAAGCGCCAGCGTGAGGCTGCGGTCGCCAATGACGACAGCCCACGGCCACCGCGTAAAACCACGCCTGGAGCCCTGGTATCGAGCGCGGGAGAATCCTTCGGCGGCCCTTTTGCTTCAGCGCGCGGCAAACTTCCATGGCCAGTTGATGGTCGATTGCTTGCGCGCTTTGGTGAAACCCGTGGCGATGACGCCCGGACCAAGTGGGACGGGGTAATGATCAGCGCCGCCGCCGGTAGCCAGGTGCACGCCGTGCACGGTGGCCGCGTGGTGTTCGCCGATTGGTTGCGGGGCGCCGGTTTGCTGGTCATTCTGGACCACGGCAACGGTTACCTGAGCCTCTACGGGCACAACCAGACGCTGCTCAAGTCCGCAGGCGATGTGGTAAAAGCCGGTGAGTCGATCTCTACTGTAGGCAACAGTGGCGGTCAGGACGCACCCGCGTTGTATTTCGCTATACGTCAGCAGGGTCACCCGAGTGATCCGGCCCAATGGTGCCGCGCCCAAGGATAGGCCCGCATCTTAATCAGGAGTTCGTTCGACATGTTGCATTTGTCCCGCCTCACCTCGCTGGCCCTGACGATCGCCCTGGTGATCGGTGCGCCCCACGCGTTCGCTGCGCAACCTGCCCAGCCCGCGCCGGCTGCCGCTGCTCCGGCCGTCACCGCCAAGGCCCCGCTGCCGCTCGACGAGCTGCGCACCTTTGCCGAGGTCATGGACCGGATCAAGGCCGCCTATGTCGAACCGGTGGACGACAAGACCCTGCTGGAGAATGCCATCAAGGGCATGCTCAGCAACCTTGACCCGCATTCCGCCTACCTCGGGCCGGACGACTTCGCCCAGCTGCAGGAAGACACCAGCGGCGAATTCGGCGGCCTGGGCATCGAAGTCGGCATGGAAGACAACTTCGTCAAGGTGGTCTCGCCGATCGACGACACCCCGGCGTCCAAGGCCGGCGTGCAGGCCGGCGACCTGATCGTCAAGATCAACGGCCAGCCGACCCGCGGCCAGACCATGACCGAAGCCGTCGACAAGATGCGCGGCAAGGTCGGCCAGAAGATCACCCTGACCCTGGTGCGCGGCGGCGGCGCGCCGTTCGACGTGACCCTGACCCGGGCGATCATCCGCACCAAGAGCGTGCGCAGCCAGTTGCTGGAAAACGGCTACGGCTATATCCGCATCACCCAGTTCCAGGTCAAGACCGGCGAAGAGGTCTCCAAGGCCCTCGCGGCCCTGCACAAGGAAAACGGCAAGAAGCTCAACGGCATCGTCCTCGACCTGCGCAACAACCCGGGCGGCGTGTTGCAGGCGGCGGTGGAAGTGGTCGACCACTTCATCACCAAGGGCCTGATCGTCTACACCAAAGGTCGCATCGCCAACTCCGAACTGCGCTTCTCGGCCACCGGCCACGACGAAAGCGAAGCGGTGCCGATGGTGGTGCTGATCAACGGCGGCAGCGCCTCGGCTTCGGAAATCGTTGCCGGTGCCCTGCAAGACCAGAAACGCGCCGTGTTGATGGGTACCACCAGCTTCGGCAAGGGCTCGGTACAAACCGTGCTGCCGCTGAGCAATGACCGCGCGCTGAAGATCACCACCGCGTTGTACTTCACGCCTAACGGTCGCTCGATCCAGGCCCAGGGCATCATCCCCGATGTTGAAGTCCGCCAGGCCAAGGTCACCGGTGCCCAGGACGACGACACCTTCAAGGAAGCCGATCTCCAGGGTCACCTGGGCAACGGCAACGGCGGCGCGGACAAGCCAAGCGTCAAGGCGCCCAAGGCCAAGCCACGCCTGCAGGACGACGACTACCAACTGGGTCAGGCCCTGAGCCTGCTCAAAGGCCTGAGCGTGACACGCGGCAACTGAGATGCGCCGCTGGCTGCTGCTCCTTATCGGCTGTTTGATCGGCGTTGCCCAGGCGGCGCCGGTCGAGCCGCCGGCACCGACCAAGGCCTACCTCACCCTGATTATCGATGACCTGGGGCAGAACCTGCCCCGGGATCGTCGGGTGCTGGCCCTGCCCGGGCCGGTCACTCCATCGATCATGCCCGACACCCTGCACGCCGCCGAATTCGCCCGCGAGGCCCATGCCGCCGGCAAGATCGTCATGCTGCACATGCCCATGGACCCGGCCACCGGGCCTTTCGCCTGGCATCCCGACCTGTCCCTCGATGAATTGCAAACGCGCCTGGCCGCCGCCTTCAAGGCCGTGCCCTTTACCAGCGGGATCAACAACCATGAAGGCAGCCGCATGACCGCCGAACCGGTGGCCATGGCCTGGCTGATGGGCGAATTGCAGCGGCGCAACAAGTTCTTCGTCGACAGCCGCACCAGCGCCAAGACCGTCGCCGCGGCCCAAGCGCAGAAGATCGGCCTGCCCAGCGTGTCGCGGGATGTCTTCCTCGACAACGAACGCACCGAACCGGCCATCACCGCACAACTGGAAGAAGCGATCAGGCTGGCGCGCAAGCACGGCTCGGCGGTGGTGATCGGCCACCCCTACCCGCAGACCCTGGCGGTCCTCGAACGCGAACTGCCTAAACTCAAGGAGCAGGGCATCGACTGGATCGATATCAAATCGATGATCGCCCTACGCGGCAACCAGGCGACCGAGGCTCACGGCAAGCAGGGCGTCTATCACTGAGTGGACGACACCCTTACAGGTAACGCCCGAAGGCCTGATCCACCACACCTTCACGGCGTAGCTGATCGAGTGCCGACTGCAGCTTGGCAACGACGGTATCGGGCACCTCTTTGTTGAGGGCCAGGTAAAGGGACGCACTGTTGAAGCGCAAGACCGTCTTGAGCCCGGCAATGCCCTCCTGCCGCGCCAGATAGCGTCCGGCGGGATCGCCCGAGGCCCACAGGTCGATCTGACCGTCGACCAGCTTGCGCGCATTATCCTGGTCGCGCAGGGCCAGCACCGGGTTGAATCCGTGCTGCGCCAGGTATTGG
The DNA here is from genome assembly GCF_023242525.1 of Pseudomonas sp. MWU12-2319. NCBI lineage: Bacteria > Pseudomonadati > Pseudomonadota > Gammaproteobacteria > Pseudomonadales > Pseudomonadaceae > Pseudomonas > Pseudomonas sp. MWU12-2319. The sequence goes on from NZ_JALJES010000003.1 coordinate 428,848, forward strand.
GCGATAGCGTCGCCCTTGTAGGCGCCGATCCGGTAGCGATGGGCCTGCTCCAGGCCCGACAAGGCAATCGGGCTGTCCGTCTTGCCCAGCAGCACCCAATCGTCAGGACCGATCGGCCCGACCCATTTGAACAGTCTCTCGCGCTCCGGCAGCCTGGCCATGACAAACACCCCGTAGCCGGGGTTTTCCAGGGCGAGCTTGTAGATACGTTCCCAGGGGAAACGCAGGGTCAGGCTGTAGGAAATACCGGCGCGCTTGAAGGTTTCCCGCACGATATCGGCGGCAATGCCTTCGATATTCTCGTCCTTGGCGAAGTTCTTGCCATTTTTCGCCATGTTGTAGGGCGGGAAGTTCTCCGTCAGCAGGACAATGCCGTCATCGGTAGCGTCCGCCGCAGCCACCGTGCCCGACAACAGTCCGATCAGGCAAAACAGCGCGAGGAAAAAGCGTTTAGACATAGTAGGCAACCGGAATCCGTGGCGGGCTCAAGAGTGACTTGAGCCCGCCATACTGTCCAGTGGACTGTTGCCCTCAGCGCACCACGATACCGCGCGCGGCCATATAGGCCTTGGCTTCCGGCACCGTGTACTCGCCGAAGTGGAAGATGCTCGCCGCCAGCACCGCACTGGCGTGGCCTTCCAGAATCCCGTCGGCCAAGTGCTGCAGGTTGCCGACACCGCCCGAAGCGATCACCGGGATACCCAGGGCATCGCTGATGGCCCGGGTCACGCCGAGGTCGAAACCGCTTTTCATGCCGTCCTGGTCCATGCTGGTCAGCAGGATCTCACCGGCACCGAGGCCTTCCATCCTCGAAGCCCACTCCACCGCATCGAGCCCGGTGGGCTTGCGCCCACCGTGGGTGAAGATTTCCCAGCGCGGGGTTTCGCCCGGCAACGAGACCTTCTTCGCATCGATGGCGACGACAATGCACTGCGAGCCGAAATGCTGCGCCGCTTCGCCGACGAACTCGGGGTTGAACACCGCCGCTGTGTTGATCGAGACCTTGTCGGCCCCGGCATTGAGCAGGTTGCGGATGTCCTGCACGGTGCGCACGCCGCCGCCGACCGTCAGCGGGATAAACACCTGGCTGGCCATGCGCTCGACGGTATGCAGCGTGGTGTCACGGCCGTCGACGCTGGCGGTGATGTCGAGAAAGGTGATCTCATCCGCGCCCTGCTCGTCGTAACGCCGGGCGATTTCCACCGGGTCACCGGCATCACGGATGTTCTCGAACTTGACGCCCTTGACCACGCGACCGTTGTCGACGTCCAGGCAAGGGATGATGCGTTTGGCCAGCGCCATGGTGAGTCCTCAGCCTTTGTACGAATCGCAGAAGGCTTGCGCCTCGGCGACGTCGAGGGTGCCTTCGTAGATCGCCCGGCCGGTAATCGCGCCGATGATGCCCGGTGCCTTGGCGTCCAGCAGGCTCTTGATATCGCCCAGGTTGTGGATACCGCCGGAAGCGATCACCGGAATTTTCGTGGCCGCAGCCAGGGCTGCGGTGAAGGGCACGTTGCAGCCCTGCATCATGCCGTCTTTGGCGATATCGGTGTAGACGATGGCGGAGACGCCGTCGGCTTCGAACTGTTTGGCCAGGTCGATGACCTGCACGGTGCTGATTTCAGCCCAGCCGTCGGTGGCGACAAAACCGTCCTTGGCATCCAGGCCGACGATGACCTTGCCCGGGAACGCGCGGCAGGCTTCGGCAACGAACGCAGGGTCTTTCACCGCCTTGGTGCCGATGATCACGTAGCTCACGCCGGCCTTGACGTAGTGCTCGATGGTTTCCAGGGAACGGATACCGCCGCCGATCTGGATCGGCAGGTTCGGGTAACGCTTGGCGATGGCGGTGACCACCTCGCCATTGACCGGCTGGCCTTCGAACGCGCCGTTCAGGTCGACCAGATGCAGACGGCGGCAGCCGCCCTCCACCCACTTGGCAGCCATGCTCACCGGGTCATCGGAGAACACCGTGGAATCTTCCATGCGGCCCTGGCGCAGACGAACGCAGGCACCGTCTTTGAGATCGATAGCGGGGATAATCAGCATCTGGCAAACCTTAGAGTCGTTTTTTCAGCTTTACTCGGAAATCAGTTTTTCTCGAGTGCCCACAGGTCGCTTTCGATGCTTTCGAACCTTTCTTTAAGGTGCGTCTGCACATCGAAAATCGCCCTGTTGTAATAGTGCGGAGCAATTTCACGGGTAAACAGGTCGAGGATTTCAGCCGCTTCGAACGAACCCAGGTCCAGTTCGAAGCGCTCTTCCATGAAGCGCTTGATCTTCTGATTGGCCTCGTTCTCCTGTTCCGGAGTGAGGGTCAGGATAGGCGGCTTGGTCTTCTTCGCGGCCATTTACCAGCGCCCATCCCAGGCGGCGAAGTTCTGCAGCAATTGCAGGCCATGGGTATGGCTTTTCTCCGGGTGGAACTGCACGGCGAAACGCGAGCCCTCGGCCAGCGCCGCAGCGAAGTCGACGCCGTAGTGCCCGCGGCCCACCACCTGCCGCGGGTTACCAGCGGCGATGTAGTAGCTGTGCACGAAGTAGAAGCGCGCCAGGTCCGGGATGTTGTGCCACAGGGGGTGATCCACTACCTGCGTCACCTCGTTCCAGCCCATATGCGGCACTTTCAGATGCTCGCCGTCCTCGTGCTGGTCCTTGGCGAACAGCTTCACCTGGCCAGGAAACAGGCCGATGCAATCGACGCCGGCGTTCTCTTCGCTATGGTCGAGCAAGGCCTGCATGCCGACACAGATGCCAAGGAACGGACGATCCTGGCTGACTTCACGCACCAGGGCGTCGAAACCCAGGCGACGGATCTCGGCCATGCAGTCGCGAATCGCGCCGACGCCGGGGAAAACCACCCGGTCGGCTTCGCGAATCACAGCCGCATCGCTGGTGATCAGCACCTTGCCGGCACCCACATGCTCGAGGGCCTTGGCCACCGAGTGCAGGTTACCCATGCCGTAATCGATAACCGCGACCGTCTGCATTACAGGACGCCCTTGGTCGAAGGCATTTGCCCGGCCATGCGGTCGTCGAGTTCGACGGCCATGCGCAGGGCGCGACCGAAGGCCTTGAACACGGTTTCGATCTGGTGGTGGGTGTTGGTGCCACGCAGGTTGTCGATGTGCAGGCTGACCAGGGCGTGGTTGACGAAGCCCTGGAAGAATTCCTGGAACAGATCGACGTCGAAGCCGCCCACGGTGGCGCGGGTGTAGGGCACGTGCATCTGCAGGCCGGGACGGCCGGAGAAGTCGATGACCACTCGCGACAGCGCTTCGTCCAGCGGCACATAGGCGTGACCGTAGCGACGGATGCCTTTTTTGTCGCCGATGGCTTTGGCAAAGGCCTGGCCCAGGGTGATACCGACGTCTTCCACGGTGTGGTGGTCGTCGATATGAAGGTCGCCCTTGCACTCGATATCCAGGTCGATCAGCCCGTGACGGGCGATCTGGTCGAGCATGTGTTCAAGAAAAGGCACACCGATATCAAATCGGGCCTTTCCGGTGCCATCCAGGTTGATCGAGGCTTTGATCTGGGTTTCCAGAGTGTCGCGCTCGACGGACGCCTTACGTTCGGCCATCACCAGCTCCGCAAAATCATTGGGCGAAAAAGGCAACCATTATAGGGGCGCGGGCGGCAAACAGAAACACGCAAGGTGAACTCCCGGACGGGCTGAATCCAGGCGTGTCGGGGATATACCTGTCAGGACAACTACGAAAGGAGGGTGTGATCACTCCCACGCGCTACGCGGGAATGATCACGATGTACAACTTAGTGGAACAGCACCGCCGTCTTCTGCAGGGTGACCCACACGCCCCACGCCAACGGAATGCCCACCACCAGCCAGGCGGCAACCGCCATCGGCTTGCTGCCCGCAGCGGCTTTCCACTCCAGCACGGTAGTGCTGTCGGCGCCCTTGTCATGACCCAGCGCCTGCTCGGCGGCGAGCTGCGCGTCGGTCATGAAGTACTTGTCGGCCACCGGACGCACCAGCAGGTTGCAGATGAACCCCAGCACCAGCAGGCCGGCGAGGATGTACAAGGTGATGTCGTAGGCCGCGGCGCGCTCGACGCCGATGCTCAACTGATACTCACGCAGGTAGTTCACCAGCACCGGCCCCAGCACCCCGGCTGCCGCCCAGGCGGTCAGCAGGCGACCGTGGATCGCACCGACCATCTGGGTGCCGAACAGGTCCGCCAGGTAAGCCGGCACCGTGGCGAAACCACCGCCGTACATCGACAGGATCACGCAGAACGCCGCCACGAACAGCGCAACGCTGCCCAGATGACCAAGGCTCGGCACCGACGCATAGAGCGCGAAACCCAGGGCGAAGAACACGAAGTAGGTCGCCTTGCGGCCGATATAGTCCGAGAACGACGCCCAGAAGAACCGGCCGCCGATGTTGAACAGGCTGAGCAAACCGGTGAAGCCGGCGGCGATGGCGGCGATCTGGCCCAGTTGCGCGGCGTCCAGCTGGCCGAAGGTCAGGCCGTTGCCGAGCAGTTTGCCGGCGAAGACTTCCTGCAACAATGGCGAAGCCATGCCGAGGATGCCGATACCGGCGGATACGTTCAGGCACAGCACCAGCCACACCAGACGGAACTGCGGGGTCTTCCAGGCCACGCTCACATGCACGTGACGGTGGGTGATCATCGCGTTGCTGCTCTTCTTCACCGGTGCGGTCCAGCCCTCGGGCTTCCAGCCGGTAGGCGGCACGCGGTACGACAGTGCGCCGCCGATCATGAAGACGAAGTAGATCGCCGCCATCACCGCGAAGCTCTGCCACACGCCGACACTGGTAGGCGAAGCGAAGTGGCCCATCAAGGCCGCCGCCAGCGGTGCACCGACCATCGCGCCGCCGCCGAAGCCCATGATTGCCATGCCGGTGGCCATGCCGCGCTTGTCCGGGAACCACTTGATCAGGGTCGAGACCGGCGAGATATAGCCCAGCCCCAGACCGATACCGCCGATCACCCCGGAACCGATCCACATCAGCCAGATCTGGTGGGTATAGACCCCCAACGCGGAAATCAGCAAGCCACCACACCAGCACAGTGCGGACACCACACCGGCCTTGCGCGGACCGGCACGTTCCAGCCAGCCGCCCCAGATCGCGGCCGAGCAGCCGAGGAAAATGAAGAACAGGGTGTAGATCCAGCCGAGCATGGAAATCGGCCAATCACACTGTGACGAGAACACTTGTGAGATAAAGCTCATGTCCGGCGCGCAAGCGACCGGTGCGGTGATGCCCAAGGCCTTGGACAGTGGCAACCAGAACACCGAGAAGCCGTAGGCCATGCCGATGCACAGGTGGATGGCCAGGGCGGCCGGTGGAACCAGCCAGCGGTTGAAACCGGGCTTGGCGATAATGCGCTCTTTTGACAGGAACGCAGGCTCGGCGGCTTGAATGTCCGCCGTAATGCTGGTGCTCATTTGAAGTGTTTCCCCCAATTGAAATGATGAATCGCCGGCCACACATCACTCCCGACCTTGGTGCACGCAGGCATGGCCGTGTTATCGAGTGATGTTTGTTACGCGACAATAGGTCGCAGAAAGACTGACGAAGTGCGAGAGGTTACCATTTACGCATGACAGCACAACCAGACTGATACGCTCTTTATGTAATGCAACTGCTCTGCTTTCCTGTAGGAGCAAGCTTGCTCGCGATCCGCCGCAGGCGGCCATCAGCCGCGAATGCAGATGGCGCCCGAAAGATCGCTATCGCGAGCAAGCCTGCTCCTACGAAACGCCAACCCCGGACGTTCGAGGAATCTATGCCCATCGTTGTCGAGTCCCTCACCGAAGCCACCTACCAGGACCAGCAGGACCTGCAGAAGATCTATCTGGACGCCCCCGCCTGGCTTTTCGCACCGCAAGCCGACGGCCAGCAACTGATCGAGACCGCCCTGGCCGACGGCAGCCTGATCGCCGGGCGCTTCAATGACCGCCTGCTCGGCGCGGCGCGCCTGGAACGGCGGGCGGATCTCTGGCTTTTATCCCAACTTTGCGTCAGAAAAATCACCAGGCGCCGTGGGGTAGCCGAACGACTGGTGGCGGAAGCCGCACGGATGGCCAGGCTGGCCGGCGCGGAACTGCGGCTCCTGGCCCCCGCCGGGCATCTCGAAGCCCAGGCGCTGGCGGCCAAGCTGCGGATTCCCCTGGATCCGCTCTAGGGATCATCCCTGCCCTGTCGCCAGCCCCGTGACGCTATACTCGCGGGCTGAATTTCAAATTCCACTGACTACAAGGACTCGCCCATGAAAGCGTTCGGCAAAATCCTGGGTCTGGGGCTTCTCGGGTTGTTGCTGATCATCGTGGCGGCAGGCTTTGCCCTGACCCACCTGTTCAATCCCAACGACTATAAAAACGAGATTCGCCAGATTGCCCGCGACAAGGCCCACATTGAGCTGACCCTCAATGGCGACATCGGTTGGAGCCTTTTCCCCTGGCTGGGCCTGGAGCTGCACGATGCCAGCGTGGCGACCCTGGTCACCCCGACCCAGCCGTTTGCCGACCTGCAGATGCTCGGCCTGTCGGTGCGCGTCCTGCCGCTGCTGCGTCGTGAAGTGCAGATGAGCGATGTCCGCGTCGAAGGCCTGAACCTGCGGCTCAATCGCGACAAGGACGGCCACGGCAACTGGCAGGACATCGGCCGCCCGGCCCCCGGCGCCAGCATCACCGCGCAGGCCGACAAGGTCGCCGAACCGGCCGGCGCCGAGGCGGAAGAAAAACCCTCGCAGCCGATCCGCCTGGATATCGACAGCCTGACCGTGAACAACGCCCGGATCGAATTCAACGATGAAAAGACCGGCCGCCAGATCACCTCGGAAAGCATCCAGCTGAGCACCGGCGCGGTGCATGACGGCAAGGAAATCCCGGTCAAGTTGACCGCCTTCTTCGGTACCAACCAACCGGTCCTGCGGGCCCGTACCGAACTCAGCGGCAACCTGCGTTTCGACCGCGTGCTCAAGCGCTACCAGTTCGAAGACATGCGCCTCGGCGGCGAACTGACGGGCGATCCGCTGCAAGGCAAGCCGCTGACGTTCTCGGCCCAGGGCCAATTGCTGGTGGATATGCAGGCGAACGTCGCCGAATGGACCAGCCTGAAATTGTCGGCCAACCAACTGCGCGCCCTCGGCGAGCTGAAGGCCAACGACCTGAACAAGACCCCGCAACTCAACGGCACGCTGTCGATTGCCCAACTGGACCTGATGAAGTTTCTCGACAGTATCGGCCAGCCCCTGCCGACCGTCGCCGACGGCAGCCTGAGCAAGGTCGAGCTGGTCACCCACCTCACCGGCACGCCCACCAGCCTGGTGCTGGATGGCCTCAACCTGAAACTCGATGACAGCAACTTCACCGGTCGCATCGCCATCGAGGATTTCGCCAAGCAATCCCTGCGCGTACAGCTCAAGGGCGACAAATTCGACGCCGATCGCTACCTGCCGCCGAAATCGGCCGACGCCAACAGCGCCTCGAAGGTCCGCCAGGCCGATGTACTGAACAGCGAAGCCAACGCCATCGCCAGTAGCTCGCCATTGCCGGAATCCCCGACCAAGGGCGCCTGGAGCAGCGACAAGTTGCTGCCCATCGAACGCCTGCGCAGCGCTGATGTGGACGCCGACCTGAGTTTCGACCAACTGACCCTGAAGAAGCTGCCGATCGGCAACGCCGCCCTCAAGGCCACTGGCCTGGGTGGCGTGCTGACCCTCGGCGACCTGCGCGGCGAGCTCTACAGCGGCAGCTTCAGCGCCAAGGGCAGCCTCGACGTGCGCCCTGACGTGCCGCGCCTGAGCCTGCAAACTCGGCTGAACCGGGTGCCGGTCGAACGTATCCTGCAAGCCCAGGGGCAGAAACCGCCGGTCAAGGGCGCCCTGACCCTCAACAGCGACTTCACTGCCAGCGGCAACAGCCAGAAAGCCCTGATCGACAGCCTCAACGGCACCGCCAGCTTTGTCCTCAACGACGGCCTGCTGCTCAACGCCAACCTCGAACAGCAACTGTGCACCGGCATCGCCACCCTCAACCGCAAGACCCTGAGCGGCGAACCGCGGGGCAAGGACACACCGTTCCAGGACCTCAAGGGCAGCCTGAACCTGCACAACGGCGTGGCCAGCAACCCGGACCTGAAAGTCAACATCCCGGGCCTGAGCGTCAATGGCAACGGCGATATCGACTTGCGCGTGCTGGGCATGGACTACCGCATCGGCATCATCGTCGAAGGCGACAAGAGCGATATGCCGGACCCGGCCTGCCAGGTCAGCGAACGTTTCGCCGGGATCGAATGGCCGCTGCGTTGCCGTGGCCCGCTGGAGCTGGGTGCCAAGGCCTGCCGCATCGACAAGGACGGCCTCGGCCAGGTCGCCGCGCGGCTGGCCGGCAACAAACTGAGCGAGAAAGTTGAAGAAAAGCTCGGCGACAAGGTCAGTCCCGAACTCAAGGACGCACTCAAGGGGCTGTTCAAGCGATGAGAGCCGAGCAGTTTTCCAGCGCCGTGCTGGACTGGTATGACCGTCACGGCCGCCACGACCTGCCCTGGCAACAGGGCATCACGCCCTATCGGGTGTGGGTGTCGGAGATCATGTTGCAGCAGACCCAGGTCAGCACCGTGCTGAACTACTTCGACCGCTTCATGGCCTCGCTGCCGACGGTCGAGGCCCTGGCCGCCGCGCCGGAAGATGAAGTGCTGCACCTGTGGACGGGCCTGGGCTACTACACCCGGGCGCGCAACCTGCAGAAGACCGCGAAGATCGTGGTTGCCGAGCATGGCGGGGAGTTTCCCCGCGACGTCGAGAAACTCACCGAGCTGCCGGGCATCGGCCTGTCCACCGCCGGCGCCATCGCCAGCATCAGCATGGGCCTGCGCGCGGCGATCCTCGACGGCAACGTCAAGCGCGTGCTGGCGCGCTACACCGCCCAGGAGGGTTACCCGGGCGAACCCAAGGTGGCCAAGCAGCTCTGGGCCAACGCCGAGCGCTTTACCCCCGACACCCGGGTGAACCACTACACCCAGGCGATGATGGACCTGGGCGCGACCTTGTGCACCCGCAGCAAGCCCAGCTGCCTGCTCTGCCCGCTGAAAGTCGGCTGTGAAGCCCACATGCTCGGCCTGGAGACCCGCTACCCGATTCCCAAGCCGCGCAAGAGCGTGCCGCAGAAGCGCACGCTGATGCCAATGCTCGCCAACCGCGAGGGCGCCATTCTGCTTTACCGGCGCCCTTCCAGCGGCCTCTGGGGCGGTTTGTGGAGCTTGCCGGAGCTGGACGACCTCGACGACCTGCAGCACCTGGCGGCGCAGCACTCGCTGGAACTGGGCGCGCAACAGGCGTTGCCGAACCTGACCCACACCTTCAGCCACTTCCAGTTGGCCATCGAGCCGTGGCTGGTGCAGGTCGAGGAGCGCGCCCATCACGTGGCCGAGGCCGACTGGCTCTGGTATAACCTCGCCACCCCGCCGCGCCTGGGCCTTGCCGCCCCGGTGAAAAAGCTGCTCAAACGGGCAGCCGACGTTTTGAATGCAGGAGAGTCGTCATGACCCGCACCGTAATGTGCCGCAAGTACCACGAAGAACTGCCCGGCCTTGAGCGCCCTCCGTACCCGGGCGCCAAGGGCCAGGATATTTTCGAACATATTTCGCAGAAAGCCTGGGGCGACTGGTTGAAGCACCAGACCCTGCTGATCAACGAAAAACGCCTGAACATGATGAACGGCGAAGACCGCAAATACATCCAGGGCGAGATGGACAAGTTCTTTTCCGGCGAGGAGTACGCCCAGGCCGAAGGCTACGTTCCGCCGGCCGAATAATCAGGGCTGGAACAGCTTTGGGTCGTAAGCGACGGTAATAATTAAATATTTTTTGAAATCGCGCTTGACGACCCCTCGAAAAACCAGTTTAATGCGCCCCGTTGCCCAGATAGCTCAGTCGGTAGAGCAGGGGATTGAAAATCCCCGTGTCGGCGGTTCGATTCCGTCTCTGGGCACCACTAATTAGTTTCAGGTGGTGTCAACATCATCTGAAAGCCCACAAGAAACCCGCCTAGTGCGGGTTTTTTGTTGCCTGAAAAATCTCGGCACACAGCTAACGTCTCCTCCTCCTGCAAGTCCCCCCCTAAAGAGCTCGCCGAAACCGAGGTAGGGTATTTCGCATTAATTCATAGCCAGCATCAGGAAAGGCTTTAGCCGATTACGCTCAAGCGGCTAAGGAAAAGAAAACTGGTCGCGGAAACACTAGGGCGGACGGTCGCGCACTGAAAACACACGTCAACCGAAATAGAAACTCCCTACAGAACAAGGAAAGCATGGCCTTTTCATAGCAACCGCCAGACAGCTCGATTGCTGCCACCCTCTTCACCCACTCCCAACGAAGAGGACATCTCATGAGCAAAACCATTGCTTCCATCGACCACGACACACAGCTTGCGCCCTTGCTCGACAATCTTGGTGAACTGATTCGCCAGGCCCGACAGCGGGCTCTGCGGGCCGTGGACACGATTCAGGTACAAACCTGCTGGCAAATTGGCCGACATATCGTCGAGTTTGAACAGGCAGGAGCGATAAGGGCCGCCTACGGAAAGCGATTACTGCCAGCCCTGGCCAAAACGCTGACTCGTGAGTTCGGCAGGGGATTCGATGAGCGCAATCTGCGCCACATGCGAGGCTTTTATCAGTACTTTCCAATTTGGAACGCAGTGCGTACCGAATTGAGTTGGACCCACTACCGCACCCTGCTGCGCGTAGAAAGCGAAATTGCCCGCCATTGGTACATGCATGAAACCGCCAACCAGAACTGGACAACGCGCTCCCTGGAACGGCAGATAGGTACTCTGTATTACGAGCGCCTTTTGGCCAGTCGCGACCGTGATGCCGTGCAGGACGAAGCAACTGCCCATATCGACACTCACGAAACCAACCCGAGAGAGTTTGTCCGGGATCCGGTGCTACTTGAATTTCTTGGCTTGCCGAACGGCGGCATTCTGCTGGAGAGCGACCTGGAACAAGCGCTGATCGATCAATTGCAGGACTTCTTTCTGGAACTGGGCAAAGGCTTTGCCTTCGTGGCGCGCCAACAACGCCTGAGCACGGACAGCAAGGACTTCTACATCGACCTGGTGTTCTATAACTACTTGCTCAAATGCTTCGTGATCTTTGATTTGAAACGGGGAGAACTGAGAGCGGAGCTAAATCGCGAACGTGCAGTGGCCACGCAAAAGCTGCTGCGCCAGAAGCGGCAATAGCGTGATTGGCCCCTGCGAAAAATACGCCGCTTGCCTCTCCGGATACCGCCATCCGTATAGCCACGCGCTATCGGCTGACAGACGCCAACGACAACTGTCATGGTCGGCAAACAATACAGTTCGTTGCGCTCACTCCCAACCGTACCGGTACTGGGCCCGCCTGGCTGACTAGTGTGCACCTGTCCTTCAGGCACGCAGGAGCCGAGCATGAATATCGCCAACTGGCTGGATGAAGCCGGCCTTCGATACCCGAAGCGTCCGGCCTTGTTCGAAGGGCAGCAGCTAGTCGCCAACTACGGAGCCTTTGTCGCCCTGGTCCGACACCGGGCCGCTTATCTGATCGACGAGCACGGCATCGCCCCCGGCGATCGGGTCGTGCTGTTCATGAAGAACTGTTGCGAATACCTCGAACTGCTCTACGCCATCTGGTGGGCCGGTGCCGTGGCAGTGCCGATCAACTGCAAGCTGCACCCCGTCGAGGCCGGCTGGATCGTCGGCAACGCCGACGCCCGGCTGATTTTCACCGACGGCGGCCAGGTATTCGCCCCCGAGAGACTCCCCCTGGGGTGCCACGAACTGGATCGAGAGGACATGGGCGCACTCACCTCGATCACTTCGCCGCCGGATACACCTTATCCGCGGCATGCCGACGACCTGGCCTGGCTGTTCTACACCCCCAGCAGCACAGGCGACGCACAGGCGGTGATGCTCAGCCACGGCAACTTGACGGCCATGTCGCAGGACTGTTCGCCCGATCTCGATCCGATCGACGCCGATGAGGTCGTGGTCTATGCCGCACCGATGTCTCACTGCGCCGGGCTCTACAGCCTGATCCATGTGCGTCGGGCCGCTCGCCATGTCGTCCCGCAGTCCCGCGACTTCAAGGCCGATGAACTGTTCGAACTGGCGAGCGGGTTCGGCAATATCTCGCTATTCATGGCCCCCACCATGTTCACGTATATGGTCGAGCAGGCTCGCCTCCAAGGCTACGACGGCAACGGCATCAGGACCATCATCTACGGCGACGCGCCCATCTACCCGACAGACCTGCGCAACGTAGTGCTCAGGAACAACTACGGCGAACTCCTCAAGACGGAGCTGCGCCTGTGGTTGAAGGCCAGTGCAAATGACCCCTCCACGCCCTGAAGAATATGTTCACGGAGACCCGGCCGCCCCGGATCCCTCCCACCACCAAAAGGAGCCGTCAGCATGACGCAAGCCAACGCAGCCAGTTTTCCAGAGACCAAGAGTCAAGACCTGCAAGCCTACTTCCTGGGTCTGATCTCAGTAGCAGCCTTTGCCATGACCCTGCCCGCGGCCAAGATGCTCGCGGGCGATCTGAGCGCCGTCCAGGTCGGGATCTTTCGCTCGGTGATCGCGGCCCTCGCCGCGATTCCCTTTTTGCTCATTGGTCGCGCCAGGCTTCCGAACCGCTCGCAGATCAAGCGCATGCTGCTGACCTCCACCGGGATCGTCTACGGCTTCCCGATCCTCACGGCACTGGGCATGCAGTCTGTGCCCGTCAGCCACGGCGGCGTGGTCCTGGCCGCGTTGCCGTTGTCGACCGCGATCTTCGGCACCCTGATCACCGGCACCCGGCCGTCCAAGGCGTTCTGGGCAGTCTCCAGCCTGGGCTTCCTGGTGGTCATGTCGTACACGGTGATGAAGTCGAATGTTTCCGACATCTACATCGGTGACCTCGCCTTGCTCGGCGCCGTTGCCCTGGCGGGCTTCGGCTATGCCCAGGGCGGCGCGCTGTCCAAGGAACTGCCGGGCTGGCAGGTGATGTGCTGGACCCTGGTCATCAGCCTGCCGGTGCTGCTGCCGGCCAGCCTGTGGCTCTTCGACAGCAACACCATCGCCCACCTGCCGGGCACCGGCGTCGCCGCCCTGCTGTTCCTGGCGCTGGTCAACTCGCTGCTGGGCTTCTTTTCCTGGAACCGTGCCCTCGCACTCGGTGGTATCCAGCGGATCAGCCAGTTGCAGTTGCTGCAACCGTTCTTCACCTTCGGCTTCTCGATCTGGTTGATGGGCGAAACCTGGAACTGGCTGACACCATTAGTCTGCGCTATTGTCATCATCTTGGTCTGGGTGTCCAAACGTACCTGACTCCTCGCCCGGTGGCCGCGCCGCCCTCGCCCTAGAATGGAATCTTGAGCATGACTTCTTCGACATCTTTTTGTCAGAGCGGTGAATCGCAGCAAAGGGGGGCAGCGCGGGATGAACGTGACATCCATTTTACAGACCATACTGCCAGGGCAATCCTTGAACTGCTGGCACCCAAGCCCGGCGAACTGCTCCTCGATATCGGCTGCGGCGACGGCTACCTGAGCGAACAACTCCAACGCGACGGGCATCAGGTGGTGGGGTTCGACAACGACCCAGGACTGGTCTCGGCAGCCCGGTCCAGAGGGCTGGAGGTACGTCATGGCAATGCCGAACAGTTGTACTTCTACCAGGAGTTCGACGCGGTCCTGAGCTATGACGCACTGCACTGGATGCAGCGCTCGGACCAGGTGGCCATCGGGATCTATGAAGCCCTGAAACCAGGGGGACGTTTTGTCGGCGAATTCGCCGGGGCCGGACACCAGAAAATTCTGCGGCGCGCGCTACGCGACTCACTGGCGCGCAGATCCCTTGACTTCGAAGTCGCCGATCAGCTTTATCTGCCTACCGCCGGGGCTTATCAGCGGGTGCTGGAAAACGCGGGATTCCATGTCAATTCCATTCATTGGTTCGAACGCCCGGTGCCCCTGGATTGCTCGATTGCCCAATGGCTGCAAAGGTTCGGAGCCCACTACCTGGCCCTGCTGCCCGTCGAATCGCAAGATGCGTTTTTGAATGAAGTGACCGAAGAGTTGACTGACGATTTTCTGGACAGCAATGGCCAATGGACACTGGACTGCACATGCCTGCGGTTCAAGGCCGAGAAAAAGTGAACAGGAGCTATCCATGTCGACGAAAACCACTGGGGCTGCACTGAAATCCTTTTATGCCGAGCCCGCCGTGTGGCTGAGCCATGACGGCAGGCCACTGCACTGGATAGAGAACATCAGACTGACCATCAACAACTCGGAAGTGGATGACGAGCTGTGCATTCAGAATCTGCAGGACAGCGATGAGGTCATCATCCTTGAAGGTACCATCTTCTCCTATCAGAACCTGAGCGAAGTCATGAGCCTGGAGCGCTACTTCAAACTCTGGCAGCGCAGCCTCGGCTCGGTCTTCCTCGGCGCCTTCATCCCCCAAGCCCAATATGAAAAGCTCAGCTCGATAATCGAAGCGGCAGGCGGACAGATACTACGCAGCACGACCAACGCCTGAGCTCGCGTGCGACGTTCTCAGGCACCGTGTTCGATGGACAGCACCGACGTGATATGCGCCTGGAGAAAACGCTTGAATCCAGGATGATTGCAGTGGCTGACATTGAAGCGGATGTACTGATCATAATCGCCGGTATTGCTGAACAAGGAACCTGGCGCCAGCAGGATGCCGGCGTGATGGGCCTGTTCGACCAGGTTCGAGATATTCACATACCCCGGCAGACGCCCCCAGAGAAACAGGCCATCGGCGCCGTGCTCGTCAAACACCACCCCACAAGCCCCCAACCACTCCCGCGCCCTTGAGCGCTCCTGCATGACCCGCTGACCCAGCGCATCCAGATGATGCTGATAGCGACCGGACTCCAGGGTGTAGGTGACGATGGTTTCGTCGATAGCCGAGCCGCAGAGCAGATTGTACATTTTCTGCTCGACCAGCCGCTCGACAAAAGCCGGTGGCGCCGCCACATACCCCAGGCGTAGCGCCGGGCTCAGCATCTTGCTGAAACCACTGATATAGAAAGTCCTTTCGCAGCCATCCAGGCTGGCGAGCCGAAGCGTCTGTCGGGACGACAGTACACCGAAAATATCGTCCTCGATGATATGGAAATCATACTGGCGGGCCAGCGACAGCAGCTTGAACCCTTTCTCCGGAGACGTACTGCCGCCGGTGGGGTTGTGCACCAGGGTCTGGGTCAGGAACAGCTTCGGCCGATACTTGATCAGCATCGCTTCCATCGCCGCCAGGTCAGGCCCGTCATCCAGGCGCGGCACTGTGATGATCTTGAAGTCGCGATCCTTGATCAGTTTGAGTTGCAGCAGCAGGTAGCTGGGGTCTTCCACCAGCAGGTAATCCCCGGGTTTCAGGAGAATACTGCGCAGCAGGGAAAACGCATGGGTGGCGCCCATGGTGACCACGATCTGGCTGCTGGAGGCGTTGATATGGACCTCGCGCAATTTGCGCGCAATCACTGCCCGCAGGTCCTGGCTGCCGGCCGCGGGCGCTGGAGTGCTGCAGGAAAGTGTGTTACGAATCAGCCGTCCGGTCACGGAAGCCGGGACCGCGTCGGCCAGCCAGGCCGGTGGCAGGTAGCCTGAGCTGACGGGAATATCGTATTGCGTCGGATCCAGTGCACGAAAGAGAAAACTCGAGTGCTCACTGGAAGGTGGCACCAGCGTGTCAACGTCCTTGAGCGGACCGACCGAATGGCAGGCCAGGATGAAATAGCCCGCCCCCGGACGCGACTCGATGATGTGCTGCGCCACCAGGTCTTCGTAGGCGCTGCTCACCGTGAAGATGCTGACGCCCAATTGCTTGGCCAGCGCACGCACAGACGGGAGTCGCCCGCCCTGGACCCACTGGAAGGATTCGATACGGGCAATGATCGCGTTTCTGATCTGGTCCACCAACAGCGTCTTGCTGTTACGGTCTATCTGGAACATGGCATTCCCTTGTTGAAACAGCCGCAGCCAGCAGGCCAGCGCCTCGTGCACCGATAGAAGCCGCAGTATCAGCCATCAATTTGCCCAGCTGCAAGCACTGTATTGGGGCACCAATAGCGTTCAAGAACAGACACATTCCATGCCTGGAAGCCGTTCAATGACTTCGATCAACTGCCAACCCTGTCTCTCGCCCGACGCCTTGTGCGCCGAGCCCTTTATTGAGCGGGCCGCCGACGGCTTCGCATTGGGCGGATTCGCCTGGCGTCACGGTGACAGCGCTCTCGTCCGTCCCGTGGTGATCATCAATGCCGCGACCTCAGTGCGCTGCCGCCATTACTCGCGCTTTGCCGACTACCTGTTTGCCAACGGCATGGATGTCATCACCTACGACTATCGCGGCATCGGCGAATCGCGGCCGGCGACCCTGCGCGGGCTCAAGGCTTCCTGGACCGACTGGGGCGCGCTGGATTTCGAAGCCATGCTGCAACGGGCGGCGCGCGAATATCCCGGCCAGCCCATCGATGTGGTCGCCCACAGCTTCGGCGGCTGCGCGGTCGGGCTGGCAGCCTCGGGCCAGTTGATTCGCCGGGTGGTCACCGTCGGCGCGCAATTCGCCTATTGGCGCGACTATGCGCCCGCCACCCGCTGGAAGATGTTCGGCAAATGGCACCTGGTCATGCCGCTCCTGACCGGCCTCTACGGCTACTTCCCCGGCAAGCGCCTCGGCTGGCTGGAAGATACCCCGGCCGGGGTGGTGCGGGACTGGAGTACGCCGACCGCCCGCTACGAAAAGCGCCCCAGCGGACGCAAGCTGGCGGCGCTGCCCTTTGCCCGGGTCAAGGCGCAGATCCTCGCGATCAGCCTGACCGACGACCCGTTCGGCACCGTCGCCGCCATCGAACGGCTGCTGGCGTATTTCAGCGCCAGCAGCCGTACTCACCTGCGCATTGCGCCGGAAGATATCGATGAATCAGAGGTGGGGCATTTCGCTTTTTTCCGCAGCCAGTACCAGGAAAAGCTCTGGCCGATTGCGTTGAACTGGCTGGAGAAGGGGGAGTTGCAGGCGGGAGCGCCGGGGAAGATTGGAATTGCGGCGGCTCACGGAGGATAATTGCCTGCTTACCTCTTTGTGAAAGCACCCGAGTCCATGGCATCCCAGAACAAGCAAGACAAACGCGCGCAACGGGCGAAAGCCAAGGCCAAGCAGAACCGCACCCGCCGCGCCAGCGAACCGGTCGAGACGCTGCCGGTGGATGACGACCGGATCGACTTCGCTTCCGTCGACCTGACGGATCTGTTCAAGAGAATGCGTGACGCCGAGCACGGCAGCCAGTTGGCCATGTGCAGCGTGCTCCTGGAGGACCCGCTACTGGAGCTGGTATTGGAGCAGGAAGGTGAGGAAGAAGCGACGGACTTTATCCTTTCGGCACTGATCGAATACCGCCAGTGGTCCACCGAGGCCACCGAGGAAGCGGCCCTGGCCTGGATCGAAAGCCCGGCCTTCCAGGCCGACTATGTGGCGGCTTCGCAGGCGCTGCAGAAAGCCGCCGGCTAACCGCTACAACGCCTCAGCTCAACACCACCCGCCCGGCTTTCTCATGCCGACGACGGCGCGCCACCAGCAGCCCGGCGGCCACCACCAGCACACTGAGCAAGCCCGTGGCGAGAATCTCGACGCGATGGGCTTCCTGGCACAACATCACCGCCAATACCGCCACGATGAACACAATCACCGCCCAGGTCAGCCCCGGGAACAGCCACATCTTGAAGTCGATCTTCTCGCCCTTGGCCATGCGCTGACGGCGCATGCGCAGCTGCGACACCGCAATCACCAGGTACACCAGCAACGCAATGGCGCCGGAACTGGCCAACAGGAACTCGAACACCGCTGCCGGCGCGACATAGTTGGCGAACACCGCCAGGAAGGCCGCCGCCGTCGACAGCATCACCGCCCAATAAGGCGTGCCGCTGGCATTGGTGCGCTTGGACACGGCCGGCGCATCACCGCGCTTGCCAAGGGAAAAGAGCATCCGCGACGCGGTATACAGCGCCGAGTTCAGGCAACTGGTCACCGCCACCAGCACCACCAGGTCAACGATCAGCTTGGCATTCGGGATGCCCATGCGATCCAGCACCACCTGATAGGAACCGACCGCCGCCAGGCTCGGGTCATTCCACGGCACCAGCGCGACCACGATAAAGATCGACACCAGATAGAACAGGCCGATCCGCCAGATCACCGAGTTGGTGGCCTTGGAGATCTGCTTGCCCGGGTCTTTCGATTCAGCCGCGGCAATGGTGACGATTTCCGTGCCCATGAACGAGAACATGGTGGTCAGCATGGCCGCCAATACCGCGCCCAGGCCATTGGGCATAAAGCCCACGGTATCCACCAGATGCGACACGCCACTGACCTGGCTGGTCGGCAGCAGGCCAAAGATCGCCAGCACGCCCAGCACGATGAACGCGATGATCGCAATCACCTTGATCAGCGCGAACCAGAACTCGAACTCACCGTAGTTCTTCACGCTGAACAGGTTGGTCGCGGTCAGCAACAAGGTAATGATCAGGGTAAAGGCCCAGATCGCCACATTGGGGAACCAGGCATGGAGGATGGTCGCGGCGGCGTTGGCCTCCAGCGGGATCACCAACACCCAGAACCACCAGTACAACCAGCCGATGGTGAAACCGGCCCAGTGCCCGATGGCACGGTCGGCGTAGGTCGAAAAGGAACCGGTATCCGGCGAGGCCACGGCCATTTCGGCGAGCATGCGCATCACCAGCACCACCAGGGTCCCGGCCGCGGCGTAAGCCATCAGTACGGCAGGACCGGCTTCGGCGATCGCGTGCCCGGAACCGACAAACAGACCGGCCCCGATCACCCCGGCAATCGACAGCATGGTCACATGCCGCGACTTGAGCCCTTGCTCCAGGTTATTGGAATTATGCGTACTGCTCATTGAGGCTACCTTTGCAATGAAGAGCTCGCCCTACACATCGGAAGACCTTGTTGAAGGAATCCAACGGGGGCGTATTTTATTTTTTACGCAAGATTTGCGCCAAAATGTTACAGGACTCCGGTTTCCGTGGCCTGCACGCCCGACCGAAGGATATTCGTAACCTGTTGAGATTAATGGCTATTTGCCAAGACGTTACCGAGGCACCCAAATTCAGACCTGCCGGTCGCACCAGAAACACTCAAAAAATAGCGTAACGCCCCATTTCAGGGCGAGCCTATGCCCACTCAGCGGGTTTACCCTTCCCACCCTTGGCCAAAGCTGGCACCATCGCGCCCTTTTTTAAGCGACTGCCGAGTCAGGAAGACGGATCAAAGGCTCTTTGGTTGTTGCCGTGGCGACAGACTGCTGTGCCGATGCGACAACCTGTCACCCATCCGTCCTGCACCGGCTTTTCCCTATGCTAGCTTGGCGCTCGCCAGGAAGGCCGCCAATAGCAGGAGCACGACAGAACACAATGAGGACCGCACATGGCTGAGGCCACGCCCGCGCTTGAAATCCGCAACTTGCACAAACGCTACGGTGAGCTGGAGGTACTCAAAGGTATCTCGCTGACCGCCCGCGACGGTGATGTGATCTCGATCCTGGGTTCCTCCGGTTCCGGCAAGTCGACCTTCCTGCGCTGCATCAACCTGCTGGAGAACCCGCACCAGGGCCAGATCCTGGTCAATGGCGAGGAGCTCAAGCTCAAGGCCGCGAAAAACGGCGAGCTGGTGGCCGCCGACGGCAAGCAGATCAACCGCCTGCGCAGCGAAATCGGCTTTGTGTTCCAGAACTTCAACCTCTGGCCGCACATGAGCATCCTCGACAACATCATCGAAGCCCCGCGCCGGGTGCTCGGCCAGAGCAAGGCCGAGGCCATCGACGTGGCCGAAGCGCTGCTGGCCAAGGTCGGCATCGCCGACAAGCGCCACGCCTACCCCTCGCAACTGTCCGGCGGCCAGCAACAGCGCGCGGCCATCGCCCGCACCCTGGCCATGCAGCCCAAGGTCATCCTGTTCGACGAGCCGACCTCGGCCCTCGACCCGGAAATGGTCCAGGAAGTCCTCGCTGTAATCCGTGCCCTGGCCGAAGAAGGCCGCACCATGCTGCTGGTCACCCACGAAATGGGCTTTGCCCGCCAGGTGTCCAGTGAAGTGGTGTTCCTGCACCAGGGCCTGGTGGAAGAACAAGGAACCCCGCAGCAGGTTTTCGACAACCCGCTGTCGGCGCGCTGCAAACAATTCATGTCCAGCAACCGCTAACGGAGCAACACGTATGCAGACCTACAAAAAATTCCTCCTGGCCGCTGCCGTCTCCATGGCCTTCAGCGCCAGTGCCTTTGCCGAAACCCTGAAAATGGGTATCGAGGCCGCCTACCCGCCGTTCAACAACAAGGATGCCAGCGGCCAGGTCGTGGGCTTCGACAAGGACATCGGCGACGCCCTGTGCGCCAAGATGAAGGTCGAGTGCACGGTCGTGACCTCCGACTGGGACGGGATCATTCCGGCCCTGCAGACCAAGAAGTTCGACTTCCTGATCTCCTCGATGTCGATCACCGAAGAACGCAAGCAGGCGGTCGACTTCACCGACCCCTACTACTCCAACAAGCTGCAATTCATCGCGGCCAAGAAAGACGCCGATTTCAAGACCGACAAAGACTCGCTCAAGGGCAAGATCATCGGCGCCCAGCGCGCGACCCTGGCCGGCAGCTGGCTGGATGACCACCTGGGCGACGACGTCACCATCAAGCTCTACGACACCCAGGAAAACGCCTACCTCGACCTGCAGGCCGGGCGCCTGGATGCCATCCTGGCGGACAAATACGTCAACTATGAATGGCTGAAAAGCGAAGCCGGCAAGCCTTACGAGTTCAAGGGCAACCCGGTGGAAGAAAGCGACAAGATCGGCATCGCCGTGCGCAAGAAGGACGACGAACTGCGTGAGAAGCTGAACGCCGCGCTGAAAGAAATCATCGCCGACGGTACTTACAAGAAGATCAACGACAAGTACTTCCCGTTCAGCATCCTCTGACCTGCCCCGATGGCCGGCACCTCAACGCAAGGTGTCGGCTGTCCCTGGTAAAGCCTGCCTCTGCCCATGAATATCGACCTCTATGGATTCGGCCCGGCGCTCGCCGCCGGCGCGCTGATGACCGTCAAGCTTGCGCTCTGTGCCCTGTGCCTGGGACTGGTGCTCGGGCTGCTCGGCGCCTTGGCCAAGACTTCACCGTACAAACCGCTGCAATGGCTGGGGGGCGCCTATTCGACCCTGGTTCGCGGCATACCGGAACTGCTCTGGGTGCTGCTGATGTACTACGGCACCGTCACATTGATGAGCGCATTGGGCGAGGTGTTCGGTAATCCCGAACTGGCCTTGAACCCGTTCGCCGCCGGGGTGATCGCCCTGGGCCTGTGCTTTGGCGCCTACGCCACGGAAGTGTTTCGTGGCGCGATTTTGGCGATTCCCAAGGGGCATCGGGAAGCGGGGGTTGCCCTGGGCCTGTCCAAGGTGCGGATCTTCACCCGGCTGATCATGCCGCAGATGTGGCGCATCGCCCTGCCGGGCCTGGGCAACCTGTTCATGATCCTGATGAAGGACACCGCGCTGGTGTCGGTGATCAGCCTGGAAGAAATCATGCGCCAGGCGCAGAACGCGGTGCTGTTCAGCAAGTTGCCGTTCACCTTCTACCTGGTGGCGGCCTTTATGTACCTGGGGCTGACCGTCCTGGCCATGACCGGCATGCATTTCCTGGAAAAACGTGCCGCTCGCGGTTTTGTGAGGACCACATAATGGAATGGGAAGTCATCTTCAAATGGCTGCCGAAGTTCTTCCAGGGCGCGGTACTGACCCTGGAACTGGTGGGCATCGCCGTGGTGCTGGGGTTGATCCTGGCGGTGCCGCTGGGTATCGCCCGGGCGTCGAAGCTCTGGTATGTGCGATCCCTGCCCTACGCCTATATCTTCTTTTTCCGCGGGACGCCGCTGCTGGTGCAACTGTTCCTGGTGTATTACGGCCTGGCGCAGTTCGACGCGATTCGCGAGAGCTTTATGTGGCCTTACCTGCGCAACCCGTTCTGGTGTGCGACGGCGACCATGACGCTGCACACCACCGCGTATATCGCTGAGATCCTGCGCGGTGCGATCCAGGCTATTCCGCCGGGGGAGATCGAAGCGGCGCGGGCGCTGGGGATGTCGCGGGCCAAGGCGATGGTCTACATCATCCTGCCGCGCGCGGCGCGGATCGGCTTGCCGGCTTATAGCAACGAAGTGATCCTGATGCTCAAGGCCAGCTCGCTGGCGAGCACCGTGACGCTGCTGGAACTGACCGGCATGACCCGGACCATCATTGCGCGCAACTACCTGACGGTGGATATGTTCTTCACCGCGGGGGTGTTCTACCTGGTGATCTCGTTCCTGCTGGTGCAGGCGTTCAAGCAGGTGGAGCGCTGGATGCGGGTGGATGCCTGCCAGGGGCGGTGACTTGAAGGGCGCGAGGGACTTAAAATCCCCTGTGCCCAGCCCCTAAGGTTTTTGGTGGCTTCAAGGGCCTCTTCGCGGGCAAGCTCCGCTCCCACAATGTATTCGCGTCGTACCTGAGTCTTGAGCACAACTGAAAAACCTGTGGGAGCGGCGCTTTTGCGAGCAAGCTCTGCTCCCACAGTATTCGCGTCGTACCTGAGTCTTGAGCACAACTGAAAAACCTGTGGGAGCGGAGCTTGCCCGCGAAGACGCCAGCCTAGCCACCCCGGAACCCGCAGCATGCCCATCATCCTAAAAGGCCCCGCCCTGCAAACCCGTTTCAAGGCCTTGGACGCATTCCTCACGGCACACCGACACCTCTGGCGCCCACGCCCCTTCACCCACCTGCATCTGCCGTGGGAAACCCAACACCCGGAGCTCGCCACCTGGCTACGCCAACGCAGCCTCGACGATGCCGAAGCCAGCCACAACCACCCGGAACACCTCGCCGCCCCCGCGCCGTTTCCCGCGTTGGCTGCCGAATCCCAGGCACTGGCTACTGTCGGAACACTCCCCGACAGCGCCCTGCCCCCTGCCAATCATCGCCTGAACGTCGACGTCCCCGGGCGCAAATGGCAACAGATAGAAGCCTTCGCCAGCCGCCTGGACTTCGCCCAATCGCCCACCCACTGGCTAGATTGGTGCTCCGGCAAAGGCCACCTGGGCCGCCGTCTACTACAACCCGGCCAACACCTGACCTGCCTGGAATACGACCCGGCCCTGATCGCCAGCGGCCAGCAGCTCAGCCAGCACCACCACCTGCCGGCCCAACACCTGCAACAAGACGTCCTAGCGCCTGATGCCGCCGCCCGCCTGAACGCCGAGCACACCCCGGTCGCCCTCCACGCCTGCGGTGACCTCCACGTACGCCTGATGCAACTCGCCAGCCACGCCGGCTGCCGCCAACTGGCGATCGCCCCTTGCTGCTACAACCGCATCAGCGCCGCGAACTACCAACCTCTGTCCACTGCCGCCCAAGCCTCGACCCTGCATCTATCCCTGGACGACCTCGCCCTGCCCCTGAGCGAAACCGTCACCGCCGGTGCCCGGGTCCGCCGCCAGCGCGACACCTCCATGGCCCGGCGCCTGGCCTTCGACCTGCTGCAACGCCGTCTGCGACAAACCGACGACTACCTGCCGACACCCTCGCTACCCAGCGCCTGGCTCGATAAACCCTTCGCCGATTACTGCCACGACCTGGCCGCGCTCAAGGAGTTATCCACAGTCGGCGAGCAGAATTGGGCGGAATTGGAAACGGCAGGCTGGCAACGACTGGCGCAAGTGCGCAACCTGGAACTGCTACGCGGACTGTTCCGCCGCCCGCTGGAACTCTGGCTGGTGCTGGACCGCGCACTGTTCCTCGAAGAGCAAGGCTATGCGGTACGCCTGGGCTTATTTTGCGAAAGCCCGTTGACGCCGCGCAATCTTATGCTACTGGCAGAGCGCCATTGACCGCCCTGGCGCACGACGCAGCCTGTGGATAAGTCTGTTGATGCTTTTCCCGAAGACGCCCTGAAAACGCCGTCTACAGAGCAAAAAGCTGACTGATCATTTTTTGTTCACAAAATAAAGCAACGGAAAAACAGATAGTTGCAGCGTGATGAGAACGCGTCCACAAAATTGCATTCTCAGCGCGCCAACCACCAGTCACTTGTGCATAAGCGTTTTAGTCAACAGATATAACGCGCTTTTTTCCACATTCTGAAAACGCCACAACCCCCTGTAGGAGCTGGCTTGCCGGCGATAGCGTCGGCTCAGGTGATGCAAGACTCACTGGCCTCATCGCCAGCAAGCGGGCTCCAACAGGTTCTCGTATTAGCCTGAAGCCCCCTCAGCAATGCCTCCCGAGCGGCCAACACAGCTTGCTCAACCGCCTCACCACCACGGACAGTGCCCTCCAGATAGATAAACGTCAGCTGATGAATGCCGATGGAATTGAGGATCGCCTTTAAATAAGGCGTGAGAAAGTCCGGCTGACGAGCCTGTTCGCCCTGAATCAAGCCCCCGGAACTGACCAGCACAAAGGTCGGGCGATCCTTGAGCAGACCAAACTTCTCCCCCGCACCGTTCACCCCGAAACTGCGTTGAATACGTACCACATGATCAATCCACAGCTTCATCGCGGCGGGCAGCGTGAAGTTGTGGAGCGGTGTGCACAGCACCAGCAGATCGCTGGTCTCGAGCTCGACGATCTGCCGCTCGGACGCATGGATGGCCACGTTGTCCATGCCAGCTACCGAGGTCACGGCCGTCGCGTAGTCGCTGGTCAAGGCGGGCAGGGGGTCAGCGCCCAGTTGGCGATCCATGAGCGTGCTGATGCCCGGCCAGTCGCCCAGCACGTCAGCGGCCAAACGATAAACCCGAGCCGCCTTGCCATGGGGGCTGAAATTCAACAACAGGGCGCGGCTCATACCGCTCTCCCCGTACTGAGATCCTGGGAAAAGTGCATACCTTTAGCCAACAACCCCTGACGAAAATAGAAACGTTGCGCCAACGGCATATGCATCCCCGTGTCGAGCACCAGATAGCGATAACCCAAGGCCCGCGTGTGACGACGCACCTCCTCCAGCAGCCCGGCGCCCAGCTCGCGACGCTGTTGCGAAGCCGTCACCACCAGATCATCGACATAGACGAAGCGCCCATACAGGGTGTTCTCCGCCACCCGAAAGCCGGCCAGGCCGATCACCTGCCCGTGCTCGCGCAGCGCCAACAGGCGAAAGCCCTGCTCGCCCTGACGGAAAACCTGCTCAACAAAGGAATCCGCATCGGTCAGATGCGGCCGCAGCTCCTGCATCACCGCAAAACATTCGCGGCACTGGGATTTGTTTTCGACCAGCGCGTATTCGAGATCATTGCCCATGGGACGTTTCCCCATGCTGGCGCACGCTGGCCGGCACCAAGCGAAAACTGACGCCGACGCGGTTAAGGGCGTTCATCAGGGCGATTGCCAGGGTCAGGTCGGCCACTTCCTTTTCGCCGAACACAGCGGAAACGGCCTGGAAGTCTTCGTCCGGCACGTCGGTTGCGTGCACCCGGGTCACACTTTCGGCCCAGGCCAGGGCGGCGCATTCACGGCGGTCGAACAACGCACCGCCTTCGCGCCAGACCGGCACCAGCAATACCTTGTCGAGGCTCACGCCCAGCTTGATCAGATCCCGGGAATGCTGGCTGATGCAGAAGGCGCAGCCATTGATCTGCGAAACCCGCAGGTACACCAGGTCAATCAGGTGCGGTTCAAGCCCGCAGCTTTGCAGATAGCTTTTAACGCCGAACAGCGCTTTGTAGCCCAGGGGTGCGGCGTCGAGGTAATTGAGACGTTGAGTCATGGTTGGCTCCCGTTTGAGATGGGTGAAATCATGGGTTGCAGTCTGCGGTGCGTTGAAACCGGCCGACAGGGCCAAGATCGCGCAAGCCGTTTGGGACATGAGCGCTACTGAATCGGGCCAGCCATGGGGTTAAACTGCGTCCGTTCTGCATGACCACGGAAACCCCATGCCCATTTCCAAAGCCGCCACTGAACCGGGGTTGCCCAAATACCTGGTGGTCTATCGACGCATTCGTAGCGCTATCGATGAAGGTCAATTGCGGCCCGGTGATCGCGTGCCTTCGGTGCGCGGCCTGGCGGCAGAACTCAATCTGGCGCGGGGCACCGTCGAGGCGGCTTATGAGCTGCTGATCAGCGAGGGTTACCTGACGGCGCGTGGTCAGGCCGGGACGGTCATTGCCCTCGATCTGCCGGTGACAGCGGTCCCGAGCCCAGCAACGGAAACCGTCGAATCGCCCGAACAGGATCAACCGCTGCCCCTGCAAATGGGGCTTCCGGCACTGGATGCTTTTCCGCGAAAACTCTGGAGCCGACTGATCACCCAGCGTGCCCGGCAAACCGATATTGCCGGTCTGGGCTTCAGCGACCCGAGAGGCTACGCGCCGCTGCGCTCGGCCATTGCCACGTACCTGGGGTTGTATCGAGGCGTGCAGTGCACGCCGGACCAGGTGTTTATCTGCACCGGTTACAACGCCGTGCTCGAACTGGTTTGCGAAAGCCTGGAGATGGCGGGCCAGGGTTGCTGGTTTGAGGAACCTGGTTATGTGCATGCGCGGCAGATGTTGCTCAATCGCGGTGTGCAACTGGTGCCGGTGCCGGTGGATGCCGACGGTCTGCGGGTGGAGCACGGTATCCGCCTGAATCCGACGGCGCGACTGGCAGTGGTCACCCCGGCCCATCAGAGCCCGTTGGGCGTGGCGTTGAGTCCGGAGCGGCGCAAGGCGCTGCTGGATTGGGCGCAGGTGCAGTCGAGCTGGGTACTGGAAGACGACTATGACAGCGAGTTTCGCTATCGAGGCCGCCCGCTTCCCGCGCTGAAGAGCCAGGATGTGCATGATCGCGTGTTATACGCCGGGACCTTCAGCAAGATGCTGTTTCCGGGGTTGCGGTTGGCGTATCTGGTGGTTCCGAGGGAACAGGTCGGGCGTTTTGAACAGGTCGCCCGGCTGTGGCGCAATCGCTGCCCGGAACTGTTGCAGGCGACGGTCAGCGACTTTCTGAGTCAGGGTCACTTCACCCGGCACCTGAAGAAGATGCGCCAGCTGTACAGCATGCGTCGGGCATTGCTGGTCAAGGCGTTGGAAGAGGTGGGCAGCGGGATATTGAAGGTCGACCCGCAGGCTGGGGGCATTAATCTGCTGGTGCGGGTGTTGATTGATGTGCCGGATGTCCGCATAGCCAAGCAGGCGCGGGCGGCGGGATTATCGATTGAGCCTCTATCGCGCTGGCAGGTGGTTTCTGGGCAGGAAGGCGGGTTGTTGATGACCTTTACCAACGTGGCATCGGCCGAGCAGGCGGTTGAAATAGCCGACCGGTTGCTGATGGCGATCGAGGCGGCGCGGTCGGCGGATCAGGACAAAGCCCAGGGTTGCCGGCATGGGCGGATCACAAGAACGCCACCTTCGCAAAAATAGTCAGATATCAGGGGTTTACAGAACCTCGCCAATCGCTATAATCGTCGCCCTAACACGCCGGTATAGCTCAGTTGGTAGAGCAACTGACTTGTAATCAGTAGGTCCCGGGTTCGACTCCTGGTGCCGGCACCATATTAAAAAGCCTCGCAGCGATGCGAGGCTTTTTTTTGCCTGACGAAATGTCCTGCCAGCTTGGCTTTCGGGGGGCACGCCTCCCAAGGCGACGAGTGCCGCTGATGCGGAGCCAAACAGGTAGTTGAATAAGCTATACTCTCGGGCACCCATCCGTGGAGAGCAGACGTGGAAAAGCTGAGTTTTCAAGCCAAAAAAGCCTACTTCGCCAAACACCGTAAATCCAACTTCGCGGCCAGCTTGCGCCTCGAGGGGTTTACGACCTCCCCGAATGACGATCACAAGCTTCCCACTCGCGAAGCTGCGCTCATGGCCGTTCGGCAAATCAAAGCTTGAGTAACGACAAATACGGGGTCGATCAGGACCCCTACTGTTACCCGGGAACAGGCATCCTCAAAAATCTACTTGATTTGCATGAAGAGGACGACCTCAACGAGGCCGAACGCTATCTCACTGAAACTGCCGCAGAGCGGCTTGAGTTCATAGAGCCACCCTACAGCCTGGATACTCTGAAACAAATTCATCGCACCCTATTCTCATCTATCTATAGTTGGGCCGGCGAGATCCGGACGGTGAAGATCAGCAAAGGTGGAAATCAGTTCTGCGTCCCTGATCGCATAGAGCCGGAAGCCGCCAGAGAATTCCGAAAAATCGAGTCCAACGGCTGGTTTGAAGGCTATTCACGCGACTTGCTGGTCACAGCCGTCGCCGAGTCCTACGGTACGTTGAACGTCGCACACCCTTTCCGAGAAGGTAACGGGCGAGCCCAGCGAATGCTGTTCGAATGGATCATCGTCAACGCGGGCTACGAGATCAATTGGTGGGAAGTCGACAAACAAGAATGGATTGAAGCGAATCATCAGTCATTTCATGGTGATGATGACCAACTGATCCAGATATTTGACCGCTGTATTGGTCTGCCGATCATGGAAGACACGTACTCCTAAACACACCGAAAAAATAAATCTGAGAATCATCTGGCCGGCCTCCCCACCTCCCGCTTCCAACGCTCCTGTGAAATCCACGCGACCGGATGCGGCCCGCCTGCTCGATACCCTCGGTCTAACCCTCTCTAAAACCATCGATTACGATGACCCGTTCAGACCTACGATTTTTGCCATCCAGCCAGGTGTCCACGCTCAGGACGCACTGACCTACGTTTCAAAATTGCTCGCCGTACTCTCTCGGCAAGCACCTTAAAAAGCTGCTCAAAAAGCACTTGGTCATTGCCCCGCAATGCGGGGCTTTGGCGTTTCTGGACCTTTATTTTTGTGTTTTCAAAAAGCTGAAAACGTCCACAAAGTGTCCACACGTAAAAAATCCAAGGCTTCTTTCTGATCGATTTCGAGCGAGTCGGGACCGAATACCTAGAAAGAGATTGAGACGGCTGCGCACCTGGCGCGAGAAGGTTCAGGCGTGGACTTCGCGATCCAGGACATCAGAAACCCACTGATTGATGCTCTTGTGAGCCAATTGCGCCTTGACAGCCACTGTGGCGTGAAGCGCCGGAGCCAGTCGCAGGCTCAGATTTCCAGAGTAGGGCTTCTGTGGAGCACGACCGAGCTTGGCGCAAGTGTCGAGGTAGTCGACGACAGCCTCTTCAAACGCTGCTCGAAGCTCCTGAACCGACTCACCATGGAATCCAACGATATCTTTAATGCCTGCGATGTGACCGACAAAAAGGCCGTCCTCTTCGCTGTACTCGATTCGGGCGGCATAGCCCTGGTAATTCATCACGTTCATGGGGTAACTCCTGCTTG
>NZ_JALJES010000030.1:0-76301 GCF_023242525.1 Pseudomonas sp. MWU12-2319
CTTGATGGCCCCTTCGCTGGCAAGCCAAGCTCCTACAGTACGGCGTCGGACACGGATCTTTTGTACGGCATGGACCTGTAGGAGCAGGGCTTGCCCGCGAAGCTTTTGGCGGTCTTGACTTCTACAGGGCTTATCCGAAATGCCGCAGGTACTCCGGCAGCTCGCTGCTTCGCTGGCAGCCGATCAGCAGCCACAACAGAATCCGCGCCTTGCGTGGACACAGAAACCCCGCCATCTGCGCTCCACGCTGGATCAGGTCAATTTCGCTGCCGACAAAGCCATAGGAGTGACTCGCCGTTGAACCGGCCCCGGTACGTGTACCGATCACCACCGGGATCTTCAACGCCAATGACGTGATCGCCTTGGCCCAAGCTTCACTGACATGACCGGCACCGAAACCGGCGATCACCAGACCGTCGTAGCCCAACTCCGGCAGCTTCTCCAACATCAGCGTATCGGCTGACAGTGTCGCTTCGAGCAGAGCGATCCGCTGCCCACTGCGAACCGGCAACGGCAAAATTTTTCTCGGCGCAGGAGCGTGCAGATAACGCACGGCATTTTCGATGATCAGACCATTGGGGCCGAACACCGGTGAGCTGAAGGCTTCCAATGCCAGGGCATCGCTCTTGCGCACACGGCTCGCGGCGTGGACCTGGCCATTGAGCACCACCTGCACGCCACGCCCGCGACTGGTGCTCGACAGGGCAACCAAGCCCGCATGCAGCAGGTTCGCCGGACCATCGGCGCTGATCTCGGCGGCTGAGCGCATCGCCCCGGTCAGCACCAGCGGCTCCTCGCGATCCCAGAGCAGTTCGAAAAAGAACGCGGTCTCCTCCAGGGTGTCGGTGCCCTGGGTGACCACCACGCCGCTGGCGCCTTGTTCGACTTGATGCCTGGCCCAGTTGAGGACATCGAGCAGAAAGTCGAAGTCCAGCGAGGCGCTGGGTTGCAGGCACAGGGTCTCGACGTGGATCCGGGCCAGAGTCGCCAGCAGCGGCACCCGCTCCAGCAGGGCCTGGCCGTTGACGCTGGGCACCACGCCCTGGTCCGGGCGGGCGGCTTGCATGCTGGCAGTGCCGCCCAGGGCGGCGATGGAAAGTTGAGGCAAGGACATGGAGCTCTCGCTGATAAAAGGTCGGGAAGAGGCGATGCCGGCGGCACCAGAGTACCGCCGGGTGGAGGGAAAAGCGCTGTTCGATTCAGACCAGCCTGAGCAACCCGCCGAGCAGCGGCACGATCAGTGCCGTGCTGAGCGCCATCGACAGCACATTGCCGATATACGGGTGCATATGCCCCGGGACCCGCCGCGACAGGACGACGGCCAGCGGCGGTGCGATCAAGGCGCCGAGCAGGGCGCTGGCGATCACCACCAGTGTTCCGCCGCCATGGATCAGCACGGCGGCCGGGGCGACGGAGACAATCGGGATATAGGTCGGGTACCAACCCCGCGCAATCCATTGCTGTCGCCAGACCATCACACCGATGGCCGACGCCAGGGCCTGGGCCGCGAGTATCGGCAGCAGCAGGTCCGAGCCGTAGGCTGGCCCGGCGGGGTTGAGCCCGTAGGCCAGCAATACCCCCAACAGCAATCCCAGGCTCGCCCATTCGTTACCGAAGAACGGCGCTTCGGAAAAGTCGGCGAGTACCCGGCGCATGCCCCAGACCAGCCCGTGATTACTGGCTTTCGGCACAGGCGCTGGTGCGGTGACCATCGCCGGTTCCGGTTTCACCAGTGCCGGCCAACGCCGACACAGGGTAAAGGCCATCACGCTGCCGAGAGCCATCCCCAGCACATTGCCGATCACCGCCGGCAGGTTCAACGGATTGCAGACAAAGTTGACCAGCAGCAAGCATAACGGCGTGACCAGTAGCGCCCCCATGACTGCACCGCTGGCAGCGATCCGCATCCCCGGGCCAAACAGCAGCACGGTGGCTGCGGGAACGGAGACAAAGGCGGCGAAGGTCGGTTGCCAGCCATAACGCGGCACGCTCCAGCCCCACAGCAGGTTGCTCAGCAGCAGGCCCAGCAGCGAACTGCCGATCAGCCAGGGCCACAGGCCGCTGCCATAGCAGATGGCAAAGCCCTGCCAGGCCTTGCCCCGGCGATGGGCCCAATGGGCCAGGCCGGCACCGGCCAGCAGGCCCAACGAAGCCAGCTCATGTTTGTAGAAAGCCATTTCGCTGATATCGCCGAGCACCCAGCGCAGCCAGGCACCGGGGGCGGGCAGGTTGTCCATCATATGCAGGTAGCCGGACCCGCCGAAGGGCAGGCTCATCCAGACCAGCAGGATCAGGCCCAGGCCGAGCAGGCCGACGAGCCGGCTCGGGTTGGAGACAGTGTTCATCCCGACCTCCTTCAGCGCGGCAGGGAAGGATGGCGGAGGTAGCCGAGCATACCGTCGTAGAGGTCGGTCCGGCGGTCCCTGGGCAGGTCGTTCAGGCTGTTCCAGATCGGCGCGCTGCGGGCGCTGACCAGATCGATATCGGCAAACAGCACGGCCTCATCGATGGGCGAGGCTACCTCGCTGAGGGGCCAGCCGTTGGTCCCGGCGATCAGCGAGCAGCCGAGGAAGCGCTCGCCGCGATCGCTGCCGACGCGATTGGCCGCGGCGATAAACACGTTATTGACGTGGGCCGCGGTGATGGTCAGGTACGAGGCCATGCATTTGCCGGTCTCGTCGAACAGCGGCGGCGGGGTCCAGACCCAGTTGTTCAGGCTGCAGATGATATCCGCGCCCTGCTGGCTCAACAGGCGTGGTACTTCGGGAAACCAGATATCCCAGCAGATCAGCAGGCCGATCCGCCCGATGGGTGTGTCGAAAACCGGAAAGCCCAGGTCCCCCGGGGTGAACCAGAGCTTCTCCTCGTTCCATAAATGCGCCTTGCGGTACTTGCCGATAAACCCGTCCGGGCCCACCAGCACCGCGGTGTCGAACAACTGCACCCCGTCACATTCGGCGACGCCGGCCGCCAGGTAAATCCGATGCTCTTGTGCGAAATTTACCCAGGCCTGCACGCTGGGACCTTGCGGTACAGCTTCGGCGTGGAGGAAGGCTTCCTGGCGGTTCTGGAAGCTGTAGCCAGTGTTGGCCAGTTCCGGCAGCACGATCAGGTTGGCGCCGCCGCGCACCGCCTGGCCCGCCAGCGCAAGGCTGCGGTCCAGGTTATACGGGGTGTGGGCAACACCAGCCTGGGGATCGAACTGCACGACGGCAACGCGTACGGGACTGACAGCGGGGCGAGATTCATTCATTTGAGGTGCTCTCATTCTTGTTATTCAACCCGAATGGGTTGATGAACCTATGAGAAGCTATTCAATGAGTGGTGTATGTCGGTGGCCCTCCGGTAAGTCAGTCGGGTATTTCCTAGACCGCCCTGGGAATACTGAACGCAGTTGGTGGGTTGTTGGCGGGTGGTCGCCCGCTGTATTCGGGGTAGTGCTTCAAGCTGAAACCTCCATTGAATATTGCACCGGTGCGTTGGCACAGATGGATCGTGGCATCGAGGGCGCCCCGCAGGCAGGGCTCGGTCCAGCCGGCGTCGACCGAAAAGGATTCGCCGCACAGGTAGAGCCCGGAGCGGGCGGAGTAGTGGCGGTTGTAGTTCATCAGGTCGATGGCTTCGTAATAGGTGCCGGGGCGATAGAGCTTGGCGGCTCCCAGGGCATTACGATCACTCATCCAGCGATGCACCGCGGCCTTTTGCGTATCGATATAGGGCGAGATCCGCTGATTGATATTGCTCGCGTGCAGCAGGATCCGATCCAGTTCGCCGACGCATTTTTCCACCAGCTCCTGGTCCGAAAACAGCGCAAGTTTGGTCGCATCGTCCTCCCAGGTGTAACTCAGCAGGATGCAGTCATACGGATAGGTGTCGTTGTAGCTATAGGTGTACATGTCGTGGATCAGGCTGTCGGTGACCAGCGCCTGGGGGATGCCGTGGGGCTCGGTGAAAAAGCTTTTTTTCAGCGGCGCAAACACCTTGCAGCTGGTTTCCCAGTGGGCGGTCTTGTAGGCGCTGCGGATGTGGAACGGCAGCATCCGCTCGTCGAAACCCTTGAGCTCGACGGTGGTTTCGATCAACCAGGACGGCAGGGTGAGAATCACCGAGTCGAAGACCTCGCTGCGCAGCTCGCGGCGTTGCGGATCGTCCCATTGCCAGGCGTAGTCGACGCGAATCTGCTGGTTGGGCAGTTTGCTCAGGCCGTTGACCTGGGCCTGGGTGGCGAACCCGGCACCGCGCTGTCGGCAATGTTCGTAGAAGGACAGGCCACGCCCTTCGACCGGCATGAACAACAGGCATTCGTCCAGGGCGGCGACACCCAGGTAGCGCGGGGCATCGAAGGCCAGGCCGTTGCAGTCGAGCAGCGTGCCGGCCTGCAGATGCGGCGACGGCAGCGGATTGCCGTGCTCATCGACGCGGCCGTGCATCAATTGCAGGCGATGGCTGAAACCAAAGATCGCGGTGCGGATCGGGTACAGGCTGCAGGCGTCATAGAACGCGCCCCAACTGCCGTCGCCGATGCCGATGGCATAGAAGATCGCCGACTCTTCGGCGCTCATGCCGACGCCGCCGAAATTGCCCGGGTCGTCCGCATGCCAGTGGCTGATGGCCGGCAGCGTGACCAGGTTGCGAAACGACAGGCTCTCATAACGCCGGACAATCGCCGCCCAGAGGTCTTCCCAGCCGTCGCTGGCGTAGTGGGCCTCGACCTGGCGGGTCATGCGCTCGGCGAACAGGCGCCATTTTTCGTGGACCTGTTTCAGCAGTTTTCCCGGTGGCGGGGTCTGCCCGTCGCGGTTGTCCCAGATCAGCATCCGCGGGGTTTCCTGCCCCTCCAGCAGGCCCTCGCGGAGGAAAATTCCGGTGCTCCTGACCTGGGCGCTGCCGGGGTTGGCGAAATCCGAAAGGCGCAGGTTGAACTGCTCGGTGTAGTGCGCGAGCACGGAGCGCCCTTGCAGCGGTGCCTCGCCCTCGCGGTTGAAGTACGGCAGGCGCATCGCGCCCATTTCGAAGGGGGTGGAACCGGTGGTGGCGGGCTGGCTTTTGTCGATCACGGTCAGGTGCCGGCCGCCGATGCGCCGGGACTGTTCGAGCAGGGTGATGTCCGTGAAGCCGCAGCGCAGCAGCTCGTGAGCCGCGCTGAGGCCGGTGACGCCGGCGCCGATGATGCAGATCCGGTGGGCGCGGTCCGTGGCGCGGGCGACGCCGCCGGGTTGCTCGACCAACCGGCGGTAGTCGAAGCACAGGTCCGGCGGGTTGGGGAAACGGGCGCGCCAGGCGCGCTGGGGTTCCACCGTCGGTGTAGGGAATGAGGGCTGCTGTTGAGCCAATCCAATAGGCATGTACGACGCTCCTTGTCAGTGGCAATCGGTAGTGATTGCCGGAGCGAGTCTACGAAGGCGAGGGCAGGGCGCTGTGGTAATTAATTATGCAAGGTTGCGCGCCGCTTTCGTTTAGTGTCGAAAACGGCGCACGGGCTTCACGCCGCTTGCTGGAACTGCTGGCGATACTGGTTGGGCGACAGTTCGGTGTGTTGGCGGAACAGTCGGGCAAAGAAGCTGGCATCGTCATAGCCGACTTCATAGCTGATGGTCTTGATGCTTTTACGGGTGCCCGAGAGCAGGCCCTTGGCGGTCTCGATGCGCAAGCGTTGCAGGTAGTGCAACGGCTTGTCGCCGGTGGCGGTCTGGAAGCGGCGCATGAAGTTGCGAATGCTCATGCCGTGTTCCCGGGCGACATCCTCGAAGCGGAACTTGTCGGCGAAATGCTCTTCGAGCCATTGCTGGATCTGCAGGATGATCACGTCCTGGTGCAGCTTCTGGCCGCCGAAGCCGATACGCCCCGGGGCGTAGCTGCGCTGGACTTCATAGAGGATATCGCGGGCTACGGCCTGGGCGACGTTGGCCCCGCAGAAGCGTTCGATCAGGTAGATATAGAGGTCGCAGGCCGAGGTGGTGCCGCCGGCGCAGTAGAGGTTGTCGGCGTCGGTCAGGTGCTTGTCCTGGTTCAGCTGGACATTGGGGTAGCGTTCGCTGAAGGCGTTGAAGAAGCGCCAGTAGGTGGTCGCTTCCTTGCCATCGAGCAGGCCGGCTTCTGCCAGCCAGAACACCCCGGTGGCCTCGCCGCAGAGCACGGCGCCGCGGGCATGCTGCTCGCGCAGCCAGGGCATGACCTGGGGGTAGCGCCGGCAGAGGGTTTCGAAGTCGTCCCAGAACGCCGGCAGGATGATCACATCGGCATTTTCCAGGCCGCCGTCCACCGGCAGGATCACATCGCTGAAGCTGCACACCGGCTTGCCGTCGGGGCTGACCAGGCGGGTCTCGAAGGCCTTGGTGAGTCCATGGCCGAGCTGTTTGCCGTAGCGCAGGCTGGCCAGGTGGAAGAAGTCCTTGGCTTGCATAAGGGTGGAAGCGAATACCCGGTCGATAGCCAGGATGCTGACGCGCCGCAAGGGCGTGGAGAGTGGATTAGCCATAATTCCATTGTTCTTATTAGCGGAAAGTTCTTATAGGGGAAAGTGGTCAACAGACGGCTGGATCGTCTTATTTTTTGTCGCATGTGTCCAGTGTTACCCGGCAAAACACTGGCATAGGCTCTATGGGCCAATCCTGGCCTCAGTGTCCTTGCAGGTGCCCCCGATGATTCCCAGAACCCTGTTCAGTTCCGAGCACGAGCTATTTCGCAGCAGTGTGCGCAAGTTTCTCGAGCAGGAGGCGGCGCCCTTCCATGGGCAGTGGGAGAAACGCGGCTATATCGACCGCGAGTTGTGGAACAAGGCGGGGGCGCAGGGGATGCTCTGTTCCCATCTGCCGGAGGCCTACGGCGGCATGGCGGCGGATTTTCTCTACAGCGCGGTGGTGATCGAGGAAATCAGCCGGCAGGGCCTGAGCGGCATCGGTTTCTCATTGCATTCGGATATTGTCGCGCCTTATATCCTGCATTACGGCAGCGAGGCGCTGAAGCTCAAGTACCTGCCCAAGCTGGTGTCCGGCGAAATGGTCACGGCCATTGCGATGACCGAGCCGGGGGCCGGCTCCGACCTGCAAGGGGTGAAGACCACGGCAGTGCTGGACGGTGACGAGTATGTGCTCAATGGCTCGAAGACCTTTATTACCAACGGCTTTCTCGCCGACCTGGTGATTGTCGTCGCCAAGACCGATCCCCAGGCCGGGGCCAAGGGGATCAGCCTGTTCCTGGTCGAGGCCGATACGCCGGGGTTCGCCAAGGGCAAGCGCCTGGAAAAGGTCGGCATGAAGGCCCAGGACACTTCCGAGCTGTTTTTCCAGGATGTGCGGGTGCCCCGGGAAAATCTGCTGGGGCAGGCCGGAGCGGGTTTTGCCTATTTGATGCAGGAGCTGCCCCAGGAGCGCCTGACGGTGGCGATCGGCGGTTTGGCCTCGGCCGAGGCGGCGTTGCAATGGACGCTGGAGTACACCCGCGAGCGCAAGGCCTTCGGCAAATCCATTGCCGACTTCCAGAACACGCGCTTCAAGCTGGCGGAAATGGCCACCGAGATCCAGATCGGCCGGGTGTTTGTCGACCGCTGCCTGGAGTTGCATCTGCAAGGCCAGCTCGATGTGCCGACGGCGGCGATGGCCAAGTACTGGGGCACCGACCTGCAATGCAAGGTGCTCGACGAGTGCGTGCAGTTGCATGGCGGCTACGGGTTCATGTGGGAATACCCGGTGGCCCGGGCCTGGGCGGATGCACGGGTGCAGCGCATCTATGCCGGGACCAACGAGATCATGAAGGAGATCATTGCCCGGTCGCTTTGACAGGCACGCCTCAATCTCACTGTAGGAGCGAGCTTGCTCGCGATGGCCGTCAACGATGACGCGGGAAACCTGATACCCCGCGGTGTTCCGACTACCATCGCGAGCAAGCTCGCTCCTACACCGGTAGGCTTACGGCGCCGGGTTCGGATGATCCTTGTGGATCGCCTCGATCCCCGCCAGCACTTCCTCCGACAGCTTCAGGTCGGCGCTGGCAATGTTGCTGTCCAACTGCTCCAGCGTCGTCGCGCCAATGATGTTGCTGGTGACGAACGGTTGCTGGGTGACAAATGCCAGGGCCATCTGCGCCGGGTCCAGGCCGTGTTCACGGGCCAGGGCGACATAACGGCTGCACGCCGCTTCCGATTGCGGGTTGAAATAACGGCTGAAGCGGCTGTACAGGCTCAGGCGTGCCTTGTCCGGCCGGGCGCCGCCTTCATACTTGCCCGAGAGGAAACCGAAGGCCATCGGCGAGTACGCCAGCAGGCCGCACTGTTCGCGCAGGGCGACTTCCGCCAGGCCTACTTCGAAGCTGCGGTTGAGCAGGTTGTAGGGGTTCTGGATCGACACCGCCCGCGGCCAGCCGCGGCGCTCGGCCTCGAGCAGGAATTTCATGGTGCCCCACGGGGTTTCGTTGGACAGGCCGATATGGCGGATCTTGCCGGCCTTGACCTGTTCGTCCAGCGCTTCGAGGATCTCCTCGATCGGCGTGAAGTCTTCGTCGGCCTTGTGCTTGTAGCCCAGTTGGCCGAAGAAATTGGTGCTGCGTTCCGGCCAGTGCAACTGGTAGAGATCGATCCAGTCGGTCTGCAGGCGCTTGAGGCTGGCGTCCAGGGCTTGGACGATATGCTGGCGGTTGTGCTTGAGCTGGCCGTCGCGGATATAGCCGATGCCGTTGCCGGGGCCGGCGATCTTGCTCGCCAGGATCCAGTCGGCACGGTCGCCGCGCTGCTTGAACCAGTTGCCGATCATGCGCTCGGTGCTGGCGTAGGTTTCGGCCTTGGGCGGTACCGGGTACATCTCGGCGGTGTCGATGAAATTGATCCCGGCACCTTTCGCCCGTTCGATCTGGGCAAAGGCTTGATCCTGGGTGTTCTGCTCGCCCCAGGTCATGGTCCCCAGGCAAATTGCGCTCACGTTCAGATCGGTCCGGCCTAGCTGACGGTATTCCATTGGCTGCTCCTGTGGGGAAACGATCATAAAAGCAGGTTGAAATTTTTTTCGCAATCTGCATAATTACGCACCTCTTTATGCAGTGGAAGTGATGCGCCGCCGCCAAAGAATCTTGCCGTTGAACGGACGCGCCGACCCGAGCCCCCGAAAGCGTCTGTATCCGGCTGCCTTTGACCTTGTCAAAGTACGCACTATTCAGTAAGATCCGCCGTCTTATTTACAGGCGGCCCCTGAGGCTATAAAGAATGAAAACTTTTACTGCTAAACCGGAAACAGTTAAGCGCGACTGGTTTATCGTCGACGCTGCTGGTCAGACCCTGGGTCGTCTGGCCACCGAAATCGCGAGCCGCCTGCGTGGCAAGCACAAAGCCGAATACACTCCGCACGTCGACACCGGTGACTACATCGTTGTGATCAATGCCGAGCAGATTCGTGTAACCGGTGCTAAAACCACCGACAAAATGTACTACTCCCACTCCGGTTTCCCGGGCGGCATCAAGTCGATCAACTTCGAAAAGCTGATCGCTAAAGCCCCTGAGCGCGTGATCGAGACCGCGGTCAAAGGCATGCTGCCTAAGAACCCGCTGGGTCGCGACATGTACCGTAAGCTGAAAGTCTATGCGGGCGCTGTTCACCCTCATACTGCTCAGCAGCCCCAAGAACTGAAGATTTAACGGAATAGTTCATTATGTCGGCGACTCAAAATTACGGCACTGGCCGTCGCAAGACCGCAACCGCACGCGTTTTCCTGCGTCCGGGTACTGGTAACATCTCCATCAACAACCGCACCCTGGACACGTTCTTCGGTCGCGAAACTGCCCGCATGGTAGTTCGCCAGCCGTTGGAACTGACTGAGACTACCGAGAAATTCGATATCTACGTCACTGTCATCGGTGGTGGTGTAAGTGGTCAAGCTGGCGCAATCCGCCACGGTATCACTCGTGCTCTGATGGATTACGACGAGACTCTGCGCGGTGCTCTGCGCAAAGCCGGCTTCGTAACCCGCGATGCTCGTGAAGTTGAACGTAAGAAAGTCGGTCTGCGTAAAGCGCGTAAGCGTCCGCAGTACTCGAAGCGTTAATTCGGTCCCGTACCGGCTCTACGTTTCAGCATACGTTCTACAAAAAGCCCGGTTTCCTCGCGAAACCGGGTTTTTTTATGGGCGAAATATTTTCCTGTGACAACTTGCCACATCCGTAGAGCCCCTATACTACAAGGCTTGGGGCAGGGTGGGGCTGGTAATTACCTTGTCATACGTGTGGCTTTTCATTACCATTCGGCAAAATTTATAAGTACAAAAATTCACTTAGTAGACGCCTGATTTAACAGGCCACAAAGCTGATGGGAGAGGACTGAATGAGTAGCAATGACGGCGTGAATGCAGGCCGGCGTCGCTTCCTCGTAGCAGCCACATCCGTGGTAGGAGCTGCAGGAGCGGTGGGGGCTGCGGTCCCGTTCGTGGGGTCATGGTTTCCCAGTGCCAAGGCGAAAGCCGCGGGGGCACCCGTGAAGGTGAATATCAGCAAGATTGAACCCGGACAGCAGATGATTGCCGAGTGGCGAG
Source organism: Pseudomonas sp. MWU12-2319 (assembly GCF_023242525.1). Lineage (NCBI taxonomy): Bacteria > Pseudomonadati > Pseudomonadota > Gammaproteobacteria > Pseudomonadales > Pseudomonadaceae > Pseudomonas > Pseudomonas sp. MWU12-2319. The sequence continues at coordinate 10,513 of NZ_JALJES010000030.1, forward strand.
GTCAACCGGTCTTTATCGTCCATCGGACCCCCGAGATTCTGGGTAATCTGGCCAAGATCGAGGATCGCTTGTCCGACCCCGAGTCCAAGGCTTCTGTACAACCCACCTATGTCGACCCCAAGAATCGCGCGATCAAGCCAGAGCTGCTGCTGTTGATCGGTATCTGCACGCATCTGGGGTGCTCACCCACCTTCCGTCCGGAAGTGGCGCCCGCCGATCTGGGCGCCGACTGGGTCGGTGGCTATTTCTGCCCTTGCCACGGTTCTCACTACGATCTGGCTGGCCGAGTCTACAAGTCGCAACCCGCGCCTTTGAACCTGCCAGTTCCGCCGCATTCCTATGAGTCCGACACGATTGTTGTGATTGGCGTCGATATGGAGAAAGCGTGATGAGCAAGTTCATGGATTGGGTCGATGCGCGCTTTCCCGCCACCAAGATGTGGGAAGACCATCTCAGCAAGTATTACGCTCCGAAGAACTTCAACTTTTTCTACTTTTTTGGCTCCCTGGCCCTGCTGGTACTGGTCAATCAGATCGTCACCGGTGTCTGGCTGACCATGAGCTACACCCCTTCGGCGGAAGAAGCCTTCGCCTCCGTCGAATACATCATGCGTGACGTCGAGTACGGCTCGATCCTGCGCCTGCTGCACTCCACCGGCGCTTCGGCGTTCTTTATCGTGGTCTACCTGCACATGTTCCGTGGCCTGCTCTACGGTTCGTACCAGAAACCCCGTGAGCTGGTGTGGCTGTTCGGCATGCTGATCTACCTGGCGCTGATGGCCGAGGCGTTCATGGGCTACCTGCTGCCGTGGGGGCAGATGTCCTACTGGGGGGCCCAGGTGATCATCTCGCTGTTTGGTGCGATCCCGGTCATCGGCAACGACCTGACCCAGTGGATTCGTGGTGACTACCTGATTTCCGGGATTACCCTGAACCGCTTCTTCGCCCTGCACGTGGTGGCCCTGCCGATCGTCATCCTCGGCCTGGTGGTGCTGCACGTACTGGCGCTGCACGAGGTCGGTTCGAACAACCCGGATGGCGTCGACATCAAGAAGCACAAGGACGAGAACGGCGTACCGCTGGATGGCATTGCCTTCCACCCGTACTACACCGTGAAGGATATCGTCGGCGTGGTGGTGTTCCTGTTCATCTTCTGCTCCATCGTGTTCTTCTTCCCGGAAATGGGCGGCTATTTCCTCGAAAAACCCAACTTCGAAGTGGCCAACGCCTTCAAGACCCCCGAGCACATTGCCCCGGTCTGGTACTTCACGCCGTTCTACGCGATCCTGCGGGCGGTTCCGGACAAGCTCATGGGTGTCATGGCCATGGGCGCGTCGATCGCCGTGCTGTTCGTCCTGCCGTGGCTGGACCGCAGTCCCGTGAAGTCGATGCGCTACAAGGGTTGGCTGAGCAAGATCTGGTTGTGGGTGTTCTGCATCGCCTTCGTTACCCTCGGCTGGCTGGGTGTGATGCCGCCGACGCCGGAGCGCACGCTGCTGTCGCGGATCTGCACGGTCCTGTACTTCGCCTACTTCATTCTGATGCCGTTCTATACCCGGCTCGAGAAGACCAAACCGGTACCGGAAAGGGTGACTGGCTGATGAAAAAATTATTTGCAGTCTTGATGCTTGTGGCCCTGCCACTCCTGTCTTTCGCTGACGAGCATGGTCCTGATCTTGAAAAGGTCAACATCGATGTTTCCGACAAGGCGGCCATGCAGGATGGTGCACGGACCTTTGCCAACTATTGCATGGGTTGCCACAGTGCCAAGTTCCAGCGCTATGAACGTGTCGCCGATGACCTGGGGATTCCCCATGACCTGATGCTCAAGAACCTGGTGTTCACTGGTGCCAAGATCGGCGACCACATGACCATCGGCATGCAGCCGGCCGACGCCAAGGCCTGGTTCGGCGCGGCACCGCCTGACCTGACCCTGGTGGCCCGCGTACGCGGCACCGACTGGCTCTATGGCTACCTGCGATCCTTCTACGAAGACCCCGCGCGTCCCTGGGGCGTGAACAACAAGGTCTTCCCGAACGTCGGCATGCCCAACGTGCTGGTGGGCCTGCAGGGGCGTCAGGTCGTCGGTTGCAAGCAGGTTCAAATCGTCGAGGAGGGCAAGAAGCAGTATGATCCGCTGACCGGTACGCCTTTGACCCATGAAGCGTGCGACCAGTTGACCATCGTGCCGAAAACCGGTGCCTTGAACGAAGAGCAATTCGACGAGAAGGTCAAGAATCTGGTGACCTTCCTGGCCTACTCGGCCAACCCGGTGAAGCTGGAGCATCAGCGCATCGGTACCTACGTTTTGCTGTACCTGGCCTTCTTCTTCGTGTTCGCTTATCTGCTCAAGCGCGAATACTGGAAGGATGTGCATTGATAACGTTGTAACATAGCTGTCAATCGTGCGCGCCCAAGGGTGCCTCTGAAGATGTAGCCAGCAAGGACGGGCGGGGTGAGCCGGCAACGGTTTCACCCTCGCTCTGTTTTGGGGCTGCGGGAGGCTTGTCTTGGGCGCGCTCGTTTTTCCGTTTTCAATAATTTCAACAAGCGAGGAGGACCGCCATGGGCGTGACCAACCGGTTGGCCTGTTACTCCGACCCCGCCGACCACTATTCCCACCGGGTGCGCATCGTGCTCGCGGAGAAGGGTGTCAGCGCCGAGATCATTACCGTGGAAGCGGGGCGTCAACCGCCGAAGCTGATCGAGGTGAACCCTTACGGCAGCCTGCCCACCCTGGTCGATCGTGACCTGGCGTTGTGGGAGTCGACCGTGGTGATGGAATACCTGGATGAGCGTTATCCGCATCCACCGCTGCTGCCGGTTTATCCCGTGGCACGGGCCAACAGCCGTTTGCTGATCCATCGCATTCAGCGCGACTGGTGTGCGTTGGTGGATGTGATTCTGGATTCGCGCAGCAAGGAGCCGGCGCGGGTGCAGGCGCGTAAGGAATTGCGCGAGAGCCTGACAGGGGCGTCGCCGTTGTTTGCCGACAAGCCATTTTTCCTGAGTAATGAGCAAAGTCTGGTGGACTGCTGTCTATTACCGATACTCTGGCGTCTGCCGATTATGGGTATTGAATTGCCGCGGCCCGCAAAGCCGTTGCTCGATTATATGGAGCGCCAGTTTGCGCGTGAGGCTTTCCAGGCAAGCTTGTCTGGTGTTGAACGCGATATGCGCTAAGGAGCCGTTTTATGAACTCCAGTCGCCCTTATTTGGTTCGTGCTCTGTACGAATGGATAGTGGATAACGATTGTACGCCGCACATACTGGTCAATTCCGAGTATCCCTCGGTCCAGGTGCCGCAAGGTTTTGCCAGCGACGGGCAAATCGTCTTGAACGTTTCGCCCAGCGCGGTGCGTCACTTGCACATGGACAACGAGGCGGTCAGCTTCGAGGGGCGTTTCGGTGGTGTACCGCACACGCTTTTCGTGCCGATCAGCGCCATTCTCGGGATCTACGCCCGGGAGAACGGCCAGGGCATGGTGTTCGAGCTGGAAGCGCCCCTGGAGGGCGACGATGGGGTCGAGCCGGATGATGACGGTCCGCCGCCAGGTTCCGAGCCGCCGCGTCCTAGCGGTCGGCCAAGCTTGAAGGTGGTGAAGTAATAAAAAAGGCGCCTCGAATGAGGCGCCTTTTTTACATCTGCATTCTGGCAGCGGATCAGTCGATGTACTCGAACAGCTTGACGATCTTCTGCACGCCGCCGACGCTCTGCACCAGGTTGGTGGCGCGGGCGCCTTCGTCCTGGGTCACCAGGCCCAGCAGGTAGACGATGCCGTTCTCGGTGACGACCTTGATGCGCGAACCGGGAATGCTGTTATCGGTCAGCATCTGGGTCTTGATCTTGGTGGTCAGCCAGTTGTCGCTGCTGCGGGCCAGCAGCGAGGACGGTTCGATGACCTGCAGCTCGTTGTTGACCTTCTTCACTCGTTGAACCGCGGCGGCGGCCTGTTCGGCCTTGGCCTTGAGGTCTTCGCGTGGGGTCTGGCCGGCCAGCAGGACAATGCCGTTATAGCTGGTGACGACAATGTGCGAGCCGTTATCCAGGGCGGGATCGGCCTTGGCGACGTTGACCGCGACCTTGGTCTCGATCAGCGAATCATCGATCTTGCTGCCCAGGGTGCGGGTTCCGCGATCGTCGTTGATCGGCTCGTCGCGGGTGGCGGTCAGTACCGAACTGCAGCCGCTGATGCCCAGGCACAGGGTCAAGGCCAGCAGGCTAAGGCGATTGATGGTCATTCTTCACTCCCGAACAATTGGCTGTCGATCAGATCGCAGAGGCAATGGATCGCCAGCAGGTGGACTTCCTGAATACGTGCGGTGACGTTGGCCGGGACGCGAATCTCGACATCCTCGGGCAGCAGCAGGGAAGCCATGCCGCCGCCGTCGCGTCCCGTCAAGGCTACGACAACCATTTCGCGATCATGTGCGGCCTGGATGGCCTGAATAATGTTGGCGGAGTTGCCGCTGGTGGAAATCGCCAGCAGCACGTCGCCCGGTTGGCCCAGTGCGCGGATCTGCTTGGAGAAGATTTCGTTGTAGCTGTAGTCATTGGCGATCGAGGTGAGGGTCGAGCTGTCGGTGGTCAGGGCAATGGCCGGCAGGCTCGGTCGCTCGCGCTCGAAGCGGTTGAGCAGTTCCGAGGAAAAGTGCTGGGCATCGCCAGCGGAGCCGCCATTGCCGCAGGAGAGCATTTTGCCTTCGTTGAGCAGGGCATTGACCATGACCTGGCTGGCTTGCTCGATGTGAGGTGCAAGAACGTCCATCGCCTGTTGCTTGGTGTCGATACTGGCCTGGAAAAGCTGGCGAATTCGGGATTGCATGTCCATCTACGTAACCTTAAGTAGGGCGGCTGGTCGAGCGCGGACCGGGTTTTCCCGGTAGCTGCCCGGCACAAGAATGTGCAGCCCGCAAAGCAAAGAGCAAAATCGGTGGGTGAAAAGAGTAACCGGGTCGACAGCCTGGATCAGCTGTCGAAGGCATTCCGTAGCCAGTTCAACTGGGGTGTCGCCTCGACCGGGCCGTCTATGGCCACCACGTCGAAGCGGCAAGGGCAATGGGCCCAGCGTGACTCGCGTTGCAGGAAATACTGCGCGGCGAATATTACCTTCTTGCGCTTGCGGGCATCGATGCTGCCCAGTGCGCCACCCCATTGGGTGTTTTTCCTGTAACGAACTTCGACGAATACTACTGTATCGCCGTCGAGCATGACCAGATCAAGCTCGCCCCGTTTGCATGTCCAGTTCCGCGCCAGCAGGCGCAGCCCCTGTTGTTCAAGGTGCCGCAGCGCCAGGAGCTCGGCATCCTTGCCGTGTTCCAGGTGGGCGGCGGGTGCCATCAGTGCGGCGTATCCGGCAGGCGCTGGACCTGACCGCTGACGAACTGGGCCCAGGGCAGCTGGCGTTCGACCCGTTGTCCCGGATCCATGCTCAGGCTGCCGGAGAGACCTTCGATACGGCTGTCGGGCAGGGCCTTGAGTTGACCCAGGCGTGGCGCCAGGCGATAAGCGTCGACACCCATGGCATACAAGCGACCGAGGGCGCCGTTGGCTTGTGGCCATTGCGCGGTGACCTGTTTGCGCAGCGGGTCATTGGCGTCCAGCAGCCAAGGGGTTTCACAGAAACGAACGCCGTTCATGTCGTTGTACTGGTTCTGGTCGCCGGTGGCGCTGAACACGTGGGAGGTCGCATACACCGGTACATCACCGGCGTACTGGAAGTTCAGGGTCGGTTTGATCTGCTGCGCCTGTTGCGGTGTCGCGGCGAGGAAGATGAACTCGATGTCCTGGCGACGCGACGGTTGGGCGGCGACCTGGCCGCCTACCGTGTTTTGCAGGCTCTTGGCGCGGCCTTCGCTCTGGCGCAGCTGGAACAGGTCGGCGATCTGCTGGGCCAGGGCGACCGGTTGATCGACACGTTCGATACCGACCACGGTGCCGCCGTTGGCTTCCCAATCCTGGCGGAAGGCCTTGAGCACGCGATCACCCCATTCGCCTTTCGGCACCATGGCGGCGGCACGGTGCAGGCCGTCGGCACGGGCGCGACGGGACACTTCGCGGGCTTCGTCTTCGGCGGCGAGGCCGAACTGGAACAACTGCGCCGGGTTCTGCGCGCTTTCGCTGTAGTTCAGCGCCAGGGTGGTGATCGGCAATTGCGCACGGGCGCTGAGCTGCTTGACCAGCGGCTTCTCCAGCGGACCGATCACCAACTGCACGCCGGAGGCCTGGGCCTTGCGATAGAAGTCGTCGAGGGAGGTGAGGCGCGAGCTGTCGTAGAACTCGATGACCGGCGGCTTCTGGCCGGCCTGCTGGGCCTGGTAGTGAGCGGCCATGAAGCCTTCACGCAGGGCCTTGCCGACCGAGGCCAGCGGGCCGTCCTGCGGCAGCAGCAGGGCGATCTTGCTCAGCGGCTGGCTGGCCAGTTCCTTGAGTTTCACCAGGGGCAGCGGCAATTGCACGGCGGCCGGGTGCTTGGGGTTCTGCGCGCGCCAGGTATCGATGGCCGCCTGTTGCTGTTCCAGGGTGCCGGACGATTTCACCGCCAGCGCCAGGCTCAACCAGCCGCTGAGATCGTCGTTGCCGGTGGGTTGCAGCTGGTCGGTCGGCAGGGCCGCGATCAGTGCCCAGATGGCTTCGTGATTGCTTTTCGCCGCATCGCCGCTGAGCAGCGGGGCGATGAAGATGCGCTCGCGAGCGGCGGCCAGGGTCTGGCCGTCGGCTTCAAGGGCACGGGCGCGCACGGTCTGGGTGCGAATCTGCTGGTCCACCGGCAGCTCGCTGAGGCGCTCCAGGCTCGGATGGCTCAAGGCGGTCAGCGCCGCCTTGGGCTGGTTGCGGGTCATCGCCAGTTCGGCCGCCAGGGTACTGGCGTACACCTGCTGTGCCGGCTTGAGGGTATCCAGCGGTACCTGCGCGAGAATCTGCGAGGCGCGGCCGCTGTCTTTCTGGCGATAGGCCAGGTCGGCAGCGGTCAGGCGCAGCAGGGCGGCTTGTTCCGGCGTCTTGCTGGAAGCCGCCTGCTCGAGCAGTTGCTCGATGCTGGCATTCGGGGTCCGTGGGAGTTCGCCAAGGCTGGAAGAGGGCGAGCTGGCGCAAGCCGCCAGCAAGGCAGCGAGGCAGAGGGCAGAGAACAGCCGCAGGCAAGCGATCATGTAGTGTTCCTGATACTCGATCATATGAGCGTGGAATTGTACCCAAGCACTGGCCGGGGCGCGATGTTACTGGCGTGAAACGGTCAAATTAGGTCGTACAAAGCGTGTCACGGCGCTCGAATCGCTCGCCTTTTGGGCCCGCGCTCGCCGTTGTGAAGCATATCGGCAGGGCGGCTACGCGCTACAATGGCGTTTTCGTTCTTCTCGAGGTATGCGCTTTGACTGCTCCAGGTGCTTTGAATTCCGCTGTCGGCTCGCTTTATGTGGTGGCGACGCCCATTGGCAACCTGGATGACATCAGTGCGCGGGCCATGAAGGTGTTGCGCGACGTGTCGCTGATTGCCGCGGAAGACACCCGCCACTCCCTCAGATTGTTGCAGCACTTCGGAATTACGACACCGCTTGCGGCCTGTCACGAGCACAACGAACGTGACGAAGGCAGCCGTTTCATCGCCAAGTTGCTGGCGGGCGAGGACGTGGCGCTGATCTCCGATGCGGGCACGCCGTTGATCTCCGATCCCGGTTATCACCTGGTGCGTCAGGCGCGGGCGGCAGGTATCAGTGTAGTGCCGGTTCCCGGCGCTTGCGCATTGATCGCCGCGCTCTCGGCGGCGGGGCTGCCGTCCGATCGGTTCATTTTCGAAGGTTTCCTGCCGGCCAAGGCGGTGGGGCGTCGGGCTCGCCTGGAGCTGCTCAAGGAAGAGCCGCGCACGCTGATCTTCTATGAGGCACCGCATCGGATCCTTGAATGCCTGCAGGACATGGAGACGGTTTTCGGCGCCGAGCGCCCGGCACTGCTGGCCCGTGAACTGACCAAGACCTTCGAAACCCTCAAGGGCTTGCCGCTGAGCGAACTGCGCGGCTTTGTCGAAGCGGACGCCAATCAGCAGCGTGGCGAGTGCGTGGTGCTGGTCGCCGGCTGGACGGCACCGGAAAACGACGACGCAGTCGGCAGCGAGGCGATGCGCGTCCTCGACCTGTTGCTCGAGGAAATGCCGCTCAAGCGCGCCGCGGCCCTGGCGGCGGAAATCACCGGGGTGCGCAAGAACCTGCTGTATCAGGTGGCGCTGGATCGGCAGAAAAATGCCTGACTGATTTTGCTGTGGGTTGGATCCGATCCAGGTGTGGGATCCGGCCTGGCGGTGTTTGCCGGGACAGCACCCTGTGGCGAAACGCCTTTAATGCTTGTCCTTCAGGGCATGTGCCGGTAACCTTCGCGGCGGAGAGTCGATTGGACAGTCGCTGCCCCCTATGAAAATTAGGGGGGGGAGGAAAGTCCGGGCTCCATAGGGCGGAGTGCCAGGTAATGCCTGGGAGGCGTGAGCCTACGGAAAGTGCCACAGAAAATAACCGCCTAAGCGCTTCGGCGCCGGTAAGGGTGAAAAGGTGCGGTAAGAGCGCACCGCACGGCTGGCAACAGTTCGTGGCTAGGTAAACCCCACTCGGAGCAAGACCAAATAGGGTTCCAAGGCGTGGCCCGCGCTGGAACCGGGTAGGTTGCTAAAGATGTCCAGTGATGGCCATCGTAGAGGAATGACTGTCCTCGACAGAACCCGGCTTACAGATCGACTCTCCACCTCTTTCCCTCCCTGCACGCAATCGCTGGCAGAAGCGCATTTGTAATACCGAAAAAATCTTACTCTTCACAAATCACTTTAACTTCCGCGCTCAAATTTCTCAGCGCGTTGAAGTTCGTCTCCGGAAACACTCTCCCGATTGTCGAATTACCTCCTTTTATGCTCCTAAATCTCCGATCTGTAAGGCTTTTCCTTAAGACCGCGCCTTGACGGTGTGGTGGGCGCATTCCTATAGTGTGCGCAAGTGGAGGAAAGTGGCATGAAGTGGGTTTTTTTGACGTAAAACGCTAATATTTGGAGAAACGCAGCTGTGTTTCGCGGAGCCAACGCTATCAGTCTCGATGCAAAGGGCCGTCTCGCTATGCCGAGCCGGTACCGTGACGAGCTCGTTTCGCGTAGTTCCGGCCAACTGATCGTGACCATTGATGCCGTGGACCCCTGTTTGTGTGTGTACCCGCTCGACGAGTGGGAACTGATTGAAACCAAGCTGCGGGCGTTGCCGTCGTTGCGGGAAGAGAACCGCCGGCTGCAGCGTTTGCTGATTGGTAATGCCGTCGACCTCGAGCTCGACGGCAGCGGCCGTTTCCTGGTGCCGCCGCGCCTGCGTGAGTATGCGAAGCTGGACAAGCACGCGATGCTGGTAGGCCAACTGAACAAGTTTCAACTGTGGGACGAGGACGCCTGGAACGCTGTATCGGCAGCGGACCTGGCGGCCATTCAACAACCGGGCGCGATGCCTGATGAACTGCGTGATCTGATCCTGTGACTATTGATAGCGGCTTTAACCACATCACCGTACTGCTTGACGAAGCCGTCGAGGCTCTCGCCGTACGCCCTGATGGCTGCTATCTGGATGGCACCTTCGGCCGTGGCGGGCATAGTCGGCTGATCCTCAGCAAGCTCGGGCCGGGTGGCCGACTCCTCGGATTCGACAAGGATCCTCAGGCGATTGCCACCGGGCAAGCGCTAGCGGCCGAAGACGGCCGCTTTGTCGTTGTGCAGCGCAGCTTTGCCGAGCTCGGTTCGGAAATCGTCGAGCGCGACATGGCCGGCAAGGTCAACGGCATCCTGCTGGACCTGGGTGTGTCTTCGCCGCAGCTCGACGACCCGGAGCGTGGCTTCAGTTTCATGAACGACGGTCCGCTGGATATGCGTATGGACCCGTCCCGTGGCATCAGTGCGGCTGAGTTCATCGCCACCGCACCGGCTGAAGAAATTGCCCGGGTGTTCAAGGAGTACGGCGAAGAACGTTTCTCCGGCCGTATGGCCCGGGCCGTGGTCGAGCGTCGTGTGATCAAGCCCTTCGAGCGCACCGCCGACCTGGCCGAAGTGCTGAAGGTGGCCAACCCGGCCTGGGAAAAGGGCAAGAATCCGGCGACCCGCGCGTTCCAGGGCCTGCGCATCCACGTCAACAACGAACTGGGCGACCTGGAAACCGGCCTCGAAGCGGCGCTCGACGCCCTGGAAGTCGGTGGCCGCCTGGTGGTCATCAGCTTCCACTCGCTGGAAGACCGTATCGTCAAACTGTTCATGCGCCGCCTGGTCAAGGGCGAAAGCGACAACCTGCCGCGTAACCTGCCGGTCCGCCACCAGGCTTTCGAGCCGCGGATCAAAGTGCATGGCAAGGCCCGGTTCGCCTCCGAAGCCGAGCTCAAGGCCAACCCGCGTGCGCGCAGCGCCGTCATGCGTGTCGCGGAGAAGTTGCGGTGAGCAAGCTCTACGCCAAGCCACTTCCCGGCGGAAGCTTTTTCATGTTCCTGCTGTTTGTCGCCGTGTTGGTTTCCGCCATCGGCGTGGCCTACAGCGCGCACTGGAACCGTCAACTGCTCAACTCGCTGTACAACGAGCTGAGCGTGCGTGACAAGGCCCAGGCCGAATGGGGTCGCCTGATTCTCGAGCAGAGCACCTGGACCGCCCACAGCCGGATCGAAACCCTGGCCACCGAACAACTGAAGATGCGCATCCCCAGCCCATCCGAAGTCAGGATGGTGGCGCCATGATGAAACTCGAAGGCGCGCTCTATCCCTGGCGCTTCCGCGTGGTCCTCGGCGCACTGGCGATCATGGTCGGCTATATCAGTTGGAAGATCGTCGACCTGCAGGTGATCGACCGGGCGTTCCTGATCGGCCAGGGCGATGCGCGCAGCATGCGGCATATCCCGATTCCGGCGCACCGTGGCCTGATCACCGATCGCAATGGCGAGCCCCTGGCCGTCAGTACCCCGGTGACCACGCTGTGGGCCAACGCCAAGGAAATGCAACTGGCCAAGGATCGCTGGCCGGCGTTGGCGATGGCGCTCGGGCAGGACCCGAAGCTGCTGACCGAACGCCTGGAACAGCAGGCCAATAAAGAATTCATCTACCTGGTCCGTGGCCTGACCCCGGAGCAGGGCCAGTCCGTGCTCGACCTCAAGGTTCCCGGCGTCTACGGCATCGAGGAGTTCCGGCGGTTCTACCCGGCCGGTGAAGTGGCGGCCCATATGGTCGGCTTTACCGACATCGACGACCACGGTCGCGAAGGGGTGGAGCTGGCCTACGACGAGTGGCTGGCCGGGGTGCCCGGCAAGCGACAGGTGATCAAGGACCGGCGCGGCCGGCTGATCAAGGATGTCCAGGTGACCAAAAACGCCAAGGCCGGCAAGCCCTTGGCGTTGTCCATTGACCTGCGCCTGCAATACCTGGCCAACCGCGAGCTGCGCAACGCCCTGGTGGAAAACGGCGCCAAGGCCGGCAGTCTGGTGATCATGGACGTGAAGACCGGCGAGATCCTCGCCATGGTCAACCAGCCGACCTACAACCCCAACAACCGGCGCAACCTGCAACCGGCGATGATGCGCAACCGCGCGATGATCGACGTGTTCGAGCCGGGTTCGACCATGAAGCCGATCTCCATGAGCGCGGCCCTGGAAACCGGCCGCTGGAAGCCCAGCGATACGGTCGAGGTCTACCCCGGTACCCTGCAGTTGGGCAAGTACACCATTCGTGACGTGTCCAAGACCGAAGGCCCGGTACTCGACCTGACCGGCATCCTGATCAACTCCAGTAACGTCGGCATGAGCAAGGTCGCCTTCGATATCGGCGGCGAAGCGATTTTCCGCGTGATGCAGAAAGTCGGCCTGGGCCAGGACACCGGCCTTGGCTTCCCCGGCGAGCGGGTCGGCAACCTGCCGAACTACCGCGAGTGGCGCAAGGCCGAGACCGCAACCCTGTCCTACGGCTACGGCCTGTCGGTGACCGCGATCCAGCTGGTGCACGCCTTCTCGGCCCTGGCCAACAACGGCAAGATCGTGCCGCTGACCTTGATCAAGACCGACAAGGCTCCCGAGGGTACCCAGGTTATCCCGGAAAATGTCGCCAAGACCATGCAAGGTATGTTGCAACAAGTGATCGAGGCGCCGCGGGGTGTCTGGCGCGCGAAAGTGCCGGCCTATCACGTGGCCGGCAAGTCCGGTACGGCGCGCAAGACCTCGGTCGGCACCAAGGGTTATGAAGAAAACGCCTACCGCTCGCTGTTCGCCGGTTTCGGCCCGATGAGCGATCCGCGCTACGCCATCGTGGTGGTGATCGACGAACCGAGCAAGGCCGGTTACTTCGGTGGCCTGGTCTCGGCACCGGTCTTCAGCAAAGTCATGTCCGGCACCCTGCGCCTGATGAACGTCATCCCCGACGACTTGCCGACAACGCCCCAACAGCAGGCCGTTGTCGCGCCTGCCCCGGTAAAAGGAGGGCGTGGTTAATGTCCCTGAGCTTGAACAAGATTTTTGCCCACGCCGGTCGCGATCTGCTGATTCGCGAATTGGCCCTCGACAGCCGTAAAGTCCGCGCCGGCGACCTGTTCCTGGCGATACCGGGCGGCAAGGTCGACGGTCGCAACCATATTGCCGACGCCTTGCAGCGTGGCGCGGCGGCGGTGGCCTATGAAGTCGAAGGCGCCACCGTGCTGCCGATCACCGATGTGCCGCTGATCCCGGTCAAGGGCCTGGCGGCGCAACTGTCCGATATCGCCGGGCGTTTCTACGGTGATCCGAGTCGCCACCTGAACCTGGTGGGCGTGACCGGAACCAACGGCAAGACCAGTGTCAGCCAGTTGATTGCCCAGGCCCTCGATTTGCTGGGCCAGCATTGCGGCATTCTTGGCACCCTGGGTACGGGCTTTTACGGCGCGCTGCAGAGCGGCATGCTGACGACGCCGGACCCGATTGCCGTGCAGGCGAGCCTGGCCGACTTGAAGAAAGCCGGGGCCAAGGCCGTTGCCATGGAAGTGTCTTCCCACGGCTTGCATCAGGGCCGGGTGACCGCGCTGGCATTCGATGTGGCCGTGCTGACCAACCTGTCCCGCGATCACCTGGATTATCACGGCACCATGCAAGCCTATGGTGCGGCCAAGGCCAAGTTGTTCGGCTGGGCCGACCTGAGCTGCCGGGTCATCAATATCGACGATGAGTTCGGTCGCCAGTTGGCGGCGGAAAAGCATGAGTCGCGTTTGCTGACCTATAGCCAGGAAGATCCGAGCGCCTACCTCTATTGTCGCGATGCGCAATTCAGCGACGAAGGCGTGCGCGCCACGTTGGTGACGCCGCAAGGCGAGCATCACTTGCGCGGTGCGCTGCTCGGACGCTTCAACCTGAGCAATCTGCTGGCGGCGGTCGGTGCCTTGCTGGGCCTGGATTACCCGCTGGACGAGATCCTGCGCGTACTGCCGCAGCTCGAAGGTCCGGCCGGTCGTATGCAGCGCCTGGGCGGTGGTGCCCGGCCACTGGTGGTGGTCGACTACGCCCACACCCCGGATGCCCTGGAAAAAGTCCTGCTGGCCCTGCGTCCTCACGCCAAGGGTCAATTGCTCTGCCTGTTCGGCTGCGGTGGCGACCGTGATCGCGGCAAGCGCCCGCTGATGGCCGAAGTGGTCGAGCGTCTGGCCGATGTGGCGCTGGTCACCGATGACAACCCACGTACTGAAGACCCTTCGCGGATCTTCGACGATATCCGTGCCGGCTTCGTGGCCACGGACAAGGTCCGTTTTGTCGCCGGTCGCGGTCTGGCCATCGCCGAACTGATTGCCGGCGCCTCGGCCGACGATGTGATTGTCCTGGCCGGTAAAGGTCATGAGGACTATCAGGAAATCAACGGCCAGCGCCATGCCTTCTCCGACCTGGTCGAAGCCACCAAGGCCCTGGATGCCTGGGAGGTCGCCCATGCTTGAGGCGATGAAACTCAGCGAAGTGGCGAAGGCCTTGTCGGCACGCCTGTTGACGGCCGATGCCAGTTTCAATGGCGTGAGCATCGACAGCCGGGCGATTCAGCCTGGCCAGTTGTTTGTCGCGCTGACCGGACCGCGTTTCGACGGTCATGATTATCTCGACGATGTCGCCGCCAAAGGCGCCGTCGCGGCGCTGGTCGAGCGTGAAGTGGTCGGCAGCAAGCTGCCGCAGTTGCTGGTCGCCGACTGCCGTCTGGCCCTGGGTCAGCTGGGCGCGCTGAACCGCGCCGCCTTTACCCAGCCGGTGGCGGCCATTACCGGCTCCAGCGGCAAGACCACGGTCAAGGAGCTGCTCGCGAGCATCCTGCGCACCCGTGGCCTGGTCCTGGCCACTCGCGGCAACCTGAACAACGAACTGGGCGTGCCACTGACCCTGCTCGAGCTAGCCCAGGAACACAGTGCGGCGGTCATCGAGCTGGGGGCTTCGCGCCTAGGCGAAATTGCCTATACCGTCGCCATGACCAAGCCCCATGTGGCCATCTTGAACAATGCCGGAACCGCCCATGTCGGCGAGTTCGGTGGTCCCGAGAAAATCGTCGAGGCCAAGGGCGAGATCATTGAAGGGCTGCAAGCCGATGGCGTGGCCGTCCTCAACCTGGACGACAAGGCTTTCGCTATCTGGCAAGCCCGTGCCGCCGGTCGAAAAGTCCTGAGCTTTGCCCTGGAAAACACCGCCGCCGATTTCCATGGCGCACAGATTTCCCGTGATCCACGGGGCTGCCCGGGTTTCGATTTGCACAGTCCCCTGGGCAGTGCCCGGGTGCAACTGAACCTGCTGGGCACCCACAACGTGGCCAATGCCCTGGCCGCCGCCGCCGCCGCCCATGCCCTCGGCGTTTCCCTGCCGGGCATCGTTGCCGGGCTGGAAGCGGTACAACCGGTCAAGGGGCGCGCGGTGGCGCAATTAGCAATCAATGGCATTCGCGTCATTGACGACACCTACAACGCCAACCCTGCCTCAATCGCGGCCGCCGTTGATATACTCGCCGGCTTTTCCGGCCGCACCGTTCTGGTGCTCGGAGATATCGGCGAGTTGGGCGAGTGGGCGGAGCAAGGACATCGTGAAGTAGGCGCTTATGCCGCCGACAAGGTTTCAGCGCTGTATGCGGTGGGACCGATGATGGTTCATGCCGTCAACGCCTTTGGCCCGCACGCCCGTCATTTCGCCACCCAGGCCGATCTGATCGCGGCGCTGGGCGCCGAGCAAGACACGGACACCACCATTTTGATCAAGGGTTCGCGCAGCGCTGCGATGGAAAACATCGTGGCGGCTTTGTGTGGGCCCGCTTCTGACGAACACAAGGGAGAGAAGCATTAATGCTGCTGCTGCTAGCGGAGTACCTGCAACAGTTCTACAAAGGCTTTGCGGTCTTTCAGTACCTGACCCTGCGCGGGATTCTCGGGGTACTGACTGCGCTGTCTCTGTCGCTGTTTCTCGGCCCATGGATGATTCGGACCCTTCAAAATCGGCAGATCGGTCAGCCGATTCGCGATGACGGTCCAAAAACTCAACTCTCCAAGTCGGGTACGCCGACCATGGGCGGGGTGTTGATCTTGTCCTCCATTGGTATCAGCACCCTGCTGTGGGCTGACCTGCATAACCGCTATGTCTGGGTAGTCCTTCTGGTGACCCTGCTGTTCGGTGCTATCGGCTGGGTCGACGATTACCGCAAGGTGATCGAGAAGAACTCCCGTGGTCTTCCGAGTCGCTGGAAATATTTCTGGCAATCGGTGTTCGGCCTGGGTGCAGCGATCTTCCTGTTCATGACCGCGCAAAGCCCGGTCGAGACCACCTTGCTGATACCGATGCTCAAGGATGTCAGCATTCCCCTGGGTGCAGGCTTCATGGTGCTGACCTACCTGGTCATCGTCGGTTCGAGCAACGCGGTCAACCTGACCGACGGCCTCGACGGCCTGGCGATCATGCCGACGGTGATGGTCGGTGGCGCGCTGGGGATCTTCTGCTACCTGTCGGGTAACGTGAAGTTCGCCGAATACCTGCTGATTCCCTATGTCCCGGGCGCGGGCGAGCTGATTGTGTTCTGCGGCGCGCTGATCGGTGCCGGCCTGGGTTTCCTCTGGTTCAACACCTACCCGGCCCAGGTTTTCATGGGCGACGTTGGCGCACTGGCGCTGGGCGCGGCCCTGGGCACCATTGCGGTGATCGTCCGCCAGGAAATCGTCCTGTTCATCATGGGCGGTGTGTTCGTGATGGAAACCCTGTCGGTGGTGATCCAGGTCGCTTCCTTCAAATTGACTGGCCGCCGTGTGTTCCGCATGGCGCCGATTCACCACCACTTTGAACTCAAGGGTTGGCCCGAACCACGGGTGATCGTCCGTTTCTGGATTATCACCGTGATCCTGGTGCTGGTCGGCCTTGCCACCCTGAAGCTGAGGTAGAACACGTGTCACTGATCGCTTCTGACCACTTCCGCATCGTTGTCGGCCTCGGCAAGAGCGGCATGTCCCTGGTTCGCTTCCTGGCGAACCGGGGCATTGCCTTTGCCGTGGCCGATACGCGGGAAAATCCACCGGAGCTGGCCACGCTGCGCCGTGACTATCCGCAGGTGGAAGTGCGTTGTGGCGAGCTGGACGTCGAATTCCTCTGCCGTGCCGACGAGCTCTACGTGAGCCCCGGCCTGGCCCTGGCGACTCCGGCCCTGCAAGCGGCGGCCGCCCGTGGCGTGAAATTGTCCGGCGATATCGAGCTGTTCGCGCGTCACGCGAAGGCGCCGATCGTCGCCATCAGCGGTTCCAATGCGAAAAGCACCGTCACCACCCTGGTCGGTGAAATGGCGGCCGCGGCCGGCAAGCGCGTCGCCGTCGGCGGCAACCTCGGCACCCCGGCGCTGGACCTGCTCAGCGACGACGTCGAGCTGTACGTGATGGAGCTATCGAGCTTCCAGCTGGAAACCACTGACCACCTCGGTGCCGAAGTGGCCACCGTGCTGAATGTCAGCGAAGACCATATGGACCGCTACAGTGGCCTGCCGGCCTATCACCTGGCCAAGCACCGGATCTTCCGTGGCGCCAGGCAGGTGGTGGTCAACCGTCAGGACGCCTTGTCCCGGCCGCTGATGAGCGAAGGCCTGCCGTGCTGGACCTTTGGCCTCGGCAAACCGGACTTCAAGGCTTTCGGCCTGCGCGAAGAGAATGGCGAGAAGTACCTGGCCTTCGAATTCCAGAACCTGATGCCAGTAAGCGAACTGCGGATTCGCGGCGCCCACAACCAGGCCAATGCCCTGGCGGCCCTGGCCCTGGGCCATGCGGTCGGGCTGCCGTTCGACGCCATGCTCTCGAGCCTGCGGACCTTCGCCGGCCTCGAGCATCGCTGCCAGTGGGTCCGTGAGTTGAACGGCGTGAACTACTACAACGACTCCAAGGCCACCAACGTCGGTGCGGCCCTGGCCGCCATCGAAGGCCTGGGGGCCGATATTGCCGGCAAGCTGGTACTGATTGCCGGTGGCGACGGCAAGGGCGCGGACTTCAGCGGCCTGCGCGGCCCGGTTGCGAGCCACTGCCGTGCGGTGGTCCTGCTCGGCCGCGATGCTGAACTCCTGGCCCAGGCCCTGGGCGACGCCGTACCGCTGATTCGCGTGCAGAGCTTGAACGAGGCCGTACAGCGCTGTGCCGAGCTGGCCGAGCCGGGTGATGCGGTGTTGCTGTCGCCGGCCTGCGCCAGTTTCGACATGTTCAAGAACTACGAAGAACGCGGGCGCCTGTTCGCCCAGGCCGTGGAGGGGTTGGTATGAATTTCAACATTATCAAACCCTATCCGTCGCCGATCATCAGCGGGCGTGGCGTCGATATTGACTTTCCGATGCTGGCCGGCGCCCTGGGGCTGCTGGGACTGGGCCTGGTCATGATCACCTCGGCGTCCTCGGAAGTCGCCGCCGTGCAGTCGGGCAACGCGCTGTACCACATGATTCGCCATCTGATCTACATGGTCATCGGCCTGGGTGCCTGCATTGCCACCATGATGGTGCCGATCGCCACCTGGCAGCGCATGGGCTTCATGATGCTGGTGGGTGCTTTCGGCTTGCTGGTCATGGTGCTGCTACCGGGCATCGGCCGCGAGGTGAACGGTTCGATGCGCTGGATCGGCTTCAGCTTCTTTAACGTGCAGCCCTCGGAAATCGCCAAGGTCTTCGTGGTGATCTACCTCGCCGGTTACCTGGTGCGGCGACAGAAGGAAGTCCGCGAAAGCTGGATGGGCTTCTTCAAGCCCTTCATCGTCTTGCTGCCGATGGCCGGCCTGCTGCTGATGGAACCGGACTTCGGTGCCACCGTGGTGATGATGGGCGCGGCGGCGGCGATGCTGTTCCTCGGCGGGGTCGGGCTGTTGCGCTTCGGCTTGATGGTCATGCTCGCGGTGGTGGCGGTGGTGGTGCTGATCAAGGCGCAACCCTACCGGATGGCGCGTTTGACCACCTTTACCGACCCCTGGGCCGACCAGTTCGGTTCCGGCTACCAGTTGACCCAGGCACTGATCGCCTTCGGTCGTGGCGAATGGCTGGGCGTGGGCCTGGGCAACAGCGTGCAGAAACAGTTCTACCTGCCTGAAGCGCACACCGACTTCGTGTTCTCCGTACTGGCTGAAGAGCTGGGTGCGGTGGGTTCGCTGCTCACGGTCGCGCTGTTTGTTTTCGTCAGTGTGCGGGCCATGTACATCGGCCTGTGGGCGGAAAAGGCCAAGCAGTTCTTTGCCGCCTATATGGCCTATGGCCTGGCCTTTCTGTGGATCGGTCAATTCCTGATCAATATCGGCGTGAACGTCGGCCTGCTGCCGACCAAGGGTCTGACCCTGCCGTTCCTCAGTTACGGCGGTAGTTCGTTGGTGATTTGCTGTGCCCAGCTCGGCTTGTTGCTGCGTATCGAGTGGGAGAGTCGAACCCATCTGGGCAGTGAAGAGATGGAGTTCGATGAAAGTGACTTCGCCGAGGAGTCACCCCATGGCCGATAAAGTGCTGATCATGGCCGGTGGCACCGGCGGACACGTGTTCCCGGCGCTGGCCTGCGCGCGGGAGTTCCAGGCGCGCGGCTACGAGGTGCACTGGTTGGGCACGCCGCGGGGTATCGAGAACGAACTGGTGCCCGGCGCCGGGTTGCCGCTGCACCTGATCCAGGTCACCGGCCTGCGGGGCAAGGGCAAGCTGTCGCTGCTCAAGGCTCCGTTCGTGCTGCTCAAGGCGGTGTGGCAGGCACGCAAGGTCATGCGGGAACTGAAGCCGGTCTGTGTGCTGGGCTTTGGCGGTTATGTGACCGGCCCCGGCGGTGTTGCCGCGCGGATGGCCGGTATTCCGGTAATCGTTCATGAACAGAACGCCGTGGCGGGTACCGCCAATCGGCTGCTGGTGCCCTTGGCGACCCGGGTCTGCGAAGCTTTCCCGAATACCTTCGGCGCCTCGGGCAAACGTCGGACCACCGGTAACCCGGTGCGCACCGAACTGTTCCTGGAAACCCCGCGCCAGGACCTCGCCGGACGCCGCGCGCGCCTGCTGATCCTGGGCGGCAGCCTGGGTGCCGAGCCGTTGAACAAGCTGTTGCCCGAAGCCCTGGCGCAAGTGCCGGCCGAATACCGTCCGGAAGTGTTTCACCAGGCCGGGCGCAATCACGACGAAATCACCGCCGAACGCTACCAGGCGGTCGGCGTCGAGGCGCAAGTGGCGCCGTTTATCAAAGACATGGCCCAAGCCTATGGCTGGGCCGACCTGGTGGTCTGCCGTGCCGGCGCCTTGACCGTCAGTGAACTGGCCGCCGCCGGTCTGCCCTCGTTGCTGGTGCCCTTGCCCCATGCGATCGACGATCACCAGACCCGCAATGCCGAATATCTGGCCGGGGAGGGCGCTGCCTTCCTGCTGCCGCAAAGAACGACTGGCGCCGCCGACCTGGCGGCTCGCCTGACAGAGGTTTTGATGCAACCGGAACGACTGAACAGCATGGCGCGCACTGCCCGCCGCCTGGCCAAGCCAGATGCCACCCGCACCGTGGTCGAGATCTGCCTGGAGGTGGCCCATGGTTGAGAATCAGAAAGCCATGCCGCAACCGGAAATGCGCCGTATCCGTCGTATCCACTTCGTCGGTATCGGCGGCGTGGGCATGTGCGGGATTGCCGAAGTGTTGTTGAACCTGGGCTATGAAGTGTCCGGTTCCGACCTGAAGACCTCGCCGGTGACCGAGCGCCTGGAGTCCTTCGGCGCCCACATCTTTATCGGCCACCGCGCCGAGAACGCCGCCGATGCCGATGTGCTGGTGGTCTCGAGTGCCGTGAACAAGTCCAACCCGGAAGTGGCCACCGCCCTGGAGCGGCGCATTCCGGTGGTGCCGCGCGCCGAGATGCTGGCCGAGCTGATGCGCTATCGCCACGGCATCGCCGTCGCCGGTACCCACGGCAAGACCACCACCACCAGCCTGATCGCCTCGGTGTTCGCCGCCGGTGGCCTCGATCCGACCTTTGTCATCGGTGGCCGACTGAATGCCGCGGGCACCAATGCCCAGCTCGGCACCAGCCGCTACCTGATCGCCGAAGCCGATGAAAGCGACGCCAGCTTCCTGCACCTGCAGCCGCTGGTCGCCGTGGTCACCAATATCGACGCCGATCATATGGACACCTATGAAGGCGACTTCAACAAGCTGAAGAAGACCTTCGTCGAGTTCCTCCACAACCTGCCGTTCTACGGTCTGGCCGTGGTCTGCCTGGACGATCCGGTGGTGCGCGAGATCCTTCCGCAGATCGCCCGTCCGACCGTGACCTACGGTGTCCACGAAGACGCCGACGTGCGTGCGATCAATATTCGCCAGGCCGGCATGCAGACCCACTTCACCGTGCTGCGTCGCGACCGCGAGCCGCTGAACGTGTCGGTGAACATGCCGGGCAACCACAACGTGCTCAACTCCCTGGCCACCATCGCCATCGCCAGCGACGAGGGCATCAGCGATGAAGCCATCGTCCAGGGGCTGTCGGGCTTCCAGGGCGTCGGTCGACGCTTCCAGGTCTACGGCGAACTGCCGGTGGACGGCGGCAGCGTGATGCTGGTGGACGACTACGGTCACCACCCGACCGAAGTCGCGGCGGTGATCAAGGCTGTCCGCGGTGGCTGGCCGGAGCGCCGCCTGGTGATGGTCTATCAGCCGCACCGCTACACCCGCACCCGCGACCTGTACGACGATTTCGTCCAGGTGCTGGCCGACGCCAATGTCCTGCTGTTGATGGAAGTCTATCCGGCCGGGGAGGAAGCGATTCCGGGCGCGGACAGCCGCCAGCTGTGCCGCAGCATTCGCCAGCGCGGCCAGCTCGACCCGATCTATATCGAGCGTGGCGTCGAACTGGCACCGCTGGTCAAGCCGCTGCTGCTGCCCGGTGACATCCTGCTCTGCCAGGGCGCCGGCGATATCGGTGGCCTTGCCCCGCAATTGCTCAAGAGCCCGCTGTTCGCCACTGCCGTAGCCAGCCAGGAGAAGTCGAAATGACCGCTGCCTACGCCAACCTGTTCTCGACCGTCGAGCCTAAAGCCTTCGGCCGCGTCGCGGTGCTGTTCGGCGGCAAGAGCGCCGAGCGCGAGGTCTCGCTGAAGTCCGGCAACGCGGTGCTTGAGGCGCTGCAAAGCGCCGGTGTCGACGCCTTCGGTATCGATGTGGGCGACGATTTCCTGCAACGCCTGCTCAATGAAAAGATCGACCGCGCCTTTATCATTCTGCACGGTCGCGGCGGTGAAGACGGCAGCATGCAAGGCCTGCTCGAATGCCTGGGGATTCCCTACACCGGCAGCGGCATCCTCGCCTCGGCGCTGGCCATGGACAAGCTGCGGACCAAGCAGGTCTGGCACAGCCTGGGGATTCCGACACCGCGTCACGCCGTGTTGAGTTCCGCGGCCGACTGTATTTCAGCCGGCGCGGAACTGGGGTTCCCTTTGATCGTCAAACCTGCTCATGAAGGCTCCAGTATTGGGATGGCCAAAGTGACCTGCGCCGACGATCTGATCGCCGCCTGGAAAGCCGCCGCCGCCTACGATTCGCAAGTATTGGTTGAACAGTGGATTCAAGGTCCGGAGTTCACCATCGCCACCCTGCGCGACCAGATCCTGCCGCCGATTGCCCTCGGCACCCCGCATTCGTTCTACGACTACGACGCCAAGTACCTGGCTTCCGATACCCAGTATCGGATTCCCTGCGGCCTCGATAGCACCAAGGAAAAGGAACTGATGGACCTCACGGCCAAGGCCTGCGAGGCGCTCGGTATCGCCGGTTGGGGCCGGGCCGACGTGATGCAGGACGCCGACGGGCAGTTCTGGTTCCTGGAAGTCAACACCGCGCCGGGCATGACCGACCACAGTCTGGTCCCCATGGCCGCGCGGGCCGCCGGCCTGGATTTCCAGCAGTTGGTGCTGGCGATCCTGGCGGCAAGCATCGAGGTACGAGGTTAAGACCATGCACGGCGCATCGATTCGTCATCAGTCACCCGCCCCCGGCCGTAACAAGCCGGTGCCGCGGGGTGCCAGCCGGATGGTGGCTAAAGAGCCGATGTCGGTGCGCCTGCCGAAAGCCAACTTCAGCATTTTCAAGCGCCTGATGTGGCCGGTGCTGCTGGTGGCCCTGGGTTTCGGTACCTACGAAGGTGCCCAGCGCCTGTTGCCCTATGCCGATCGGCCGATCAGCAAGATCAACGTGCAGGGCGACCTGAGCTACATCAGCCAGCAGGCGGTGCAGCAGCGGATCGCGCCGTACGTCGCGTCGAGCTTCTTCACCATCGACTTGGCGAGCATGCGCACCGAGCTGGAAACCATGCCGTGGATCGCCCATGCCGAGGTCCGGCGTGTGTGGCCGGACCAGGTGGTGATCCGCCTGGAAGAGCAATTGCCGGTGGCCCGCTGGGGCGACGGGGCGTTGTTGAACAACCAGGGCCAGGCGTTCGCGCCACGGGAACTGGCGAACTACGAGCATCTGCCGCAGTTGTTCGGTCCCCAACGGGCCCAGCAACAGGTGATGCAGCAGTATCAGGTGTTGAGTCAGATGCTGCGCCCGCTGGGTTTCTCGATTGTCCGGCTGGAACTGCGTGAACGCGGCAGCTGGTTCCTGACCACCGGCGCG
Organism: Pseudomonas sp. MWU12-2319; assembly: GCF_023242525.1. Taxonomy (NCBI): domain Bacteria; kingdom Pseudomonadati; phylum Pseudomonadota; class Gammaproteobacteria; order Pseudomonadales; family Pseudomonadaceae; genus Pseudomonas; species Pseudomonas sp. MWU12-2319. The sequence goes on from NZ_JALJES010000030.1 coordinate 33,584, forward strand.
GGCAGCGCGGGGCCGGGGATCGAGTTGTTGTTGGGTCGCGATCATCTGGTCGAGAAGATGCGCCGTTTTATTGCCATTTATGAAAAAACGCTGAAAGAACAGATTACGAACATTGCCAGCATCGATCTGCGTTATTCCAACGGCCTGGCCGTCGGATGGCGGGAACCTGTGGCACCCGTGACGGCCAAACCCGCCGTTGCGAAGAATTAAGAAGAGGCAGGACCATGGCAAACGTGCAAAGCGGCAAAATGATCGTCGGACTGGATATCGGTACCTCCAAGGTGGTGGCACTGGTGGGCGAGGTCGCGGCCGATGGCACGCTGGAAATCGTTGGTATCGGCACCCATCCTTCCCGCGGCCTGAAGAAGGGCGTGGTGGTGAATATCGAGTCCACCGTGCAGTCGATCCAGCGTGCGGTGGAAGAGGCGCAACTGATGGCCGGTTGCCGGATCCACTCGGCGTTCGTCGGCGTGGCGGGCAATCACATCCGCAGCCTGAACTCCCATGGGATTGTCGCGATCCGCGATCGTGAAGTCAGCGCGGCGGATCTCGAACGTGTGCTCGATGCGGCCCAGGCCGTGGCGATTCCGGCGGACCAGCGGGTCCTGCACACGCTGCCGCAGGACTACGTGATCGACAACCAGGAAGGCGTTCGCGAACCCCTGGGCATGTCCGGCGTACGTCTGGAAGCCAAGGTCCACGTGGTCACCTGCGCGGTGAACGCGGCACAGAACATCGAGAAGTGCGTGCGTCGCTGCGGTCTGGAAATCGACGACATCATTCTTGAGCAACTGGCTTCGGCCTACTCGGTGCTGACCGACGACGAGAAAGAACTGGGCGTGTGCCTGGTGGATATCGGCGGCGGCACCACCGACATCGCGATCTTCACCGAAGGCGCGATCCGCCACACCGCGGTGATCCCGATTGCCGGTGATCAGGTGACCAACGACATCGCCATGGCGTTGCGCACCCCGACCCAGTACGCCGAAGAGATCAAGATCCGCTACGCCTGTGCCCTGGCGAAACTGGCCGGTGCCGGTGAAACCATCAAGGTGCCGAGCGTCGGCGACCGTCCGCCACGCGAGCTGTCGCGCCAGGCCCTGGCCGAAGTGGTCGAGCCGCGCTACGACGAACTGTTCACCCTGATCCAGGCCGAACTGCGTCGCAGCGGCTACGAGGACCTGATTCCGGCCGGCATCGTGCTGACCGGTGGTACCTCGAAAATGGAAGGCGCGGTCGAACTGGCCGAAGAGATTTTCCACATGCCGGTGCGCCTGGGCGTGCCGCATAGCGTCAAAGGGCTGTCGGACGTGGTCCGCAACCCGATCTATTCAACTGGGGTAGGGCTGTTGCTGTACGGGCTGCAAAAGCAGTCGGACGGCATTTCCCTGTCCGGCTACAACGGCGGCAACAGAAACGACTATCGCGATGAAGAACAGAAAGCACCTGTGCTGGAGCGCTTGAAGCGCTGGGTTCAGGGCAACTTTTAAAGTTTCAAAGCAGTAGAAGTAGGCGAAAAAACTAGAGAATGAAAGGAGAGGGAACATGTTCGAACTCGTAGACAACGTCCCACAAAGTCCGGTAATCAAGGTTATCGGCGTAGGCGGTGGCGGCGGCAACGCCGTTAACCATATGGTCAAGAGCAACATTGAAGGCGTCGAGTTCATCTGCGCCAACACCGATGCCCAGGCCCTGAAAAACATTGGCGCGCGGACTATCCTGCAACTGGGTACCGGCGTGACCAAGGGCCTGGGTGCCGGCGCCAATCCGGAAGTCGGTCGTCAGGCCGCTCTGGAAGATCGCGAGCGCATCGCCGAAGTGCTGCAGGGCACCAACATGGTGTTCATCACCACCGGCATGGGTGGCGGTACCGGTACCGGTGCGGCCCCGATCATTGCCGAAGTGGCGAAGGAAATGGGCATCCTCACCGTTGCGGTGGTGACCCGTCCGTTCCCGTTCGAAGGCCGAAAGCGCATGCAGATCGCCGATGAAGGCATCCGCGCGCTGAGCGAAAGCGTCGACTCGTTGATCACCATTCCCAACGAGAAGCTGCTGACCATCCTGGGTAAGGACGCCAGCCTGCTGTCGGCTTTCGCCAAGGCTGACGATGTACTCGCCGGTGCCGTTCGCGGTATCTCCGACATCATCAAGCGTCCGGGCATGATCAACGTCGACTTCGCCGACGTGCGTACCGTGATGAGCGAAATGGGCATGGCGATGATGGGCACTGGCTGCGCCAGCGGTCCCAACCGTGCACGTGAAGCCACCGAAGCGGCGATTCGCAACCCGCTGCTGGAAGACGTCAACCTGCAAGGCGCGCGCGGCATCCTGGTGAACATCACCGCCGGTCCTGACCTGTCCCTGGGTGAGTACTCCGACGTGGGTAGCATCATCGAAGCCTTCGCCTCCGAGCACGCCATGGTCAAGGTCGGTACCGTTATCGATCCGGACATGCGCGACGAGCTGCACGTGACCGTGGTTGCCACCGGCCTGGGTGCGCGTATCGAGAAGCCTGTGAAGGTCATCGACAATACGCTGCAGACCAGCCAATCGGCTGCCGCCCAGACGCAAGCACCTTCGCGTCAGGAACTGCCGTCGGTGAACTACCGTGACCTGGATCGTCCGACCGTCATGCGCAACCAGGCCCAGGCCGGTGCTGCGACTGCCGCGAAGATGAACCCGCAGGATGACCTGGACTATCTGGATATCCCGGCTTTCCTGCGTCGCCAGGCCGATTGATGGAATGTATCAGGAGTATTAGGGTGATTGGTGTTCAGCAAAGGCCTGGTCTGCTATTATCGCCAGCCTTTGTTGATACCTGTTCGCAATTTGCGCTGAAGCGGCCCATGCCATGATTAAACAACGCACCCTGAAAAATATTATCCGTGCTACAGGTGTCGGCCTGCACTCCGGCGAGAAGGTCTACCTGACCCTCAAGCCCGCGCCTGTGGACACCGGTATCGTGTTTTGTCGTGCCGACCTCGACCCTGTGGTGCAGATTCCTGCTCGCGCGGAAAACGTTGGTGAAACCACGATGTCGACCACGTTGGTCAACGGTGACGTCAAGGTGGACACGGTTGAGCACCTGCTCTCGGCCATGGCCGGCCTGGGCATCGATAACGCCTACGTCGAGCTCTCCGCGTCCGAAGTCCCGATCATGGATGGTAGCGCTGGACCCTTCGTATTCCTGATTCAATCTGCCGGCCTGGAAGAACAGGACGCAGCCAAGAAGTTCATCCGCATCCTTCGTGAAGTCTCAGTGGAAGACGGCGACAAGCGCGCCACTTTCGTGCCTTTCGAAGGTTTCAAGGTGAGCTTTGAGATCGATTTCGATCACCCGGTGTTCCGTGACCGCATCCAGAGTGCCAGCGTGGATTTTTCCAGCACTTCGTTCGTAAAAGAAGTCAGCCGCGCCCGGACCTTTGGTTTCATGAGTGATATCGAGTACCTGCGCAAGCACAACCTCGCACTCGGCGGTAGCGTGGAAAACGCCATCGTGGTCGATTCGGATGGTGTACTGAACGAAGACGGCCTTCGTTACGAAGACGAATTCGTCAAACACAAGATCCTCGACGCTATCGGTGACCTCTACCTGTTGGGCAATAGCCTGATTGGTGAGTTCAAAGGCTTCAAGTCCGGTCACGCCCTGAACAACCAGCTTCTGCGTAAGCTCATTGAGCAGAAAGATGCCTGGGAAGTGGTGACCTTCGAAGACGCCAGCACCGCGCCGATCTCTTACATGCGTCCTGTTGCGGCCGTGTAACGACTCTCTCCTTTTGTTGTATTTGAAAGCCGCCTTCGGGCGGCTTTTTTTATATCCCTTCCCTTGTCGAAGCGAGCTTGCTCCGGGCGGCGTTCCGGCGAGGGTAGTCCAGACACCGCGGGGTATCAGATGCCGCGTGTTATCGTTGACGTCCATCGCGAGCAAGCTCGCTCCTACAGGGGGCGCTTACAACCGGTCGAGGCTGGCATGCACCGCACGATCGCGGCCTTCGTGCTTGGCCTGGTACAGCGCCTGGTCGGCTTTGCGCAGCAACTGCTCCACGCTACCGTCGCTGGGCGGCGAGGCGGTGCTGGCGCCGATGCTGACGGTGATCGCCCGATGGTCGCCCTTGAAGGGCGCCAGTGCGGCCATGGCCGTGCGGATCTTTTGCGCCAGGTTCATTGCCCCCTGCTCATCGGTTTCCGGCAGCACCACGGCAAACTCTTCGCCGCCATAACGCGCCGCCATGTCGCCAGGACGCCGAATGTTGTCACTGATCACCTGGGCCAGCCGCCGCAAGGCCTCGTCGCCGACCGGGTGACCGTGGCGGTCGTTGAAGGCCTTGAAGTGATCGGCATCGATCATCAGTACCGACAGCGGTTTGCCGGAACGCTGTGCCCGCGCCCATTCTGTCGCCAGGCCCTGGTCCAGCGCCCGGCGATTGGCCAGGCCGGTCAGCGAGTCGGTGGCGGCCAGCTGCGCCAGCTCCTGCTCGGCGCGCTGGCGTCGGCGCAGTTCCCGGGCCAGCAGCCAACTGAGCCAGAGCAGGCCGATACAGAGCACGCCCGTGGCCAGGCCGACCAGGCGGGTCGTGCGTTTCCAGGCGCCATAGACTTCGTCGGCGGACTGGGACACCACCACGATCAGCGGTAGCGTGCCGACCTGGGAAAAGGTATAGAGCCGCTCGCTGCCATCGATCCCCGAGGTGGTGCTGAAGCTGCCGTTACCTTGTTTCAGGATCCGGATGAAGTTGGGGTAGTTGCTGAAGTCCTGGCCGGTCAGCTCGTCGGGCAGTGGCGTTTGTCGGGACAGCAGGGTGCCGTCGGTGCTGACCAGGCTGATGGAACCGCCTTTGCCGACGCTCAGGTTCATGAACAGCTCATCGACGTAACTCAGGCGCATGCCGGCGGCGGCCACTCCCAGGAACTCACCGTCCGCGGAGGTCATCCTGCGGCTGAAACTGATCAGCCAGGGATACGGGGCCCGGCGGGACTTGAACGGGTGGCTGATCATCAGGCTCGGGTCCGGGTCGCCCTCGTGGGACTGGAAATACTCACGATCGGAAAAGTTCTCGGCCCTGGGGATGACCGACTGGGAGTCGGCGACCACATTGCCCAGTCGGTCCAGCAGCAGGATATCGCTTTTGTGCGAGGTGCTCGAGGCGCGGTCGAACAGGGCGAGATGACGGACTTCGGGAGCGACCGTGCGCAGGTCCTGGCGCTGCGAGGCCTGGATCAGCCCCTGTAATGCGAGGTCATAGAGCTCGATGTTGCGCGATACATCGGCGTCGATCAGTTGCACGATATTGTTCGCCGAGCGCGCGGCGGCCTCGGTGGCGCTGCCGCGCTCGCGGATCAGCAGAAAGGTCACGATGGCAAGCATGGCGATCACCGTCATTCCGCTGACCAGCATCAGCAGGGTTTGCGGCTTGACGGAATTTGCCGGGGCGTGAGGAATGGTCGCACTCTCGATTGCATCGGTTTATTGGCGCATGTATACGGCCCACGCAAGAAAAAGGCCAGTCTCTTGAGACTGGCCTTTGCTGTTCTGTCCCTGGAGTGCTTCAGGCTGGCAGGTAGAGGCCGAAGGTATTGATCCCGTCGCGGCTGCGCACGAACACATCACCGCCATGCATCAGGGCGATGGCCTTGACGATTGCCAGGCCCAGTCCGTGGTTGGCGCCGCTGTTGCTGCGGGAGGCGTCGACCCGGTAGAAACGTTCGAAGAGCCGCGAAAGATGCTCGGCGGCAATCGCTTCGCCGGGGTTGGATACGCCAATGGCGACCCGCTCGCCCTCGCGTTCGATGCGTACCACGATCACCTGGCCCGGCACTGTGTGCTGCACCGCATTGCTCAGCAGGTTGATCAGCGCCCGGCGCAGGTGGGCGATTTCGATCTGTACCTGGGCATCGCCGCTGACCCGTACCTGGACCTGGGCGTCTTCGAGAATGAAGTCCAGGTAGTCCAGGGTGGTCGCCACCTCGCCGGCCAGCGAGGTGCTGATCAGCTTGGTGGCCTTGCTGCCCTGGTCGGCGCTGGCCAGGAACAGCATGTCGTTGATGATCGAGCGCAGGCGTTCCAGCTCTTCGAGGTTCGATTGCAGGACCTCGAAATAATGCTCGGCCGAACGTCCGCGGGTCAGGGCCACCTGGGTCTGGCCGATCAGGTTGGTCAGCGGCGAGCGCAACTCATGGGCGACGTCGGCGTTGAACGACTCCAGGCGCGAATAGGCATGCTCGACGCGTTCCAGGGTCGAGTTGAAGGAGTTGACGAACTGGCTGAGCTCCGGCGGCAGCGGTGACAACTGCAGGCGCCCGGACAGCCGTGGCGGTGCCAGCTTCTGCGCCTCCTCGGACAGCTTGATCAAGGGTTTCAGGCCGATCCGCGTCACCCAGTAACCCAGCACGGACGCCAGGGCGATGCCGGCGATGGCCAGGCCGATCAGGGCGATCAGCAGGTGGTGTTGGGTCTGTCGGAAGGTTTCGGTGTCGATGGCGATCAGGAACTTCAACGGTGGGCGAGGCCCCTTGGCCGGCAGGGCGTTGACCAGCACCTTGAAGGGGTAGGCGTGTCCCGGCAAGCGCAGGTCGCGCATGCCCGCGGGGCCTTCGGCGAAGGCACGAACCAGGCCGTCGGGGGGGCCGTACTCGTAGTTGCTATCGCCGCTGACCACCCAGAAACGAATGCGCTTGTCCTCTTCGCCCAACTGCTTGAGCTTGGCGCTGACCTTGGCCCAGTGGTCCAGGGTGCTGTCGCGATTGAGTGAGGACAGCAGCACGCTGGAGCGTGCCTCCAACTCGGCTTCCGGCAGCAGGCCGAGGCCCTCGCCGACCTGCTGGTACAGGGCCCAGCCGATCAACAGGAACACCAGCAGCGCCACGCCGCTGAACAAGCCGCTCAGGCGCAGGGCGATGCTGTTAGTTGGCACTGCGGCTCTCCAGCACGTAGCCCATGCCGCGGATGGTGTGCAGCAGTTTCTGTTCGAACGGCCCGTCGAGCTTGGCTCGCAGGCGCTTGATCGCGACTTCGACGACGTTTGCGTCGCTGTCGAAATTGATGTCCCAGACCATCTCGGCAATGGCGGTCTTGGAGAGGATTTCGCCCTGGCGCCGGGCCAGCACGCTGAGCAGCGAGAACTCCTTGGCGGTCAGGTCCAGGCGCATGCCGGCGCGGCTGGCCTTGCGACTGATCAGATCGACCCAGAGGTCGGCGACGCTGATCTGCACCGGCTCGTGGCCGCCGCCGCTGCGCCGGGTCAGGGCCTGCAGGCGCGCCACCAGTTCGAGAAAGGAAAAGGGTTTGCCCAGGTAGTCGTCGGCGCCCTCGCGCAGGCCGCGAACACGGTCTTCGACGCGCTCGCGGGCGGTGAGCATGATCACCGGGGTCTGCTTGCGCGCCCGCAGCGCCTTGAGCACGCCGAAGCCATCCAGCTCCGGCAGCATCACGTCGAGGATGATCACCGCGTAGTCGCTTTCCAGCGCCAGGTGCAGGCCGCCGACGCCATCGCGGGCGAGGTCCACGGTGTAGCCCTGTTCGGTCAGGCCGCGATGCAGGTAATCGGCGGTTTTTTCTTCATCTTCGATAATCAGAACGCGCATGAACCCGCCTCAGAGTGTGATCGCCGGCGCGGGCGCCGGTGTCGGCCGATGGAAAAGCCGCTCAAGCCACAAGTATATGACGGGGGTGGTAAAGAGCGTCAGCGCCTGGCTCACCAGCAGGCCGCCGACCACGGCGATCCCCAGGGGCTGGCGCAATTCGGCGCCGGTACCGTGGCCGAGCATCAGCGGCAGGGCGCCGAGCAGGGCGGCCAGGGTGGTCATGATGATCGGCCGGAACCTCGTGATACAGGCCTTGTAGATTGCTTCCTCCGGCGACAGCCCGCCACGCTGGGCTTCCAGGGCGAAGTCGATCATCAGGATGCCGTTCTTTTTCACGATACCGATCAGCAATACCAGGCCGATCAGCGCCATGATCGAGAAGTCCTGGCCCAGCAGCCACAACATGATCAGGGCGCCGAGGCCGGCGGACGGCAGGGTGGAAATGATTGTCAGCGGGTGCACGAAACTTTCGTAGAGCACCCCGAGGATGATGTAGACCGCCACCAGCGCCGCGAGGATCAGCCACGGTTGGCTCGCCAGGGAACTCTGGAAGGCCTGGGCCGCGCCCTGGAAGTAACCGTTCACCGAGGCCGGCATGCCGATTTCGTTCTTCGCCTGGTTGAGTTGCAGCACCGCGTCACCCAGGGCCACGCCGGGGGCCAGGTTGAACGACAGGTTGGCGGCCGGGAACATGCCGTCGTGGGCGATGGACAACGGACCGCTGGTGGGCACGTCGAAGCGCGCCAGGGCCGAGAGCGGGACCATCTCACCGGTCAGGGGCGAGCGCAGGTAGAAGTAGTTCAGGCTTTCGGCCTTGCCGCGCTGCGCGGCGTCCAGTTCGAGGATCACGTTGTACTGGTTGGTTTCGGTCTGGTACTCGTTGATCTGCCGCTGGCCGAAGGCGTCGTAGAGGGCTTCGTCGACATCGCTGGCGGTCAGGCCGAAACGCGCGGCGGCGCCGCGGTCGATGTTGATATGGGTGACGCTGCCGCCCGTTTGCAGGTCGTTGGACAGGTCGCGAAACGCCGGGTTGGTGCGCAGCTTTTCCGTCAGGCGCTGGGTCCAGGTGTTCAGCGTATCGCCGTCATTGCTCTTGACCACGTACTGATACTGGGCCCGGCTCGGGCCGGAACTGAGGTTGATGTCCTGGCCCGCCCGCAGGTAGAGAACTATGCCGGGAATCTTCATCAGCTGCGGGCGAATCCGGTCGATAAATGCGCTGGCCGAGACATCCCGCTGGTCCTGGGGCTTGAGGGCGATCCAGAAGCGGCCGTTGGCGATGGTCTGGTTGCTGCCGGACACACCCACCGAATGAGAGAACGCCTGCACCGCCGGGTCGGCCGCAACGATCTCGGCCAGGGCCTTGTGCTTGGCCACCATATCGGTGAAGGACACATCGGCGGCGGCCTCGGTGGTGCCGAGGACGAAGCCGGTGTCCTGGATCGGGAAGAAGCCCTTGGGAATGAACACGTAGCCGGCGATGGCCAGGCACAGGGTCACGCAGAACAGCCCGAACATGGTTCTCTGGTGCGCCAGGGCGCGCCGCAGGTTGCGCTCATAGACGGCCAGCAGGCGCTCGCCGAAGCCCGGCTTGGAGTGTTCGTGATGCACCGGCGCGCGCATGAACAGCGCGGCCAGGGTCGGTGCCAGGGTCAGCGAGACCACCACCGAGATCAGGATGGTCGAGGTCGCGGTCAGGGCGAATTCCTTGAACAGCCGGCCGACCACGCCGCCCATGAACAGCAGCGGAATAAACGCGGCGATCAGCGAGAAGCTGATGGAGACCACGGTAAAGCCGATCTCCCCGGCGCCCTTGATCGCCGCTTCGCGCATGCCGTCGCCGGCCTCGAGGTGGCGGTGGATGTTTTCCACCACGACAATCGCATCGTCGACCACAAAGCCCACGGCGATGACGATCGCCACCAGGGTCAGGTTGTTCAGGCTGAAACCCATCACGTACATCAAGGCAAAGCTGGCCACCAGGGACACGCCGAGCACCGAGGAAACGATCAGGGTCGCCGACAACTGGCGCAGGAACAACGCCATCACCGCCACCACCAGCAGGATGGCGATCAGCAGGGTCATTTCCACTTCATGCAGCGAGGCGCGGATGGTCTGGGTCCGGTCGATCAGCACCTTGACCTGCACCGAGGCCGGGAGCATGGCTTCGAGGCCCGGCAGGGCGGCCTGGATGCGGTCCACGGTTTCGACGATGTTGGCCCCCGGCTGGCGGGAAATCACCAGGTTGACCCCCGGTTCGTCACCGGACCAGGCTTGCACGTAGGCGTCCTCGGAACCGCGGATGACCCGGGCGACATCCTTGAGCTGGACCGGCGCGCCATTCTTGTAGGAGACGATCAACTGGTCGTATTCCTCCGGCTGGAACAACTGGTCGTTGGTCGACAGGGTGGAGATGCTCGACTTGCCGTACAGCGCGCCCTTGGCCAGGTTGAGGCTGGTCTGCTGGATCGCCTGGCGGATGTCGGCCAGGGTCAGGCCGATGGCCGCCAGCTTGTCCGCCGAGGCCTGGACCCGGATGGCCGGGCGCTGCTGGCCGGTGATGTTGATCTGGCCGACGCCGTCGATCTGGCTGAGCTGGCGGGCCAGCAGGGTTTCGGCGTAGTCGCTGAGTTCGGTGCCGGGCATCTGGCTGGAGCTGACGCTGAGGATCAGCACCGGGCTGTCGGCCGGGTTGACCTTGCGCCAGGTCGGCAGGGTCGGCATGTCTTTGGGCAGCTTGCCCGAGGCGGTGTTGATCGCCGCCTGGACTTCCTGGGCGGCGGTGTCGATGCTTTTGCTGAGGGTGAACTGCAACGTCAGGGTGGTGGTGCCCAGGGCGCTGCTGGAGGTCATCTGGGTCATGCCGGGGATGGCGCTGAATTGCACCTCCAGCGGTGTCGCGACCGAGGACGCCATGGTTTGCGGGCTGGCGCCGGGGAGCTGGGCGGAGACCTGGATGGTCGGGAACTCGGCTTCCGGCAGCGGTGCCAGGGGCAGGCGCGGAAAGGCGATCGACCCGAGCAGCACCAGGGCGAAGGTCAGCAGGATGGTCGCCACCGGATGGTCGATGCACCAGGCCGAAACGCCGCGACTTTCCTTGATCATGGCTTGGACTCCAGGGCGGCCTGGCGGTCAGCCATTTTCGGCTGGCCCTGCACTTCGATCCGCGAAGTCGGCTTGAGCCGCGACTGGCCGTCGCTGACCAGCACATCGCCGGCCTGCACACCGGTGATGATGTTCAGGTCGCTGTCCTGATAGGCCATCTGCACCGGCACCACTTCCACGCCGCTGCCTTTGACCCGGTAGACGAAGTAGTTGTCCAGGCCGCGCTGGACCACCACGGGCGGCACCACCAGGGCGTTGCGTTCGAGGGCGGTCTGGATCTTGATGTTCACCAGTTGGCCCGGCCAGAGCTTCTGGCCCTTGTTGCTGAATTCGGCCTTGGCCTTGATGGTCCCGGTACCCGCCGCGACCTGGTTGTCGATCAGGGTCAGGTGCCCTTCGCCGAGCAGCAGGCCGCTATGCCCGTCGTCGCCGAGGAAAGCCCGGACCGGCGCAGGTGGAGTGGTGCCGAGCAGGCCTTGCAGGGTCGGCAGCATTTGCTGGGGCAGGGAGAACTCCACGGCGATCGGGTCGATCTGGGTCACCGAGAACAGGCCCTGGGCATCGCTCATGCGCAGGAAGTTGCCTTCGTCCACGGCACGGATACCGACTCGGCCTGTGACCGGCGAGTGGATCTGGGTATAGGACAGTTGCACCTGCGCCGAGGCAATCGCCGCCTGGTTGCCTTGCGCGGTGGCTTTCAATTGATTGACCAGCGCTTGTTGCTGGTCATAGGTCTGCTTGGAAATGCCGTCATCGACCGTCAGCAACTTGTAGCGCTTGAGGTCGACTTCCGCCACCTGCAACTGCGCCTGGCTCTGCGCCAGTTGGGCCTTGGCCTGCGCCAGGCTGGCCTGGATCGAACGGTCGTCGAGGGTCGCCAGCAGGTCGCCTTCCTTGACCAGTTGCCCTTCCTTGACCAGCAGCTTGGTGAGGATGCCGTCGATCTGCGGGCGGATCACCACGCTGTGCAATGACAGTACCGAACCGATGCCGCTGACATAACGCGGCACATCCTGCTGGATCACGCTGACCACCGTGACCGGCACAGTGGTATTGGCGCTGGGTTTGGCCTGGGGAGCTCGGGTCAGGGTCCAGGTCGCGGCAGCGGCCACGAGGACCACCAGGCCAAGGATCAACGCGGTTTTCTTCGGGATACGCATGCTGTCAGGACGCCGGGACAAAGGGATGGGAAGGTGAATGCTGGCAGAACAGTAGCTCCTTTATAACCCCCCAACCGGGTCAGCAAGGTGACGGCTACCTGACAGGGCTGTCAGAAAACCGTCCGTCTTATAACACGCCCGGGCATTAAAGCCGCTATCGCTTTGGACGATAACGATAAAGAGTGTTGTTGGCGGACAAACACTATTGATATGTCCTACGGATGATTCTTTGTTTTCTGGTGCGTGGGCCTGAAGTGATCTTTACTGGTGAATACCGACCCTGCTTTGGGAGTGTTGGAAATGAACGGAAAAATAGTAAGTCTCGGTGTGCTGTTGCTGATCGCTGGCGGTTTCGACATACAGGCCGTGAATGGCGCCGGACAGATCAGGTTTTTCGGGGAGATCGTGGAGTCCGGTTGCGAAGTCGGGACATCGGCAGCCGGTCATCCCGGGGCCGACAGCCGATTGCTCAAAGTCTCTTCCGCAGTCAGTTTGAATGTCGATACAGCGGCCAATGCCTGTCGCGATGGGCGGGTGCCTTTTAGCGCAAGCTATCAGCCCCTGGCGTCGAGTGTCACGACCCGGCAGGTGGCAACGCAAGGCGTGGTCACCCTCACGTACAACTAAGTTGTACGTGGGCTCAAGCCCTCGTGGTTGCGGGTTGCGTGTATAGACGGGCTGCCGGACAGGTAAAAATCCGGCGGCCTGCACGAGCGTATGGGTCCGGTACTTGGCCATATCGAGCAAATCGTACTGTTTGCAGCTATTCAGCAGGGTATCAGAATAATATCAGTGTGCTGGAGAGTTGTGTTTCAGTGATAAGTTATTTCGTTGAAAGAGTGTGAGTGTTAAACGGTTATTGTTCTTTTTTCTTGGGGTTTTGAATGACGCCGAGCTCTGACAGTATTGGCGTTCCTCATTGTAAGCGGGTTCTTAGTTTTCCAATCGATAAGGGCTTACAGCGTAATAAATTCTTCGGGTCTATAGTGCTCGCCACCCAAGTAATGGGTGCAAACGAATTAACTCGAAGGATTGTGTTCGCATGAAAAATATCTCTATGACCCTGGCTTTATTGGCGGCAACTCTGGGGGCAGTGACTACCGCACACGCAGCCAACAGTGGCACGCTGAACTTTACCGGTGCCTTGACCAACACCAGTTGCGAAGTGTCTTCCGGAGGCGGGTCGGCCGATAACATCCCGGTGGACCTGGGCCGTGTATCCTTTGCCGATATCGGTAATCGCACCGACTCGCGGCTGGGCACCGCGAAAGACATCGACCTGGTGGTGACCTGCCTGCAACCGGCGGCGGAGAACACCGTGCATATGTCGTTCCGGCCGTCACAAACCGACACCAACGATCCCTACCTGTTGACCACCGCCGGAGCGGCCAAGGGGGTAGGCATCGGCCTGGTACGTCGCGACAGCGACACTTTCCTCAATATCCAGGACCCCACCGACACCATTGATGGCGTCCTTGAGGCCAGCGGTACCGGCTCGCGCGGTGAACTGGCTTTGCGGGCGGTGTTCGTCAAGAACGGTGTACCCACGGTCCCCGGTGCCGCGACAGGCACCGTGCCTTTTGTCCTGACTTATAACTAAGTGGCTTTCTTGAACGGAGCTTTGCACGGCTCCGTTCTTTTTTTCATTGAAATGGGTAGTTCACATGCGGAACGTTTTTGCTCCGATGATCGGCATTGTCCTGGCAATGTGGATAGGAGCCGATGCGCGGGCGGGTATTGTGTTGAATACGACACGGGTGGTGTATCCGGCGCAAGACAAGGAAGCGGTACTCAGTGTACTGAACAATAACTCCTCGAGCATATTGCTGCAGTCCTGGCTCGAAGCCGAGGACGAGGTCACCCGGGAGTTGCCCTTTGTAGTGGTCCCGCCCTTGGTGCAATTGCCTTCCGGGGGACGGCAGACGGTGCGGATCATTCACTCCGGGGCCGCGATGCCGGCGGACCGTGAGTCGCTGTTCTGGTTGAACGTGCAGGAAATCCCCCAGGCCAGCGAGCGGGAGAATGTCCTGCAGATCGGCATCCGCCAGCGCATCAAGCTGTTCTACCGCCCCGGTCGGCTCAACGACGATATCGAGCAGGCGCCGGCGCAACTGCGTTGGAGCCTGCCTCGGGGTGGTGTGCTGAATGTGGTCAACACCGGGCCCTATCACGTGACGCTGGTGGACATTCAGTTGTTGTCCGGGGGGCATCGGGTCCTGCGCCGGAAGAACTCGATGCTGGCTCCGGGGCAGTCCGCCGACTACGACCTGCAGGAGCATGCCCAGGCCCAGAATGCCCAGCTGAATTTCAGTGTCATCAACGACCACGGGGCGCTGGTGCCTTATCGGTTGTCCTCGGGCGACTGGACCCAGGGCCAGGCGCAACCGCTGGGCAGTTAGTCAGCGTCTTCGATCGTTATCCGATTTTTCGATGCCGGACCCCGCGCGCAGGTCAGGGCATTGTGCGGGCGGAAGGATCCCGTCTGGAACACACTTCAAGCTATTGTATTGTGAAGGTGCACATGGATTGGCTTTATCAGCGAACAAAGGAAGTTCTCGCGTTATCACGTCATGGGAGCAACGGTGGTTTCGTACGTTCCCTGTTTGAGAAGGCTCGAGGCCCGTGGGGCTTCAAATGGTCATTGGGGGTGGCGCTGATTGCGCCGGGCGCTGCCTTTGCCGAGCCGTCGGGGGATGAAAGCGGGCAGGGACCCCGCTTCAATACCGCCTTTATTCACGGCGGCGAGCAGTCGGCGGACCTGAAGGCCTTCCTCGAAGGCAACAGCGTCGCGCCGGGTACCTACCGGGTGGATATCTACCTCAATCGCAACCTCAGCGCGCGCCGGGACCTGGTGTTTTCCCGCAATGCCGCGACCGGCCAGGTCGAGCCGTGCCTGACCTTGCCGGTGCTCGACGACCTCGGACTGGACCTGGAGCGCCTGCGCAGCCTCGGGGTGTTGACCGACGGCACGGCGCCCGAGCAGTGCTTCGATTGGCGTCGCCTGGACCAGGCCAGCGTCGACTACCAACCCAACAGCCTGCAACTGAATATCAGCGTGCCGCAGATCGCCTTGCGCCGCAGCGCCCGAGGCTACATTTCGCCGCAGTTGTGGGACCGTGGGGTGAACAGCGCTTTCATCGACTACAGCTTTATCGGTAACCGTCGCGAGGTCACCGGGATTCGCACCGACAGTTACTACCTGGGCCTGAACAACGGTGTGAACCTCGGCGACTGGCGCCTGCGTAATCAGTCATCGTTGTTGCAGGGCACCGATCAATCGGCGCGTTGGAGCAGCAACAGCACCTTCGTCCAGCGCGACCTGACCGCCTGGAAGAGCCAACTGACCCTGGGCGAGACCTATACCGATTCACGGGTTTTCGACAGCGTGCGGTTTCGCGGTGTCCAGGTCGCCACGGACGACGGCATGTTGCCGGACAGCGAGCGGGTCTATGCGCCGACCATTCGCGGTGTGGCCGAGAGCAACGCGACGGTGGAAATCCGCCAGAACGGCTACCTGCTCTACAGCTCCAATGTGGCGCCCGGGCCGTTCGAAATCCGCGACTTCTACCCCAGCGGTTCAAATGGCGATCTGCTGGTAACGGTGATCGAGGCCGATGGCCGGCGCCGCACCTTTACCCAGGCGTTCGCCTCCCTGCCGATCATGGTGCCCGAGGGTACGTTCAGCTACAGCGTCGAAGCCGGGCAATACGACAGCAACAGCAGCGGCTACCAGACCCCCGGTTTTACCAGCACCACCCTGATCTACGGCCTGACCGAGCACCTGACCGGCTATGGCGGCCTGCAACTGGCCGAGGACTACCAGGCCAGTAACCTGGGGGCGGGTCTCAATACCGGGTTGGGGGCGATTTCGGCGGACCTGACCCATTCGGTCAGTCGCCAGCTGGCAACGGACCTGGGGGGGCAGAGCGTGCGCCTGCGCTATGCCAATACCCTGAATGCCACCAGCACCACCTTTGCCATCGCCGGCTATCGCTATTCCAGCGAGCAATACCGCACGTTCGACCAGCATGTGCAGGAGCGCAGCCAGCCCGGTCTGATCCTGCAGGGGCGGGCCAGGGACCGGGTGGATCTCAATCTCAGCCAACCGCTGGGCACCGGGACCTTGAGCGTTTCGGCCCTGGAGCAGCGTTTCTGGGACCTGCCCGGCACGTCCCGGCAGTACAACGTGACCTACGGTGGTTACTGGCGCGACCTCAATTACAGCCTGTCCCTGGACCGCGCCGAAGTCACGGATATCAATGGCCAGGCCGGTACCGATCATCAGTTGACCCTGACCCTCTCGATGCCCTTCGGCAGTCCTGAGCGGGCGACCCGCGCCTCGTTTACCGGGGTACGCGACAGCGAGGGCGGTTCCAGTGCCCTGGCCGGCGTGACCGGGCGCCTGCCGGAGAGTCGCGACACTTTCTATTCGGTGCTCGCTGGTAACGATGGCAGCGGTGCCGGTGCGGGTTCGGCCAGCTTGAACAGCACCACCTCCGTCGGGCGTTTCGAGGCCGGCTACAGCCATGGGCGCGATTTCAACAGCTGGAACCTCGGGGCCCGGGGCTCGCTGGTGGCCCACGGCGGTGGTATCAACCTCGGCCAGTCCCTGGGCGACACCTTTGTGCTGGCGCAGGTGCCGGGTGTCAGCGGGGCCCGTTTCAACAATTTCAGTGGTGTCGAAACCGGTGCCAACGGTTATGCCGTGGTGCCTTATGCACAACCTTACCGGGCCAACTGGATCAGCCTCGATACCCGCGACCTGGGGGCCGATGTCGAGGTGGATAATGCCATCGCCCAGGTGGTTCCGCGGCGTGGCGCGGTGGTCCTGGCCACCTTCAAGGCCAGTGCCGGGCGGCGCGTGCAGTTCGAGCTGAGCCAGGCCGATGGCAGCCCGATTCCCCTCGGCGCGAGTGTTCAGGATGCCACCGGCCGGACCTTGGCCGTGGTCGATCCGAGCAGTCGCGCGCTGGTGCTCAGCGAGCAGGAGCAAGGCGTGCTGAGCGTCAGTTGGTCGGATCGGCGCTGCCAGTTTTCCTTCACGCTGCCACCCAAGGACCCGCAGCGGACCTACGAACGGATTCGTGGGGTGTGCCAGTGAAACGCTTGCGTGTGCTGGCCTTGCTGTTGGGTTTGTGCGCCGGCGGCCCGTTGCAGGCCGCGGTGTCCCTCAGCGGCACGCGGCTGGTGTTCGACGGACGCTTTCGCGAGGTGAGTATCGAAGCGCGCAACCGTGGGGCGGAGGAGGTCCTGTTGCAGGCCTGGTTGAGCGACGTGAGCGAGGGGGCGGAGCCGTCGGCGAATTTGCCCTTTGTGCTGACGCCGCCGCTGTCGCGGCTGGCGCCGGAGGGGCGTCAGGTCTTGCGCCTGATGTATGAAGGGTTGGGCATGCCGGCGGGGCGTGAGTCGCTGCTGCACCTGTATGTGCTGGAAATTCCCCGCACCCGCCCGGGCGACGGGCTGCTGAATATCGCGATCCGCCAGCGGATCAATGTGTTTTTTCGTCCGCCCGGGCTGCCGGGGGATCCGGCGGCCACCCCGCAACGCCTGAACTGGACACTGGTGCGCGACGACAGTGGTGTCCATCGACTGCGGGTGGAGAACCCGACGGTGTTCCATGCCGCCCTGCTGAATATTCAGATCGAGGAGCCACGCCAGGGCGCCCCCCAGCGTCAGGGGGACGATTTGCTGGTCCCGCCGGGCGAGCGGCGGGAACTGATCCTCGCCCGTTCCCCTGCGCAGCACTTGCAGTTCAAGGCGCTGACCGACTACGGCGGTCAACGCGCCTATCGCGCCCGGTTGGCCTTCGGTACGCCGTTCAACGCGTCACTGAGTGGCGACACCGCCCATTCCGAACAGAAGGTTTCATCCCATGACTAAGTTTGATTGTCGTGCCTGGCTGCGTCCGTTGTTGTGTCTTGGACTCTTGAGCCCGGCCAGCGCATTTGCCTTGACCTGCACCTTGCAGGGCAGTGGCGCCACCCTGGTCAACGCCGACCTCGGCAGCACCGTCGCGATCCCGGCCTCGTCGCCCAATGGCAGCGTGATCTGGCGCTCGGAACCGCTCAACCTGGCGATCGATTGCGCCAGGGACAATCCCCAGGGCGGCGACGAGGACGTGTTTATCTACCTCAATCCGGCCGGCCAGGTGATCGGCCAGGGCATCCGCGCCGGTTTGACCCATGACGGCGTCGATCATCGCCAGAGCAGCGGACGCATCGCGACCGGGCGGCGGGTGCCGGGTTGCCTTGAGGGGAACTGCCCGCCGTTGAGTTTCAATCTGGCCTTCTCGGTGTTTATCGAGAAATTCGGGCCGACGCCGCCTTCGGGGGTGGCGAGCAATCTGCAGGACTATCGTCTGTTCCAGCTGGACGGCAGCGCTGGGCCGAGCGCGGGCGGACGTTCGCTCAATTACGTGATCAACAACCTGTCCGGCCTGCGCTTCGTGGCCTGTGATGCGCAGTTGCAGGTGATTCCCGAGACCGTCGATTTCGGTCGGGTCGCCATCGAGCGGGTGGTCATGGGCCAGGTCGCCGCGCGTCGTCCTTTCGCCTTGCACACCAGTCGGACCTGCGACACCGCGTTCAGCCTGGACGCGCGCTTGAAGCCGGTATCGGGCCGTGTCTCCGGGGATCTGCTGATTCCCCAGGGCAATGATGGCGTGGGCATCCGGATCGTCCGGGCGGAGGGCGGCCTGGGGATTCCTTATAACCGCTCCTTTCACCTGGCCGACCTGTTGGGCGAAACCCGGGCGGCCATGGCGCGCTTCGATGCCGAGCTGGTGTGGAACAGTGATCGGCCCAAGGCCGGGCCGTTCTCGGCCGGGGTGGTGGTCGATTTGTTCTATAAATGACCGTTGGTGGCGGCGCGGGCAGGGTGCTGGCAGGTATACTGCGGTCTTTCGGTTCGACCTGATCCGTCCCGCCTTTTCGGAGCTTCCATGACTTCCCCTGAACAACCGTCCGTTTCCGCCAACCCGGGTGAAGAGCCTGTGGTCGAGGCTGAACTCGCGGTCAGCGAAAAGCCGGCCGTCCCGGCCTTCAGTTTTCCGTTCAACCCCGCTGAATTCGCCGCGGCGAAAAAGGCCGGCCAGACCTGGTACCAGAAAGGTGGCAAGGACGGGCATCACGAGAGACCGGGCCGCGCGCCGAATGGCACGCGTCGGTCGATGGGCAAGCGCTGAGCCTTGAGTCCGGCTTCGCCCATAGGGTCGCCATCGCCAGCGACTTGGCGCCAAAAACAGGGATCGTCTTTGAATTGTCATGAAGATGGCTAAATGCCAAGACCCTGAGCTAGATCAGTGTTTTGCTTTTCCGTGCGCTTAGAGTCGACGCCCTGCCGACTCCTCTCACTTTCTGAGCGCGCGTTCCATGAAGATCAATCTCCCGATTACCGGGCGAAATGTAGATGTCGCCTTTGATGCCAACATCCTTTCGACCACCGATCTGGACAGCACGATTACCTACGCCAATCCTGACTTCATCAGGATCAGCGGCTATAGCCGTGAGGAGCTGCTGGGTTCGCCGCATAACCTCTTGCGTCATCCGGACATGCCCGCCGAGGCTTTCGCCCATATGTGGCAAACCCTCAAGGGCGGACGCTCGTGGATGGGGCTGGTCAAGAATCGCTGCAAGAATGGCGATCACTACTGGGTCAGTGCCTACGCCACGCCGGTGACCCGCGACGGTCAGACGGTGGAGTACCAGTCGGTGCGGACCCGGCCCGAGGCTGCCCAGGTCGAGGCCGCCGAGCGTTGGTACGCCTGGTTGCGCAGCGGACGTTTGCCCTGGCGTCAGCGTTTGCCCAGCCTGCGTGTGCAGACCCGGCTCTGGGCGCAGGCCAGCGCGGTATTTGCCGTTGTCCTGGCACTGGGGCAAGGGTTTTCCGGGCAGCCGCTGGAGGTTGATCTGGGGCTCTGGGCCCTGGGCAGCGTGCTGGTCGGCGCGCTGACCCACTGGGCGCTGCGCCCGTTTGCCGAACTGACGGCGCGAGCCCGGGAGATCGCCGACAACCCCTTGAGCCAGGCGATCTACACCGGTCGTAGCGACGAGTTCGGTCAGATCGGCTTTGCCCTGAACATGCTCGAGGCCCAGGTCGGCGCGGTGGTGGGACGTATCGGCGATGCCTCGCTGCGCCTGTCCGGGCATGCTCAGGCGCTGGCCCGGCATATTCAAAGCAGTCATGCCAGCACCCTGGATCAACAGGCTGAAACCGACCAGGTCGCGGCGGCGATTCAGCAGATGAGCGCCAGCGTGGCCCAGGTCGCGAGCAATGCCCAGCAGGCCTCCGAGGTGGCCGACCAGGTCGGTAGGGAAACCCACGAAGGTCATCAACTGGTGGGAGACAGTCGCAGCGCGGTGCTGCGACTGGCCAACGAGCTGGCGCGGGCTACCGAGGTGATCCTGCATCTGGAAAGCCACAGCACCGAGATCTCCACGGTATTGGAAGTGATCCGCGGGATTGCCGACCAGACCAACTTGCTGGCGCTCAATGCCGCCATCGAAGCCGCCCGTGCCGGAGAGCAGGGTCGCGGGTTCGCGGTGGTGGCCGACGAGGTACGGGGGTTGGCCCAGCGAACGCAGCAATCGACCAACGAGATCCAGCGCATGATCAGCAATCTGCAGGAAGGCGCGTGCAACGCGGTGCAAGTGATGCAGCACAGCAGCCAGCAGGCCGAGGACAGTGTGCAACAGGTCCAGCAGGCGGCCGATGCCCTGGCCGGGATCAGCCAGCGGGTCAGCCGGATTACCGCCATGAGCCAGCAGATCGCTTCGGCGGTGGAAGAGCAAAGCACCGTCAGCGAGGACATCAGCCGCAATATCGTCAGCATCCGCAATGCCTGCGAGGCACTGGTCAATGTCGGCCAGCAGAGTCATCTCAGCTCGGGGGATGTGGCGGGGCTGGCGGATGACCTGCGTTCATTGGCCCAGGAGTTCTGGCGCAAGCGCTGCTGAACCTCCATGCTGGCAGACAGGGTCAACGCGATCCCTTGTGGGCGCCGGCTTGCTGGCGATGAGGCCCGTGAGCCTTGCATCGCCCGATCGGCCGCCATCGCCGGCAAGCCGGCTCCTACAGGTCCGTGTTTCTCCAGGCGGATCTTTATCCGAGGTCAGGCCGCCTGCAAGGGGATAAAGGCGTAGGTGGTCGCCGCTTCGCTCACTACCCGGGCCCCTTCTGCCTGCAACTGCTCGGCGATGGCCGGTCCGGAGACATGGAAGCTCCACTCGCTCGCCGCCGGCCAATGCGTCAGCTGTTGCACCTGGTCAATCGCCTCCGCGAACGCCGGCATCAGCGGCAGGTAGGCGGTGAAACCGTCGCCCTTGAGTGCCGTGGTGCGAATCCCCAGCCGTGCGCAAATCACTTCCTTGGCCTGGATATCGTCACGATCGGCCTGACGCGAGGTTTCGATCAGCCGCACCAGTTCCGGGTCCTGCAACTGCCCGCCGACGATCAGCAACGGCTGCGTGTCCTGCCAGGCCTCCGGTGGACAGTCCTTGGCCTCGGGACGCAGCGGGATATGCGGGTTGATTTCCATCGGGTAGATCCGGCACACCAGTGGCCGCCGTTGATAGATCCGGCAGAGCAGGTCTTCGTCAAGATTCCGGCAGGGCCCCACGTTGTAGGCGGCAAAGGTGATGGCGACGCGGGCTTCGGCGTGACCGCTGGGTACGCCCCAGGAGCGGCGCAGCACGTGATCGCGTTGCTGTTCCGGCTGGCCGAGGCCATCGGCCAGGAAGGCCTCGACCAGGACGATCACCTGGCCGCCGTCCGCCGCCCATTGCCGGGCCTCGACCAGTGTCAGGGGGACATGGTGATCGGTGCAGCATTTGCCGCAACCGACGCAGGAAAAGTGGGTGCTCATAAGTGAACCGACCGAAGGGCAAGGACTGGGACGGTGACGTAATTCCGTTTTGTTTCACCGTATGGGCTTCGGTCAAAGCAAGTTATGCGCCAGCCACTCAGTTGCTGCGGGCGGGCATGACCGAGTCCCATTCGGTGACGACGGCGGTCTTGCTCTTCTTGTTGTACAGGCACAACTCGGTACCCGGCTGGTTCTTCATGTGCGCCTGCGGATAGCGGCCGTGCAGCAACAGAGCGGTGTAACCGACCCTGTCGTCGAATTGCGCGGGGTTGCCCACGGGTTTGACGTTTTTCAGCTTGCTGGCCTTGGTGCAACTGGCAACCACGGTTTTGTGAACATTCGCCCAGGCGTCGGGGCTGGCGGCCTGGGCCTGGCTGGCCAGGGTGACGAGGCTGATGAAGAGCAGAGTGAAGGTTTTCATGACAGGTCTCCTTCAAGGGCGGCGGGCAAAAGGGGGATTATGCCTGAGCCGGGCTGACTTCATAGCGTTCGATAAAGCGCATGCCGACCCGCTCGTACAGGCGCCGGGCGCCGAGGTTGTTTTCCATGACCTTGAGGTCGACGAAGGCTTCGCCGCGGGCGGCGAACACCTTGAACGCCTGGCGCAGCAAGGCCAGGCCCAGGCCTTCGGCGCGGCGACGGGGGTGCACCACCAGGTCCTTGATATAGGCGCTGGTCCAGCACAGCGCGACACCGGCCACGCCCTGTTCGTCGAGGGCGACCAGGCACAGCGCGGGATCGAACTCGGCATCGCTGGTGAAGTGCTGGCTCCATTGGGCGAAGTCTTCGACCTGGCCGCCGCCATCCTGGTAACCGTGCTTGAGCAAGGCATGCACCGGCTCCATCAGCTGTGCGCGCAATACGCCGATACGGATGCCGGCCGGCCATTGGGGAATGTCCAGCAGGTCGTCGAGGTCCTTGCGCAGCAACTGGCAGTGGCGGTCGGACATCTCAGATACCTTGTTCCGCGACGGTCCGGGCCGCCTGGATCAGGCAGCGGGTCAGTTCCGGCGAGGAAAACTTGGTCAGCACCGCATTGGCCCCGGCCAGTCGTGCTTTCTCGCTGTTCATGGCACTGTCCAGCGAGGTGTGCAGGAGGATGTAGAGATCCTGGAAGTCCGGGGTTTCGCGCACTGTACGGGTGAAGGCGTAGCCGTCCATCTCTGACATTTCGATGTCCGAAACCACTACGTTGATCTGTTCGGCGGTGCCTTGCAGGTCCAGCAGGCAACCGATGGCGTCCTTGGCACTGCGGGCCGTGTGGCAGGTCAGGCCGAGGGTGCGCAAGGTGAGCACCGATTGCTGCAAGGCCACCTGACTGTCGTCGACCACCAGGATCCGTGCATGGCCGAGGATTTCCGCTTCTTCCATGGTCAGTTCGCTGGGCGTGACTTCGATTTGCGTCGGCGAGATACCGTGGATGACCTTTTCGATATCCAGCACCTGGACCAGCGTGCCGTCGACCTGGGTCACCCCGGTGATAAAGGCCTTGGGCCCGCCGGAACCGTAGGGCGGCGGACGGATATCGGTGGTCAGGCAATGAACGATCTTGCTCACGGCCTGGACGTGCAGGCCCTGTTTGGAGCGGCTGACATCGGTGACGATCAGGCAGCCGCCGTCCGGGTCCACCAGGGGGCGTTCGCCGATGGCGCGGCTCAGGTCGATCACCGACAGCGAGGCGCCGCGCAGGGTGGCGATGCCTTTGACGTGGGGATGGGACTCCGGCAGCTTGGTCAGTGGCGGGCAGGGAATGATTTCACTGACTTTCAGCAGGTTGATTGCCATCAGCTTGCCGCTGCGCAAAGTAAAGAGCAGAAGGGATAGCGAGTCTGCGCGGGCTTTGTTGGAAGACATAAAAACCTTCTGTGGAAAAAGGTGGTCCAGGACAGATTAACCCTGAACGGCTATCGATGATGGGTTATCGACCCGATGGAGGCCGGCTTTAGGTGTAATACACAACTCGCTGTTAAGTGTTTACTTCAAGCCGAGGCGTTTGGCCATCCGCCCGAGGTTGGCCCGGTCCAGTCCCAGTTCGCGGGCGGCGCTGGCCCAATTGTGCTGGTGTCGCTCCAGGCAGGCGCCGATCAGCTGTCGCTGGTAGTTTTCCGTGGCCTGGCGCAGATCAACGCCGCTTTCGAGCTCCGGCGGGGCAAGGGTTTGCTCCTGTGGGGCCTGGGGGGCAGTCGTCGGCAAATCCAGATCGGTGGCGCTCAGGCTTAGGATTCTTGGCCGCTCCCGGCAATTGCCCAAGGCTTTCAGGGCGCTGCGTCCGATCAGGTGTTCCAGCTCGCGGACGTTGCCCGGCCAGTTGTACGCCAGCAGCGCCGCCTGCGCATCCGCACCCAGGCGCAAGCTGCCCAGCCCCAGGCGCGAGCGGTTCTGTTCCAGGAAAAAACCACTTAATAGCAATACATCGCGACCGCGCTCGCGCAGGGCCGGCACTTGCAGCGGATAGACGCTCAGGCGGTGGTAGAAGTCGGCTCGATAGCGCCCGCTGCGCACTTCTTCAGCCAGGTCGCGATTGGTGGCGGCGATCAACCGCACATCCACCTGATGCTCGCGGTCCGAACCCAGGCGCTGTAGCTGGCCGCTTTGCAGTACCCGCAGCAATTTGGCCTGGACGCTCAGCGACAACTCGCCGACCTCATCGAGAAACAGTGTGCCGCCATTGGCCAGTTCGAATTTGCCGCGTCTATCGTTCACGGCTCCGGTGAAGGCGCCGCGTACATGGCCGAACAGCTCGCTCTCCACCAGGGTATCCGGCAGGGCGGCGCAGTTGAGGCTGATGATGGGCTTTTCCGCACGGGGGGAGGCGGCATGGATCGCCTGGGCCACCAGTTCCTTGCCGACCCCGGTTTCACCGGTGATCAGCACCGTCAGGTCGCTGCCGCCCACCAGGTTGATCTCTTCCACCAGGCGTTTGTGGGCTTTGCCCTGGCCGATCATCTCGCGATTCTGTGGACCGCTGGCCTGGCGATAGAGCTCGGCGCGCTGGTGTTCGTCCTCGGCGCGCAAGGCCAGACGCGCGATCCGTTCGGCGGCATTCACCGTGGCCGCCGCCAGGCTGGCGAAGGCCTGCAGGGCATCGAGCTCGATCCGTTCGAAGCGCTCCGGGTCCAGGGCGTCGAGGGTCAGCAGGCCCCAGGGTTGTTCGTCGATAAACAGCGGGCAGCCCAGGCAGTCATGGACCTCCAGGTGCTCGGTCAAACCCTCCACCAGGCCGTCGTAAGGGTCCGGCAGATCGGTGTCGCTGTCGAAACGGGTCGGCCCGTGGCTGCCGAGCAGGATCTGGAAACGTGGGTGCTCGCTGATCTTGAAGCGCCGTCCGAGGGTGTCCGGGCTCAGGCCATCGACAGCCAGCGGCACCAGCCACTCGCCGTCCAGGCGCAGCAGCGCGGCGGCGTCACAGGGCAGCAGGGCGCGCATGGCTTCGAGCAGGCGTCGATAGCGTTCACTTTCGGGCAGTTCACGTGAGAGATCCGATACCAGCGGCAGTAGGGCCGTCAGCAGGAGTTTTGCAGTCATATTGACTCCTATGGTGTCGGAATGACTATAAGTTGCCTGTAGTCACTATGACTAATACAATTTTAACTTGTTGATTTATATCATTTTTAATCTTGGCATGAAGTGTGATGAGTAAAGGTTGATTCAGATAAAACCTCACCCCCAGGAGTTGACCCATGCTGAGCGTTCAAGACCGTGCCATCGTCAAATCGACTGTCCCGCTGCTGGAAAGCGGCGGCGAGGCGCTGATCACTCACTTCTATCGGATGATGCTGTCCGAGTACCCGCAGGTGCGCCCACTGTTCAACCAGGCCCACCAGTCCAGTGGCGACCAGCCCCGGGCGTTGGCCAACGGCGTATTGATGTATGCCCGGCATATCGACCAGCTCGATCAGTTGGGCGACCTGGTGGCCAAGATCATCAACAAGCATGTTGCGCTGCAGATCCTCCCGGAGCATTACCCGATTGTCGGCACTTGCCTGTTGCGGGCCATTCACGAAGTGCTCGGCGAGGAGATCGCCACGCCTGAAGTCATGAGTGCCTGGGGGGCGGCCTATAAGCAGTTGGCCGATATCCTGATCGGTGCCGAAACGGCCATTTACGACGAGAAAGCCCTGGCGCCCGGCGGCTGGCGCGGCGCCCGGCTGTTCAAGGTGGTGGCCAAGGTCGAGGAAAGCCAGGAAATCACTTCGTTCTATTTCGAGCCGGAGGATGGCCGGCCGGTCCTGGCGTTCGCCCCGGGACAGTACATCGGCATGAAGCTGGTTATCGACGGCGAAGAGATGCGCCGCAACTACTCGCTCTCGGCGCTGGCGAAGGCCGG
Source organism: Pseudomonas sp. MWU12-2319 (assembly GCF_023242525.1). NCBI lineage: Bacteria > Pseudomonadati > Pseudomonadota > Gammaproteobacteria > Pseudomonadales > Pseudomonadaceae > Pseudomonas > Pseudomonas sp. MWU12-2319. Next base: position 59,619 of record NZ_JALJES010000030.1, read on the forward strand.
TCAGTATCGGATCAGTGTCAAGCGCGAGGCCGGTGGCAAAGTCTCGAACTACCTGCATGACCAACTGGCCGTCGGCGCCAGCCTGGAACTGTTCCCGCCGGCGGGCGAGTTCACTTTGGCGGCCAGCGACAAGCCGCTGGTGTTGATCAGTGGCGGGGTCGGGATCACGCCGACCTTGCCGATGCTCGAAGCAGCGTTGGCGGGTGAACGGCCGGTGCATTTTATCCACTGCGCGCGCAACGGCCAGGTGCATGCTTTCCGTGACTGGGTCGATGCCCTGGCCGAGCGTCATCCGCAGCTCAAGCGCTTCTATTGTTACGCCGAGGATGATGGTGTGAGCCCCGCAGCGGACAAGGTCGGCCTGCTGAGCCAGGAACAGTTGGGCGAATGGTTGCCCCAGGAGCGTGACCTGGATGCCTATTTCCTCGGGCCCAAGGGTTTTATGGGCGCAATCAAGCGTCACCTCAAAGCCCTGGGGGTGCCGGAGCAGCAGAGCCGTTATGAGTTCTTCGGGCCGGCCGCGGCCCTGGAGTAATTCGTGGTACCGCCGTGGCCAAGCCTGTGGCCACGGCTGTCGGCCGGCCGGATCGGGCGCATGGGCAAAATCCCTGGGCGCGTTAATCCCGGTTTAATCGGCTTGTCGTTAATTCGCCGATCATTGTCGGCGATCTTGTGGTGGTTTACCCATACTCCCCCAGACACCGACCTCGCGTGTTCAATACGCTCAAAGGTCATGGTCAGCGTGTAGACTTCCGGGCAACACATGTTCACCGGGTTGAAACGAGCGGATTGCGACCTGTGGGCCTATGGGATACAACCTCGGTTTGATGCCGCAGCTCGCTGCGCGGCCCTTCGGCCGATCCAACAACGAGTCAAAGGGAAACGGGATGACTGACGAAATGATGCGGCTGGGACGGGAAAAGCGCTTCCTGGTCCTGCTGGGGGTGATCTGCCTCGCCTTGATCGGCGGTGCGTTGTACATGCAGGTGGTGCTGGGCGAAATGCCGTGCCCGTTGTGTATCCTGCAACGCTACGCCTTGCTGTTCATTGCGCTGTTCGCCTTTATCGGCGCGGGCATGCGCACCCGGCGCAGCCTCACGGTGCTGGAAGTGCTGGTGTGGTTGAGTGCCGTCGGCGGCATCATTGCGGCGGGTCGTCACGTCTATATCCAGGCCAATCCGGCGGTGAGCTGCGGCATCGACGTGCTGCAACCGATTGTCGACGGCCTGCCCCTGGCGTCGATCTTCCCGTTGGGCTTCCAGGTCGAGGGTTTCTGCGAAACGCCATACCCGCCGCTGCTGGGGCTGTCCCTGGCGCAATGGGCGCTGGTGGCTTTCGTGCTGACGGCGTTGCTGGTGCCGGTGGGTATCTACCGCAATCGCCAGAAAAACCGCTGATGTCGGTGGTCAGTCGATGCGGCTGAGGCTTGCCGATAATCCTTGGAAAACGCCCCGATCTTTCATGTAAGATCGGGGCGTTTTTTATGTCTGTCGGCCCTGGTAAAAAGCCCTGATAACCGGCAATAAAACGCGCGAAAAAACTGCGACATATTGTCACGTCGCAGCTGTCGCACTGGCCGTTTCTGACCTCGATGTCATCTTCTGATTGACAGCCATCCTCGAAAAAGTTCCCTGGCACGCTCTGTGTTTCACGTCTATACGGGGAGCCTCCCGATACCCCCCGAAGATCCTTCCAATACCCCGTCATGCTTGGGCCAGAGCCTCTTTCACGGCCCTTGCCAGGGCGATTTCGCTGCGGATCAGTTGTTGGACAAAAGAGCGGTTCATGGCTTTTTGTTGAGAATGGAACGCGATACGATTCAGGATCGTTGCAAAAACGGTTAATGATTGTTGCGTGAATTGATAAAAAATATTTCAGGATGAGACGTGGTTTATAAAACGCTACCTCACTACAATCGCCGCACTGAATGTCCGGCGCCGCTCTGCCTGAGCGCAATAGGGCGGTCGAAGGGCTCAAGGGCGCTATGCGACCCCTGGTGCTGGCGACCTTTCCAAGTATCCGCACCAAATGGAATTGGTCTGTAACAAGGCCTATGACCCACGAAATCGAATAAGAACTCACGCCCGTTCCAGAGGTGCCGATCAATGATTGGTACGACGGACAGGCCCTTATTCAATCGGAAAAAATTGCCAACCCTTGGCAGGGTGAAGTGTTGGCTATCGAAACCCAACTGCATTGCGCAAGCTGCTTTAGAGGTCGTGAGATGAGTAAAACAAGGTATCCCAGATTCTTAGGCTTATTGCCGCTGCTCGGCACGTTGTTGCTGGGAGGGTGCAACATGACCTTGCTCGACCCGAAGGGTCAGGTCGCCCTGGACGAACGTAACCTGATCATCACCGCTACGCTGCTGATGCTGTTGGTCGTGGTGCCGGTCATCCTGATGACCTTTGCCTTCGCCTGGAAATACCGCGCGTCGAACAAGGACGCCACCTACGCGCCGAAATGGAGCCACTCCACCAAGATCGAAATCGTGGTCTGGGCCGTGCCTGCCATCATCATCCTGTTCCTGGGCATCGTCACCTACAAGTCGACCCACGCCCTGGACCCGTATCGTCCGCTGGAATCCGACGTCAAGCCGATCACCGTCGAAGTGGTCGCCCTGGACTGGAAATGGCTGTTCATCTACCCGGAACAAGGCATCGCCACCGTCAACAAGCTGGTCTTCCCGGCCAAGACCCCGGTGAACTTCAAGATCACTTCCGACAGCGTGATGAACTCGTTCTTCATCCCGGGCCTGGGCGGTCAGATCTACGCCATGGCCGGTATGCAGACCAAGCTGCACCTGATCTCCAACGAGAATCATGAGTACGAAGGGATTTCCGCCAACTACAGCGGCGCCGGCTTCACCGGTATGAAATTCAAAGCGACCGCAACCAGCCAGGCGGATTTCGATGCCTGGGTAGCTGAGGTCAAGAAGGCACCTAAACAGCTTGAACAAGCTGAATACGCGGACCTTGCCAAGCCAAGCCAGGACAATCCGGTCGCGCTTTATTCCACCGTGACGCCGAACCTGTTCCAGAACATCGTCGACAAGTACGAAGGGATGAAAGCAGGCAAGCCGATCGAGCACGAGAAGAAAGAAGTGGCCGCATCGGAAGGAATGGACATGAGTTCGCATTCAGCTGCCGGGGCAGAGGAGTAAACGATGTTTGGTAAATTAAGTTGGGAAGCGGTCCCGTTCCACGAGCCGATTGTCATGGTGACCATTGCCATGATCGCGCTTGGCGGTCTGGCTTTGTTCGCGGCGATCACCTACTTCAAGAAGTGGACCTACCTGTGGACCGAGTGGCTGACTTCGGTCGACCACAAGAAAATCGGTGTCATGTACATCGTCGTGGCCATGGTCATGCTGCTGCGCGGTTTCTCCGACGCCATCATGATGCGGACCCAGTTGGCCATGGCCACCGAGGGTTCTCCTGGCTACCTGCCGCCTCACCACTATGACCAGATCTTCACCGCCCACGGTGTGATCATGATCATCTTCATGGCGATGCCTTTCTTCACCGGCCTGATGAACATCGTCGTGCCGTTGCAGATCGGTGCGCGTGACGTGGCCTACCCGTTCCTGAACTCCCTGAGCTTCTGGCTGCTGGTTTCCGGCGTGGTGCTGATCAACGTTTCCCTGGGTGTCGGCGAATTCGCCAAGACCGGTTGGGTTGCCTATCCGCCGCTGTCGGGCCTGCAATACAGTCCGGGCGTGGGGGTGGATTACTACATCTGGGCGCTACAGCTATCAGGGCTGGGTACAACGCTGACCGGGGTGAACTTCCTGGCCACCGTGCTGAAAATGCGTACCCCTGGCATGAAGCTGATGGACATGCCGATCTTCACCTGGACCTGCACCTGGGCCAACGTGCTGATCGTCGCTTCGTTCCCGATCCTCACCGCTACACTGGCTTTGCTGACGCTTGACCGCTACATGGATTTCCACATTTTCACCAATGAACTGGGTGGAAATCCGATGATGTACGTCAACCTGTTCTGGGCTTGGGGTCACCCCGAGGTGTACATCCTGATCCTGCCGGCGTTCGGGGTCTTCTCCGAAGTCATCTCGACCTTCTCCGGCAAGCGACTGTTCGGCCACCACTCGATGATCTATGCCAGTGGCGCGATCTCGGTACTGGGCTTCATGGTTTGGCTGCACCACTTCTTCACCATGGGTTCGGGTGCCAACGTCAACGCCTTCTTCGGCCTGGCGACGATGCTGATTTCGATCCCGACGGGGGTGAAGCTATTCAACTGGCTGTTCACCATCTACCGTGGCCGTCTGCGCATGACCAGCCAGGTTCTCTGGACCCTGGGCTTCATGGTGACCTTCGCCATCGGCGGCATGACCGGCGTACTGCTGGCAATCCCGGGTGCTGACTTCGTCCTGCACAACAGCCTGTTCGTGATCGCGCACTTCCACAACGTGATCATCGGCGGCGCGGTCTTCGGTTACATCGCCGGCTTCAGCTTCTGGTTCCCGAAAGCGTTCGGCTTCAAGCTGCACGAAGGTTGGGGCAAGGCGGCGTTCTGGTTCTGGATCTCCGGCTTCTTCGTCGCGTTCATGCCGCTCTACGCACTGGGCTTCATGGGCATGACCCGTCGTCTGAACGCCAGCACCAACCCTGAGTGGGTGCCTTACCTGTACGTGGCGTTGTTCGGTGCCATTCTGATCGCCTTCGGTATCGCTTCGCAATTGATCCAGATCTACGTAAGTGTGCGTGATCGCAAGCAGAACATGGACGTGACCGGCGACCCATGGAACGGCCACACCCTGGAATGGTCGACTTCTTCGCCACCGCCGTTCTACAACTTCGCCGAACTGCCGAAAGCCGATGGGGTTGACCCGTTCACCGAAGCCAAGGAAAACGGTACCGCGTACTCGGTGCCCAAGCGCTACCAGCCGATCCATATGCCGAACAACACCGCGACCGGCCTGGTCATGGGTGCTCTGCTGACCGTGTTCGGTTTCGCGATGATCTGGCATATCTGGTGGATGGCGATCGCTGGCCTGGCCGGTACGGTGATCTACTTCATCATCCATATCTCGCGTGATGATCAGGGTTACATGGTGCCAGTGGACGTCATCGAGCGTATCGAAGCTGAGCAGCACAAGGTGCTGGCGGCGGCGAAAGTGACTCCTGCCACCCGTGTTGAATCTTCGCTGGAACAGGCTTAAACCATGTCGAACTTAGTGACCAATGCTGGACACGCCCATGGTCATGACCATGGGCACGATGACCACCACCACGATACGAGCGAGATGACCGTCTTCGGTTTCTGGCTCTACCTGATGACCGACTGCATCCTGTTTGCGTCGATCTTCGCAGCGTACGCGGTGCTGGTTAACAACGTCGCCGGTGGCCCGTCGGGCCACGACATCTTCGAACTGCCGTACGTGCTGGGCGAAACCGCCTGCCTGTTGCTCAGTTCGATCACCTACGGCTTCGCCATGCTGGCGGTGTTCAAGGGCAAGAAAAGTCAGGTTCTGTTCTGGTTGGCAATCACCTTCCTGTTCGGCCTGGGCTTCATCGGCATGGAAATCAATGAATTCCACAAGCTGATCGAAGAAGGTTTCGGCCCTAACCGCAGCGGCTTCCTGTCCGGGTTCTTCACCCTGGTCGGGACTCACGGTCTCCACGTCAGCAGCGGTCTGATCTGGATGGGCGTGATGATGTACCAGGTCTGGAAAAACGGCCTGACGCCAAGCAACATCACCCGCCTGAGCTGCCTGAGCTTGTTCTGGCACTTCCTGGACGTCGTGTGGATCTGCGTATTCACCGTTGTTTACCTGATGGGGACTCTGTAAATGGCTAATGCACAGCATTCCAGTGATGCCAACCACGGCAGCGTGAAGTCCTACATGGTCGGCTTTGTCCTGTCGATCATCCTGACTATCATCCCGTTCGGCCTGGTGATGTACCCGTCGCTGCCGAAAGCGGCGACCCTGTGGATCGTTCTGGTCTTCGCAGTGATCCAGGTGCTGGTGCACCTGGTGTACTTCCTGCACCTGGACCGTTCCGCGGCACAGCGTAACAATGTGGTGGCGTTTATCTTCGCGGCACTGGTGATCGTCCTGCTGGTGGGTCTGTCGCTGTGGATCATGTTCAGCATCCACACCGTCATGATGGCGAAGTGAGGTAAACCCGATGTCGCTCAAGCACTTTATCCAAATCACCAAACCGGGGATCATTTTCGGTAACGTGCTTTCTGTGGCGGGTGGTTTCTTCCTGGCCTCGAAAGGGCATGTCGATCTGGCCATCTTCCTGGCGGCCATGATCGGTACTTCGCTGGTGGTGGCGTCCGGTTGTGTGTTCAACAACTGCATCGACCGTGACATCGACCTGAAGATGGAGCGCACCAAGAACCGGGTGCTGGTCCAGGGGCTTATCTCCCTGAAACTGGCCCTGATTTACGCCACCGTTCTCGGGATCGCCGGCGTGGCCCTGCTGTACCGCGTCGCCAACCCGTTGGCGGCGCTGTTCGCGGTGATCGGCTTTGTCATCTACGTCGGCTTCTACAGCCTGTACTTCAAGCGCAAGTCGGTTCACGGCACGCTGATCGGCAGTCTGTCGGGGGCGATGCCTCCGGTGATCGGCTACGTGGCGGTGAGCAACAGCTTCGACATGGCGGCCCTGACGCTGCTGGTGATGTTCAGTTTGTGGCAGATGCCGCATTCCTACGCGATCGCGATCTTCCGCTTCAACGATTACCTGGCCGCATCGATTCCGGTGTTGCCGGTGAAGCGCGGGATCCTGGTGGCCAAGAAGCACATCCTGCTCTACATCCTGGCCTTCCTCGGCGCGACGTTGATGCTGACCTTCAGCGGTTATGCCGGCATGAGCTACCTCGCCGTGGCCGCGGCCATGGGCATGTACTGGTTGTACATGGCCTGGACCGGCTACAAGGCGGTGGATGACACGGTCTGGGCACGCAAGCTGTTTGTGTTCTCGATCTTCACCATCACTGCCCTGAGCGTGATGATGTCGCTGGATTTCAAGGTGCCCAGTGAGTTGCTGCTGACTTACGCCCGCTGAGTCCACCGGCTATTGAAAAAGCCCCGCCTTCGCAAGAAGCGCGGGGCTTTTTTTTGCTCAGGCCTGGAGCAAACGCAGGAAGCGCTCGCGGACCCGTTCGTCGTCGCTGTGGGCGACGTTGAAGCGCAGAAAGCTCGAGGCTTCGGGGCCGGCGCTGAGCAAGGTCCCGGGGGCCAGCACGATGTCGTTTTCCAGGCCTTTGCGGGCCAGGGTCTCGGCCTCGATTCCGGCCGGCAGGCGGGCCCAGATGAACAGCCCTTCGCCCGGGCATGACGCCACCGAACAGCCGGCTTCGCCCAGCCAGCGGGCTACGCGGTTGTTGGCCGCATACAAGCGATCGATCAGGCGTCGGGCGTGCCGGGTGTAGCTGCCGTCGCTGAGCATTCGATAGATGATCTGTTCCACCAGCTCCGAGGTCACGCAGCCGCTCGACATCTTCAGGTCGATCATCCGCGCGGCCAGCTCCGGCCGCAGCGCCAGGTAGCTGAGCCGGCAGTTGGCACTGAGTATCTTGGTGAACCCCGAGACATAGCTGATGTTGTCCAGGCCGCCGGCCGCCGCGAGGCGAGGGGTCTGTTTCTGCTGGATATCGCCATACAGGTCGTCTTCGATGATATGGAAGCCGTAGCGATGGCTGAGCTCCAGCAACCGATAGACCTGGGCCGGGGAAAAGGAATGGCCGGTGGGATTGTGCAGCGTACTGTTGGTCAGGTAGAGCATCGGGCGATGACTGTCGAGCAGCTGTTCGAGCTGGTTGAAGTCCAGGCCGTCACGGCCGCGGGGAATGCTGACGATCCGCGCGCCGTGCAGCACCAGGTTCGCCCGCAGGTTGAAGTAGCACGGGTCGTCCAGCAGCACCGTGTCGCCGGGCTTGATCAACAGGCGCATAAGCATGTCGATGGCCTGGAGGGTGTTGGCCGTGGTGATGATCTGTTCCACCGGGACGTCGATATCCAGGGTCGACAGCTTCACCCGCAGGGCCTGGCGTAGCGGCGGGTAACCGGCGGGCACGCCGACTTCACCCATGCGCAGGGTGGTGGCCCGCAGGGTGCCGCGAGCGGCCTTGAGCAATTCCTCGCGAGGCAACCAGGAGGAGGGCAGGAAACCGCAGCCGGGGCGCAGGGCTCCGTTGTCCAGCAGCAGGCCCCGGCGCACCACGCTCAGGGTGTCCTGCGGCAGCAGCTCACGGCCGACTCCGGCCTGCACCGCCGCGCTGAGCCGTGAGACGTAGTGCCCCGAGCCCTGGCGCGAAGTGATCAGGCCCTTGGCCCGCAGCCGGTCCAGTGATTCGACCACCGTCGACTTGCCGACCCCCATGAGATCGGAGAGTTCGCGAATCGGCGGCAACTTGGCCCCGTGCTGTAGGGAGCCCTGGTTGATGGCAGCCGAGAAACGGTCGACGATCTGTTGTACCAGTGGCTCGCCAGGAAGGAACTCGATGGCGGCGATCACGGCTCTCTGAACCTGCATTTTACTGGTCGCTCGAGCAATAAAGTCCGGAGGATTCTAGTCGAACTTGCCCTGATCAAGAAGACATCCGCTCGCTAGTATCAAGACGCCATTGTTCCCCTGCATGCCGTGCTGATTGAAGAGGTTCTCCCTACGTGTTGAAACTGCCCAATCGAACATTCGAGGTACCGCTGCATGACTGAGCCCGCCGGGAGTCTGATATGAACGCGCAACCCTGTGTGATGGTGGCCGGCTGCGCGGGCAAGCGTGCAGGCGATATCCAGAAACTGCGCGAGCTGTGCCGGGCGCTGTATCAGGCCTCGCTGATCTTTCTGGTGGAGAAGGTCCAGCCCGGGGATGAGCTCGTGGCGGGTAACGCCTGGGCGCCTTCCCTCGCGGTCGAAAACGTCGACGCGGCGCTGAATGCTGTCTGCCGTTGCCTGGCCAGCGAGGATTGGAAAGACCTGGAGCTGCCGCTGTCCGCGACCTATCTGCGCTTGCAGGGGCTCTACGCCGAGCTCCACCATGGCTGGCAACGCGATCTGGCCACGATCACCTTTGCGCTCGTGGCCCACATCCGCGTGAATACTCACCTGGAGCTGCTCGTCGATGAGCCAGGGGCGCAGCCGCGCAGTCGCCATGGGGCCGCGTCGCCCGGAACACGAAGCCAGATGCTCGCTGAAGTGGCGAAGGTAATGTACCTGGGGCTGGATACCGAGAAACACTTGTTCTTTGCGCGGATTCTGCCCAAGGCCCTCCACGGGTTTGCCGCCGAGGATCATTCGAAGTGGGAGGCAATCCTCCTGCAACTGGGGGTTGTGGAGGCCGATGTGCTGCTCGATGAAACGACTGATGCCAGCCATGACCGCGCAAGCATGCCTGTCCTGGCGCCATGAGCGGTGCTGCTCGTGGTAGCGAGGATTGGATCCATGTATGGCGAAAGGCTTACATGCCGTGGCACTGATCTCCTCTGTTGACCGTTCATGGCCGGGCTTAATCTACACCCATCGCTGCTACGCAAGGATGTGTGCAGGATCAAGGATGATCGAACCGGGCCATGGAGGCCGCCGACGGGATGTCGGAATGCTTTGAAGAAAACCCGCTTCGGCGGGTTTTCTTTTATCTGTGGACAGCCAACACCTACAGGGGTGCACACCTATGGGCAGATGCCTGGTCTTCGTTCTCCTCCTTGGCGCCTCCTGTTCGGCCTTCAGCGCCGATGCCTACAAGTGTGTCAGCCAGGACGGTAAGGTCAGTTTCGCCGCGCAGCCCTGCGCGCCGGACCAGGGCGTATCCAGCTGGCAAGCCCGCACCCAGCGCACGCAACTGCACAGCGTCTCGGCCGATGAGGCCAAGGCCGACGCCATCAATCAGCGCGCCACGAAAATCCTGCAGGCGGGCTACCACACGCGCATTATCTACAAGGTCAATATCGTCCCCGGCCCCGGACAGAAAGCTCCCTGAGACAAGCCAGTGTACGAGTGAAAGGGTTCGGCAATTATTTCAAGTTGTCGTACGACGTGCCGATAGCCTGCCAACTCTGAAGCTAAGGGCAGGGGTCGCTGACCCGAAGCCATAACAAAAAAGGCGGTCGTCATGTTTCTTCGTCAACTGAATATCGCGCCTCGCGCGGCGCTGGGTTTTGCCTTGATCGCGGTGCTGGTGGCCTTGCTGGGGGTGTTCGCCCTGGGCCAGATGTCGAACATCCGCGAAGGCGAGGTAGCGGTTGAAACCCAATGGCTGCCGAGTATTCGTGGCGGTGACGAGATCCGCGAGATCATGTTGCGCATCCGCACCATCTCCCTGCGCATGGCCCTCGACCAGGACCCGAAGAACATCGCGGTGTACCGCGGCCAGATGGACGTGCGCGACAAGGAATTGAGCGAGCGGATCGTCGCCTACGACAAACTGGTCACCACCCCCGAGGCCCGGCTGTTGTATGACCAGTTCAAGACAACCTTCGCCGCGTACCGTGCCGGTATCGCCCAATCCTTCACCCTGGCCGAGCAGGGCCGGCGCGACGAACTGATCAAGCTGCTGCTGGTGGACATGAAGACCGTGGTGGACGGTTCCGGCAAGCAACTGACCGACCTGGCCGACCTCTTTACCAAACAGGTGGCGGCCGAGAGCCAGAAGTCCGAGGAGCACTACAGCAACTCGCGGATGATCGTGATCCTGTTTGTTGTCCTGGCGGCCCTGGCCACCGTGGGCCTGGCGACGTTGCTCACGCGCAGTATCGTCAAACCCCTGGGGCAGGCCCTGAGCGCGGCGCAGAATGTGGCGCGGGGCGACCTGACCCAGCGTATCGAAAGCCACGGTGACGATGAAGTCAGTCACCTGCTCGAAGCCCTGGCCACCATGCAGCAAACCTTGCGTGACACTTTGCAAGGCATCAGCGGTTCGGCGACCTCGCTGACCACCGCGGCGGACGAACTGAATACGGTCACCCGGGGCAGCACCGAGGGCCTGCAACAGCAGAACCATGAAATCGAACAGGCGGCCACGGCGGTCAACGAAATGACCACGGCGGTGGAAGAGGTGGCGCGCAATGCCGTGTCCACCTCCGATGCCACCCGCAAATCCAGCGAATCGGCGCGGCTCGGCCAGGAGCGGGTGAGTGAAACTCTCGGCGCCATCAGTGCGCTGTCCGGGGACGTCGAGCGCACCGGGGAGCTGGTACGTTCGCTGGCCGATCAGTCCCAGGGCATCGGCAAGGTGCTGGAAGTGATTCGCGCCATTGCCGAGCAGACCAATCTGCTGGCACTGAATGCCGCCATCGAGGCGGCCCGTGCCGGTGAGAGCGGGCGCGGCTTTGCGGTGGTGGCCGATGAGGTGCGTGCCCTGGCCCATCGCACCCAGCAGTCGACCCAGGAGATCGAACAGATGGTTTCCGGTATGCGCAGCGGTTCGACCCTGGCCCTGGAGTCGATGCACACCAGCACCGCCCGTGCCGCCAGTACGTTGGCCCTGGCTGAACGGGCCGGCGAAGCGCTGGTGACCATCACCGCCTCGGTGCATGAAATCCACGAGCGCAACCTGGTGATCGCCAGCGCGGCGGAAGAACAGGCCCAGGTGGCCCGGGAAGTCGACCGTAACCTGGTGAACATCCGCGACCTGTCGATCCGCTCGGCGACCGGGGCCGACCAGACCAGCGCCGCCAGCCATGAGTTGTCGCGGCTGGCAACTTCGTTGCAGGGACTGGTCGGGCGCTTCCGGGTCTGAGCCTGGCTCAGGCTTTCTGACGTTCCCGCGCCTTGGCCCGCAGATGGCGGATCAGGGCGATCCCGGCAACGATGACCACTACGCCGATCACGATGCGCAGGCGATAGGGTTTGAGATTGCCCAGCAGGCTTTCGAGGAAGCCGCCGGCCCAATAACCGGCCGTGGCAAAGAGCATGGCCCAGACCACGGCTCCGAGCAGGTTCATCAGGCTGAAGCGCAGCGGCGATAGCCGGCTGGCACCGATTACCAGCGGACCCACCAGGCGCATGCCATAGAGGAAGCGTACGGCAAAGATCGAGGTCAGCGGGTGGCGTTGAATGAGTCCCGTCACCCGTTCTATGGCGGCCTGCTGGCGATGCAGGCGGGGTAGCAGACGGGCGCCGAAATAACGTCCGGTCCAGAACAGCGCCTGGTCGCCGAGCATCCCGCCGAGGCTGGCCCAGAAGATCACCAGCGGCAGGTGCAGGACCTGCTGGTGCGCCGCCACCCCGCCGAGGATCAGGATGGTTTCCCCTTCCAGCAGGCAGCCGATGAAGATGGCCCAATAGCCGTAGGTGGCGAGCAGGTAGTTGAAGTCGATGTGTTCGAACATAACGGTGTACTGATCCTTGTATCGGTCCATGGGCGCTGTTGCCGATGCACGAGGCAGCAGGCAGGCGACGGTGTTCTTGGGTCTGATCGATTGGCCAGGCGAAAGTGCCCTGGGGTGCCCGGCTCAACAATAGCCGAGTTTGTGCCTGTTCTGATTCAGGCTGACTGTCGCGCCAACCACTCCCGCGGACTTTCACCGATCTTGCGGCGAAAGGCCCGCGCCAGGGCCGATGGGCTTTCATAACCGACCTCATCGGCAATCAGGGCAATCGGCCGACCCTCGCGTAAACGCTTCTGGGCCAGGCTGACACGCCAGCTGAGCACATAGTCTGCCGGAGTCTGGCCGACCACTTTGTGAAAATGCGCGGCGAAACTGGCCCGGGACATATTCGACTCCTGCGCCAGGTCGGCCACGGTCCAGGGTCGCTCGGGATGGTTGTGCATCATGGTCATGGCCCGAGCCAGGCGCAGGTCCGCCAGGCCCGACATCATCCCGGTGGTCATGCTGTGGTAGGCCATCATGTGCCGCAGGAACTGGATCACCATCAGTTCGAACAGGCGGTTCATCACCGCTTCGCGGCCACAGTGTTCGGCGAAGGCCTCAGCGAACAGCCACTCGAGATTGCCCTCGAGCATGGGCACCGCGGCGAGCGGCATCACGATGGTGTCGGACAAGGCCACGGACAGCGGATTGTCGATACCGCCATCGAAACGCAGCGCCGCGCAGACCAGTTCGGCGGCGTCGGCCTTGCTGGCAACCAGGCGATGGGGCAGGGGACGGGGGATCAGGATCAGGCTCGGTTCTTCGATGCGCAGCAGCTTGCCGCCGCTCTCGAGGTTGACCCGGCCACTTTTCAGCAGGTGCACGTGCCCGCGGGGTTCCAGGCCATCGACCTCGGCATTGCCTCGCAGGAGGCCACTGTGGAAGGTGTCGGCGGCGATGCCGAAGTGCGTGAGCAAGGTCGACAGGCGATCCATTCTTTCCCTCTCGTTAACGCTGGAATTAGACGATCTGGCGCATATCATCGACAGGAAGGCGCCATTCGTAAAGCTGTTTTGCCCATCATGGCCCCACGTTCAGCGACCTGGACGCCGCCGCTTCCGGTGGGTCAGCCATTTCATGCGAGAGGGAATACCAATGCAAATGTTCCGTTTTTCTGCCGTCTCCAAACTCTTCGCCGCCGTCGCCATCGCGGCTGGAGCCTTGTCGATGGGCTGGGCGGGTTCGGCCGCCGCTGCCGCGCAGCCGGACCAGAAAGCCACGGTGGTGCTGGTGCACGGCGCCTTTGCCGAGTCTTCCAGCTGGAATGGGGTGATTGCCCGCCTGCAGGCCAAGGGGTATCCGGTGATCGCCGTCGCCAACCCGCTGCACAGCGTGAAAAGCGATTCGGACTATGTGGCTGACATCGTCGAACATACACCAGGTCCAGTGATCCTGGTTGGGCATTCCTACGGTGGCTCGGTGATTTCCAACGCGGTCCATGGCCGTTCCAACGTTAAGGCATTGGTCTATGTCGCCGCCTTCGCCCCGGAAAAAGGCGAGACCGCGATCGAACTCTCCGGCCGTTTTCCGGGCAGCACCCTGGGCCCGACCCTGGCGCCGCCGGTGCCGTTGAAAGATGGCACGGTGGACCTGTTTATCCAGCAGGATAAATTCGCCGCGCAGTTCGCCGCCGATGTCGCCCCCAAGGAGGCCGCGCTGATGGCCGCGACCCAGCGCCCGGTCGCCGAGGCCGCGTTGAAGGAAGGCTCGGGTGATCCGGCCTGGAAAACCCTGCCGTCCTGGTTTATCTACGGTTCGGCGGACAAGAACATTCCCGAAGCGGCCCTGAAGTTCATGGCTGATCGCGCGGGCTCCAGGGAGACGGTGGATATCAAGGGCGCGTCCCATGTGGTGATGGTGTCCCATCCGGACAAGGTCGCGGCGATCATTGAAGATGCGGCCAAGGCTATCGCCAAATAAGCCACGAGCATCCAGGCAGGCCGGCTCCCACACGGTGTGCTCGGCCTGCTAGGGCTTGCCCCACTTCTCCAGTGCGAACTCCACGAAGCTGCGCAGCTTGGGCAGTCGGTAGCGGTCTTGCGCGTAAAGCAGGTTCATCGGCCGGCTGGGCAGCTTGTATGTCCCCAGCAGCGGCACCAGTCGGCCTTCGCGCAGATCGTCGCGCAGCAACGCATCCGGCAGCATCACGATGCCCATTCCGGAGAGCGCCGCCTGGTACAACGCCGAAGAACTGTTGATGGTCATCGGGCCGCTCACCGGTACCAGGATTTCCCCCTCCGGGCCGCTCAGGCTCCACTGTTTTTCCACCGTCCGCCAGTCGTCGCCCGCCGGGTAGGCGAAGGCCAGGCAGTCGTGATGTTCCAGGTCCTGGGGGATGATCGGTGTCCCGCGCCGTTTCAGGTACGACGGCGACGCACAGACGGTCAGCGCATAGTTTTCCAGGGGCCGGGCAATCAGCGCCGAGGGGTCGGGCGCACCCAGGCGGATCGCCGCATCAAAGCCGCTGTCGATCAGGTCTTCGCGCTGGTTGCTGAGCATTACGTCCAGCTTGATCCGGGGATACCGCAGCACGAACTCACTCAGGGCCGGTGCCAGGCGTTCGGAGCCGAAGGTCAGCGGCGCGGTGATCCGCAGGATACCGCTGGGCTCGCCCTGGGCCTGTTCGGCCAGGCGCTCGGAGTCCGCCACCAGCCCCAGCACCTCAAGACAGCGCTGATAGTAGGTCGAGCCGAACTCGGTCAGGCGCTGACGACGAGTCGTACGGTTAAGCAGGCTGACCCCGAGCCGTTGCTCCAGTGAGCGCAGGTGATTGCCGACCATGGTGGTGGAAATGCCGCACTCCAGGGCGGCGGCGGTCATGCTGCCGCTCTCCACCACGGTCACGTACACCCGCATTGCCTGGAAAAGATCCATTATCAATCTCAGCTTTAAAATGATTGAAGCACAACGCAGTTTATCCAGCTCAGGTGGCTAACGATACTGCCAGCACCACCCCATGCCTGGAGCTCGATGCCATGACCGCCGCTAGCCTGATGACCACCTATCAACCACTGGACCTGGGGTTCGTCAAAGGGCTGGGCACCCGCCTGTGGGATCGCGAAGGCCGTGAGTACCTGGATGCCGTGGCCGGCGTGGCGGTGACCAATATCGGTCACTCCCACCCGCGCCTGGTGAGTGCCATCTGCGAGCAGGCCGGCCTGTTGCTGCACACCTCCAACCTCTACAGCATCGACTGGCAGCAACACTTGGCCCAACGCCTGGTCCAGCTATCGGGCATGGACCGGGTGTTCTTCAACAACTCCGGCGCCGAGGCCAATGAAACGGCGCTGAAGCTGGCGCGACTGCATGCCTGGCACAAAGGGATCGAGAAACCCCTGGTGGTGGTCATGGAGAATGCCTTCCACGGCCGTACCCTGGGCACCTTGTCCGCCAGCGACGGTCCGGCGGTGCGCCTGGGCTTCCATGACCTGCCGGGGGACTTCATCAAGGTGCCATACGGTGACCTGGCGCTGTTGCACAGCATTGCCCGCAGCCACGGCCAGCGGATCTGCGCGGTACTGATGGAGCCGATCCAGGGCGAAAGCGGTGTGCAACTGCCGCCGCCAGGCTACCTGAAGGCCGTCCGCGACCTGTGCAAGCGGCGCTCCTGGTTGCTGATGCTCGACGAGATCCAGACCGGCATCGGCCGCACCGGCCAGTGGTTCGCCTTCCAGCACGAAGGCGTTGTCCCGGACGTGATGACCCTGGCCAAGGGCTTGGGCAATGGCATTCCCATCGGCGCTTGCCTGGCGCGGGGCAAGGCCGCCGAGCTGTTTACTCCTGGCAGCCACGGCAGCACCTTTGGCGGTAACCCGCTGGCCTGTCGGGCCGGCTGCACCGTGCTCGATATCATCGAGGAGCAGGGCTTGGTGGAGAATGCCCGGCAGCAAGGGGAGCATTTGCTGGCACGGCTACGGGCCGAACTGAGCGGTTGTCCGCAGGTCCTGGCGATACGTGGGCAAGGCCTGATGATCGGTGTCGAACTGCACCAGCCGGTACGTGACCTGGCGCTGATCGCGGCCCGGGACCAGGGCTTGTTGATCAACGTGACACGGGGCAAGACCATTCGCCTGCTGCCGCCGCTGGTGATCGACAAGCAGGAAGTCGAGATGATAGTGAAAGGGCTGTGTGGCGTATTGCAGTGGGAAAAAAACACGGCAATAGCGAAAGGCTTACACGCCGCGCCCGCAATCGCCTCTATGAGCGTTTGAGCGGCTGCCCTATTCTGGATCCATCACTGCTGCGCAAGGATGTGCACAGGATCAGGGAAGATCGACCATCGCCAGGACGGCAGCCGACAGGACGTTGGAATGGTCAAAAGAAAACCCCGCTTCG